>JAWDMO010000001.1:0-69153 GCA_046536535.1 Nitrososphaeria archaeon
TGTCCGTCGGCGGCCACCAAGTTCACGAGCCTGCCCTCCCCCAACAGATAGAGACGACGGCCGTCCTTCAGCCGGAACTCCTTGACGTTTAGCCTCACGTCCACCTCCGATGTCGCCATGGATCTCAGGGACCTGACGTCTACCTCCACATCGAAGTGCCCGGCGTTGGCTAGGATCGCGCCGTCCTTCATGACGTCGAAGTGCCTCCCGGTCAGCACGTTGATGTTCCCGGTGCAGGTAACGAATATATCCCCGATCTTGGCGGCGTCGATCGATCCCAGCACGTCGTACCCATCCATGTACGCCTCGAGCGCCTTGAAGGGATCCACCTCGACCACGATGACGCGCGCGCCCATTCCCCGCAGCCTCTCGGCGACGCCCTTTCCCACCCAGCCGTACCCGAGGACCACCGCGCGCTTGCCGCCCATCTGAAGGTTAGTAGCCCTCATTATGCCGTCCACGACGCTCTGCCCGCTCCCGAACCGATTATCGTAGAGGTGCTTGCTCTTCGCGTCGTTGACCGCCATCACGGGAAAGCCGAGCACGCCGTCCCTCTCCATCGCGCGGAAGCGGAGCACGCCGGTCGTTGTCTCCTCGGTTGCCCCGATCACCCCGCCCGCCGCGCCGAACCTGTGCGCCATCACGGATAGATCCGCGCCGTCGTCCACCAGAATTTGCGGGCTCTCCGCCAAGATGCGCCTGTGATTCTCCTCGTATTCCCGATCGTCCTCGCCCCTCCACGCGTAAACGCGATGTACGATCTTCGAGAGGGCCGCCGCGACGTCGTCCTGCGCGCTCAGCGGATTCGACGACGTTATGGATACCCGAGCACCGAGCCTCTCGAGGCTTATGGCTAGCACCGCGGTCTTGGCCTCCAGATGCAAGCTGATGCCGACGCGCACATCCTTCAGGGGCCTCTCGGCCTCCATCTCCTCGACCAGCGATGCGAGCACGGGCATATGCGCCATCGCCCACTCTATCTTATTGCGCCCCTGGGGCGCCAGGTTCACATCCCTGACAAGGCTCACGACGGCCCATCGAAAGCGGTGCTTAAAATAAAATATGATTGATGATAAAGGCCAGTGCGTTGGCGCGCGTAACGATAGTGGGCGCGGGCGTAGCGGGCGCCTACCTGGGGGCCAAGCTCTCGCGGGAGGGCATCGACGTCGAGGGCATCGAGGCCCAGGATATCAGTAAATATCATTCCGTGTGCGCCTGGGCGACGAGCGTGGACGGCATCGGGGGTATCTGCGCTCGATCGACCTGGATATCGACGGATACATCATCAGGGAGGCGGACGGCATCTACGTGGATCTGGGGGGAAGGCTGTACCGCGTCCCGACGCGCCATCTGGCTACGTTCGACAAGCCCGCGTTAATAGTGGATCTGGCCCGCTCGTTCAAGGTGAGATATCCGGTGAGGGTCAGGGGGATCCCCGATGTGAAGTCCGGCCTGATCGTGGACGCGACGGGGGTTCACAGGTCCGTCATAGGCCCCGCGGAGGACGGGGCTGACCTCGTGCTGCCGGCCTATCAACTCCTGGTCCGCTACAGAAACCCGCCCATGGACGGCTTCTACGTCAAGCCATTTCCGCGCTATACGGGGTATTTGTGGTACTTTCCGCTCACAAACGGTGAGTTCTTCGTAGGCGCCGGCGATCTGCACCACGGGCATCTTAAACAAATCTCCGAGTTCCTGGATAAGCATCCGCCGGATGAGGTGCTGCGCAGGGAGGGAAGGCCTATCAGGATCTCCCCGCCGGGGATCCTGAGGCCGCTCTTCAGGGCGGCGGGCATGGCGGTAACGGCCGTGGGCGAGGCCGCCGGGGCTGTGCTGCCCATGCTCGGCGAGGGCATTCTCCCGAGCGTGATGTCGGCCGAGATGCTATTCGAGCGCATATCGAACGCGAGCGAGGCTATAGATCTGCAGTCATATGCCGAAGAGCTGACCAGAAAATTCTCCGTATTTGGTGCAGCATACAGATTCGTCAGGAAGAAACAGCTGAACGAATGCCACATTTCAGATATCTCCTGCATGGCAGATGCACTGAGGCTTGCGCTATTCTTCTCATCGAGGAGCGGCAGGAGGTTGACGGGTCTGGCGCCCACGCTCAGGCACGCGTATCTCGCGGTCAGGCCCTTCTGAAGGGCGTCGGGTTTCGCATGTAAACTGCGAGAATAGGACCGGGGATTCCATCGCCAAATTCCCGTGCTCTTATAAATGAGAAATGGTGCCATAGCGCGTGCCCGGGGGCAGGAGTCGCCTGTGGCGGCACTTGTACGCGCTGGCGCTGGCCGCGCTTATAGGGGGGAGTTCCGCGGGAGTTCTGGTGGGAACCTACTGGGCACTATCCGGCAGATTGGGATCCGTCGCTGCGATAGTAGTGGCAATTGCCGCATCGATCGTCGTGCTGTTCGCCATGATGTTATTCGCATATGAATTGACGGAAAAACTCGTAAAAAGAAATATTATGTGACTTTCAGCTTGGCAGGCGGCCCAAGAGCAATATCGCGATTGCTATTCCATATATGGCTATCGTCTCTCCGAACGCCAGTATCACTATGCTCCACGTCCTCAGCTCGGGCTTCTCAGCTGTGACCGCCAAGCCGGAGGAGCCTATCCTGGCCATTGCTATTCCGGCGCCCACGGCGGCCAGCCCGAACGCTATGCCGGCTGCCAGAAGCCCCATCCCGTAGCTGGATGAGAGCGCCGCCGACTGCAGCATCAGGAGGAAATCGCCAAACATACGGGCTGTGGGGGCCCCTAAGTACTCTTTAAAGATTACTATACCCCACGTGCCGCGGGCCGGCAGTTCGAGCCGATCGGAGTGACCCGTCAGGTGAGAACCTCTACCCGGGAAATGCGGCCATTCGACGTCCGTTGAATTCCTAGCGGATTGTGCCCCTTTGAGCTTGAATCTCCCTGACCATGCCCTCATACTTGTTCTTTATATCATCTAAGCGCTCCTGCACCGCCTTTCTCTGGTCTTCCTTCATCTTCCTTATCTCGCTTACGACCGAGCTGAACGCCGCGTTAACCTCGTCGCTCATTCCCCGGAGCGCCTCTCCTCGATGACATATTTAAGCTTCTTCAACCTTATGAATTCCTCGCGTTCACGCTCCTCAAGCACCATTGATATGAATTTTATATCCTCTGTGTATCTAGGTATGATGATATATTCGAGGGCGTTTATCAATCTTTGAGTTCTCTTCAGCTCGGCAGCTATCCTGAAGATCGTGTTCTCCACCTCCGCCGCCTTCAGTATATCTGCCAACGAAGACGAGAGCCTCCTCACGGTCTCGTCCAGCTCCGGGCTCGTATCCATGACGCCATATCTGGCGGCCGATCCGCCCTGCCTCATTATGAGGACCGGTATCCTCACATCCATAACCTTCTTGACCTTGACGTCCACGTCCAGCCTCGTCTTGGAGGAGCCGGCTATATTATCGAGCTTCGTGGATCCCATGTCCACGTACGCCTTCAGCAGATGACCGTACGCACTCAGAAGGTCTTCCGAGAGCTTGTGCCTTATGGTCTTGGCCTTCTCCACGTTTTCGTTGAGCTCCCTCAGGAGTACCTCCTTCTTATCCTCGAGTATCTTGTGTATGCGCCTTGACACCGATACATTCCTCTTAAGATTTATGAGCTGAAGCTTGGTGGGCTGGACCTTCCTGAGGGAGCTCATTTACCCTCCGACCTGCCCTTATAATATTTCTCGATATTCGCCCTCTTTATCTTTGTCAGCTCGCCCTCGGGCAGTATGGACAGTATATCCCATGCCAGGTCGAGCGTCCTCTCTATGCTTCTGTTCTCGTTATAGGGCTGGCTCAGGAACGTGCGCTCGAACGCGTCCCCGAACGCGAGGTATTTCAGGTCTACCTCCGAGAGCCCGCCCCTCCCTATTATCTCGGCCAGCGCCCTCAGGTCGACGGCCCTTGAGTATGCATCGTAAAGCTGGTTGCTGACCTCCGAATGATCGCCCCTCGTCTTGCCCTCGCCTATTCCGTCCTTCATCAGCCTGCTCAGGCTCATCAGCACGTCGACCGGCGGGTAAATGCCCTTCCTGTAAAGCTCCCTGCCCAGCACGATCTGCCCCTCCGTTATGTAGCCGCTCAGGTCGGGTATCGGATGCGTTATGTCATCGCTGGGCATAGTCAGTATGGGAAGCTGGGTTATCGAGCCCTTCCTGCCCTTTATCCTGCCCGCCCTCTCGTAGATGGTCGCCAGATCCGTGTACAGATATCCGGGATAGCCCTTCCTGCCCGGAACCTCCTCCCTGGCGGCGCTTATTTCCCTCAGCGCCTCGGCGTAGTTCGTCATGTCCGTGAGTATTACCAGCACGTGCATGTCCAGATCGAACGCCAAGTACTCGGCAACGGTCAGTGCTACCCTGGGCGTCATTATCCTCTCCATGGCTGGATTGTCCGCCAAGTTCAGGAACAGTACGCTCCTCTTCAGGGCGCCGGATTCCTCGAGCGACTTGCGGAAGAACTCCGCCTCGTCGTGCTGAACGCCTATTGCGGCGAACACGACCGCGAACTCCTCGCCGCCCCTCACCGTGGCCTGTCTGGCCACCTGCGCCGCCAGCAGGTTGTGGGGCAGACCCGAGCCGGAGAATATCGGCAGCTTCTGCCCCCTCACGAGCGTCAGCATGCCGTCTATCACCGATACCCCCGTCTGTATGAAGTCCTCCGGATACTCCCTGCTGGCCGGGTTTATGGGCGATCCGTTGACGTCCAGTTTTCCCTCGCCGACCGGCGCGGGAAGGCCATCCAGAGGCCTCCCGAGGCCGTCGAACACGCGCCCTACTACGTCCGGCGAGACGGGCATCTCCAGGGTCCTGCCCAGGAACCTGGCCTTTATCCCGCTGGTGGAAAGCCCGGAGGTGCCCTCGAACACCTGGACAATAGCCAGTCCCAACCCCGTCTCCAGGACCCTGCCGAGCCTCCTTTCGCCGGTCGGCAGCTCTATCTCGACTAGCTCGTCGTACGCGGCCCTGGTGACGCCCTCTACGGCCAGAAGCGGCCCCCTTATCTCCTTGATGCTGCTGTACTCGACTCCTCCCCAGCTAGACAACTTCCCTCGTCACCTCCGCGAGCATCGAATCGAACTCGGCGTGCAACTGTTTCCTCACGTCGTCCAGCTTGTAGAGCTGATCCTCCGACACCTCGTACCTGAGCCTCGGCAGGAGCGCCGCCACCTTTGATGCGCGCACGTCATCGATCCTCGCGCCCTTCTCCAAGACGTCGAGCGCCCTGTTGTAGAATTCGACGAACAACCTCAGCAGCGCGACCTGCTTCTTGGGGCTCGCATAGCTATCCACCGGATCGTATGCGTTCTGCTGCAGGAACCCGAGCTTTATGAGCCTGGCCACGTCCAGCACGAGCTTCTCCTCGTCCGGGAGCGCCTCGGGCCCCAGCAGCCTCACGATGTCCTTCAGAGCGTCCTCCCGCTGCAGGACCTCGTATGCCCTGTCGCGCAGGTATCTCCACTCCTTGTCCACGTTTTCCTCCCACCAGCTCTGCACGGAGTCCAGATAACCGGAATAGCTCAGTATCCAGTTTATAGCCGGATAATGCCTGGAATACGCCAGGCCTGTGTCGAGCGCCCAGAATACCCTGACGAACCTCAGCGTGTGCGTGGTCACAGGCTCCGTGAAGTCGGCGCCGGGCGGCGATATTGCCCCCGCCAAGGTGACGGAGCCCACGCGTTTGGGCGATCCCAGGACCTCGACCCTGCCCGCCCTCTCGTAGAACTCGGCCAGCCTGGACGCGAGATACGAGGGGAAACCCTCCTCGGCCGGCATCTCCTCCAGCCTGCCGCTTATCTCCCTCAGCGCCTCCGCCCACCGGCTCGTGGAGTCAGCGACCATGAGCACGTCGTATCCCATGTCCCTGTAATACTCGGCTATTGTCACACCGGTGTATATGCTGGCCTCCCTGGCGGCGACCGGCATGTTGCTCGTGTTGGCTATTAGCACGGTCCTCTCCATCAGCGGTCTCCCGGAGTACGGATCCTTCAGCTCGGGGAACTTCACGAGCACCTCCGTCATCTCGTTGCCCCTTTCGCCGCAGCCCACGTGTATCACGACCTTGGCGTCGGCCCACGAGGACAACTGGTGCAGCGTCACGGTTTTGCCGGTGCCGAAGCCGCCCGGGATGGCGGCGGTCCCTCCCTTTGCGAGCGGGAAAAACGTGTCGAGCACCCTCTGCCCGGTCGCCAGCGGAACGTTGGGCGGCAGCCTTGCCGTGTACGGCCTCTTCTGTCTGACGGGCCAGTAATGATAAAGCATCAGATCCTGTCTGCCCTGTTTGCCCTCCACCGTGACTATCGGGTGCTCGAGGTCGTAATCCCCCTCCGGCTCGGCGGAGATCACCTTCGACGGTGGAAGGTTCGGAGGCGAAAGCACGCGGTTTTCCAGTATCGGGGTCTCCTGCACTGTCCCGAGTATCCAGCCGCCGCCTATTTCATCGCCCTGCTTGACGTTCGGAACGTAGTGCCACTTCCTGTCCATGGATATGTTGGAGACGGATACCCCCCTCTTTATGAAAGACCCGACCATGCCGGCTATCTCGTTGAGCGGCCTCTGAAGGCCATCGAATATGCTCCCTATCACCCCGGGCCCCAGCGCCACCGAGAGCGGACGGCCGGTCCTCTCGACCGGCTCGCCGGGCCTTATATTGCTCGTAGATTCGTAAACCTGTACGAATGCCACGTCTCCCTCCAGCTTTATTACCTCACCGATCAGCTTGTCCTCGCCGACCCTCACGACCTCATACATGCTGGCGCCCGACATGTTGTCGGCCTTTATCGCGGGGCCGCTGACCCATGTTATCCTGCCCTGTGACGACATGGAACTAACCCCCCTTGATCTCCTCGAATATAGCGCCCTTAATAGTTTCCTGATAGCGCGCCAGCCTCGCCTCGAACGTGTTATCGTAGGACACCCTCCCGTCGGCGCTCTCCACAACGAGGCCGCCGATCGAGTCCACCGCGTCCTCCGACAGCCTGAACGAGATGCCCTTGAAGCGCTTGCCTTTGGAGATTCTGGCGAGCAGCTTCTTCACGACGGCGGCGTCCGGCTTGGCCGGTTTCACGACGAGATCCGCGGAGCCTATCGCCTGCGACGCCTCGTGAAGCAGCGCCTCCAGGATTTTCTCGTATTTTGCATCGCGCTCCATGGACGATATGGCCCGCATCGCCTCCTTCACTATGTCGCCGGATTTCTCGTCGAGCAGCTTCAGCAGCTCGCCCCTCGCCTTTATCTCGGCCATGCCGAGCAGCCTCGACCTTATCCCCTCGGCCCTCATGGAATAAACGCGCCGGAGGTCGTCCAGCTCCTTCAGCGTCTCCTCCTCATGTTTGCGCACCCGCTCGAGCGCCTCCGACTCCGACGATTCGAGCATCTCGTCCAGCTTCTTCATCTCGAGCTCCACGACATCGTCCACGACCTTGACGCCGGAGGAACTCATGCGCTCATCATCCCCTTGATCATCTCCATGTAATCCATCTCCTTAGGTTCCCCGCCCGGGGATGGCAGCTCGTATATGAGCGGCACCGCGTACTTGCCCTTTATCAGCGCGAGGTCCTGGCTTATCTGGGATGCCAGGTTATCGCTGAGAAGCACCAGGCCCACGCCCCCGGTATCTATTATGCGCCTCAACGCGTCCAGCATGTCGCGGGAGCCGGATACCTCCACGCCCTCGGCTCCGATGAGCCTGAACGCGTTCACGAATATCTTGTCGCCTATAGCGACAACCCTCACGCGGTGCCCCAAGCAACCCATCTATAAAAAAGTTAAAATCTAGGCATGGACGCGGCGCACCGTATGCCGGTTGAGCGGAGCCAGCGCGTGGTCTTGGCGGCAAGCAGGGAAAGGCTCGATCAGTTCCTCTCCGACCTGATGTCGTTTGAATACTTCCATTTCGCTGAGGAAAGCCAGGAATTTCTGGATTACGCGCTGGCGCAAAGGGTTGATGAACTCTACTCGCGCCTCCTTTCGCTGGCCGACAGGCTGCATCTGAAGAAGGATGTAGGTGTGATGGATTCCTTCAGGGAAGGCTATCCCGCGAGCAAGAGGATGGTCGTGGAGGCGGCGGATGTCGCGGGCCTCATAGGGGAGCTGGAAGCCCGCGAGGAGGCGGCCGCCGGGGAGCTCAGGACCCTGCTTGATAAGCTCGACCAGGCCAACAAGCGCGCGGAATCCCTCGAGAGGCTGAGGGTCGCCGTGAGCGCCTTCTCGGGGCTCACCATCGACGTGGGGTCGCTCGTCGGCGTGAGGAGGTTCTACATGGAGCCGTTCGTCGCCGACAGGAGCGACCTGGAGGAGATCGTCAGGAGCGTCGGCGACAAGGGGATCATATACAGCGAGCCGCTGGACTCCAGGAATGTGCTGTGCGTTGTGGTGGCGCTCAGGGAGGATCGGGATTACGTGGAGCGCGCGGTGAGGGCATTTGAGGTCTCGTATCTGAGGTTGCCGGAGGGCTATCCCAGCGCGCCCAGCCAGGCATATGAGAGGATAGTGAAGGAGCTGGAGGGGGCCAGAGGGGAAGTGAAGGAGCTGGAGGAGAAGGTGAAGGAGCTAGCCAGCGATAAGGGGAGGGAACTGGAGGAGCTTCTGGAGGGGGCCGAGCTCGCCAGGTCGCAGACGGCGCGCATGAGGTCCAGCAACCTGAAGAGGGTTGCGATAATCGAGGGTTACGTGCCCTCCGATATGCTGGGTAAATTCGTGGAGAAATTCAGCGGTTACTTCATAGGGATTGAGGAGCCCACGGGGGAGGAGCCCGGCCTCTTCAGGAACAACAGGTATAGCGGCAACTACGAGCTGATAACCCTGCAACAGGGGCCGCCATCCAGCAAGGAGGTGGATCCCACCACAATAATATCGTTCGTCTTCCCGGCGTTCTTCGGCTTCATGTTCGGCGACCTGGGACACGGGATACTGCTGATGATACTGGGGTTGATCCTCAGGATCAGGGGATACGAGAGCCTCAGGAGATGGGGCAACCTGATAATCTCGTTTGGGGTCGGCGCGGCGATCATGGGAGTGCTGGACGGCGAGGTGTTCGGCCGCGAGCTGTGGAGCATCGTGCACGTGAGCAGCGTGTACGGAATACCGCTCCCCATAATACCCGCGCACGACATAGTCACGGTGAACAGCGCGTACGTAGTGGATCTCCTGCTGGTGCTCGCGCTGCTCATAGGAGTGGGCCACATACTGTCGGCATACACGCTGAGCTTCTACCAGGAGGCCAGGGGGCGCGGCGTCAGGAAGGCCGCCATTGAGAAGATCCCGGTGTACGCCTTCTACATAGCCGCGCTATTCTGGGGCTACGCGTTCATAGAGTCCGGGTACAGCTTCAGCGCCGTCATGGGACCGGTTATGACGCCCCTCGGCGTGACGACCGGGACAATAAGCAAGGTGACGCTCCCCATAGTGTTGGCGGCGTCCATCGGGATGATAGTCACAAAGGCGCTCGAGAGCAACTATATGGAGAGCGTCATAGACTGGCTGGTGAACGTTATAGAGATAATATCAAATTCAATAAGTTATCTGAGGCTCGCGGTCCTCCTTATGGTCCACATTGCGCTTCTTTACATCATAAACATGTTCTATCCGACGGGGGTCACCGGGGTCATGGCGGCCGTAGGCTATACGGGCTGGATACTGGGTAATCTGGGGGTCGCGGCGCTGGAGGGATTGATGGTGTACATACAGGACATAAGGCTCCACGCGTATGAGTGGTTCATAAGGTTCTACGAGGGCAAGGGCAGGCTGTTCCAGCCCCTATCGATGAGGGGTAAGAGGATCGAACTGAGGTTGACCGCCGCCGACATTTCCACACCTTCGCGGTAGATTCGAAACTAATCCCGGGCAATTCCGGTTTGGATTAGGTGCGTAATTATCTTACATTAAATCGCTGCGGACGGCGTACCCGCACAGACGATCAGGAGTTTGTGTAGAACTTGGAAAAACGTTCGTCGCGATTATCACGTCGGGAACCTCAGTAGGCCGTAGATCTCGTCCTTGGGCACCCTGTTCTCTATCCCGAAGGCGATGGCCGACAGGTTCCTCACCTCGTTCTCCACCAAGAACACGAGCGCAGCCAGCACGGGGCACTCCATAGCGGCGGCCGCCCAAGCGCCCTCCGCCAAGTGAAGCCTGAACGACGCCACGGAGCCCACGACTGCCTCAGCGGCCTCTCCCTGCAGATGCTCGCCGTAGGGCGTCCTCCTGAGGAGGTCCGCGTAGGATGGCGGCTGGGCCGCCTCGGATATCAGTCTCCTCAGGGGATCGGGCGATAGGTACAGGTTACCCCGCGATATCAGGAGCTGGGCGGCCTGCGAAGCCGGCAGGCCTATCGTCTGATACCTGAGCGCTAGCCCCAGATTATACTCGTCTACCATGGAAAGGACCAACCGGCCCATGTAGGTATCCTCATCCTCGCCGCTCTTTATTGCTATATCTGCTATATTCTCGACGGTAAATCTATCGATAACTATATCAAATGAGGCGGGATCGCCGGTCGATTCATATATCTTGAGCCCCTCCTGGGCTACGTCGTAGTACTCGGTGCCCGATAGTCCCATGACGGCGCCGCCGAGGTCCTTCGCCGCCGCGGCCCTCACTATGAGGTCCCTCCTCCCGAGACTCTCCTCCGCCCGCATGTAGAGGCCTTCCAGTATCCGCTCGTACTGCTGCCCCACGGCCTTTCCCCTTAACACGGCCTTCACGTCCCACGATATGTACCGGTTAAACATGACATCCAGCACGCCCTCGCATGAATATATGCGCATCAGGCGATAATGAAGGCCTATCAGGCTGCCCATTAATGTCTTTTCGAACTCCTTTGCCCCGGTTATCTTCTCGCTTCCTATATCGACACCGTACCGCGTGGCCCTGAGCCTCTCGGCCAACTCCTCGACACTAGTGAACCCCACGGCGAGCTTGAAGAACGTCTTGTCGAGGAGCGTTCCCCTCACGAAATACGCCTTGGTTATCGCATATACATCATCCTCGTACTCCGTCAGCCCGGGCAAGTATCAATCCTCTCCATTCGGGAGCAGAATTTTCAGCGCGCGCTGGATCAAATCTTCCTTCTTCTCCTCGAACGACCTCCCGACGGCCCTCAACTTCTCCTCCTCAGTCCTCATTATCTCCTCAGCCCTCGCGGTTGCTTCATCCTCGATGGCCTTCAGCTCATCCTCTCCCTTCGCGCGCGCGGCGTCCAGAAGCCTGCCTCTGGCCTCCGCGGACAGTTTATCGGCCTGATCGAGCAAATGCCTGCCCCACGACCTCGTCTCAGCCTCCAGCTTATCCAGCTCCCCGTCGAGATCGGAGAAAGTCCTGATGGCCCTCTCGACGACCTTAGGCTCGCGCGCCCCCACGATTTCGCCGGAGACGTTCGTCAATAAATAGTTATCCTCGGTGAACTGCCCACATCCGAACGCGGGTTTCTCGACTTTAGCATCGTCACATCCCGCATCCGGAGCATTCTTGCGGCATCTCCCGCTGGACCTCCCCGCCCTCCATGCGGCGCGCGAACGGACTCCTATTGTATCTTAGGGGGCTTCCTCGGCCGGATCTCCCTCCTCTTTCCTTCCCTCAGGAACGCCTCAAACACTCGTCACAGTGGAGTTTCACGCCCGACAGTTTAGTTCTATGTAGGCATGGGTAGATATGCGGTAGGTATACATTTGCATACCCATCGTACAAGTAATGGAGCCGGGTTCACCGAATAATGAATAATATCATACAGACCTCCTCACGGGTTCATCGGGTGACCTACGGCCCGTCGGGAGGTGTACCCGTCCACCGGCGTGGACAGGAAATTCTAGTCCACAGCTCGCGCCGGTGGGGAACCCCCTCCATCGCGGGAGCCATGAAATTGTATTTTCGTGTAAAGCGTCACGCGTGGATTTCGAGTGTGATGGGCCCGGTGGGATTCGAACCCACGTCTTCAGGCTTCGAAGGCCTGTGCCCTCTCCAAGCTAGGCTACGGGCCCCCTCATGATATACAGAGGGCTGAATTATTCTTAGCGCTGCATGACAGCCTCCGGCTAGCCTGGCCGACCTCGTATCATTCTGAAAGGTGCTGGGTTCCCTCGTTCCTCCAAACCCATTCATTATGATATACTTCGTCCATGAGTCAACTTTTGGCGATGCAAGCGAACCCTACGCGCGGCTTCGACCCACCGACTTGCTCTCCTCGCTAAAGCCCGGAGCTTTCTTGCTCATAAATATGTAAACATGCCCGCGCACCTCGGGCATCCCCTGTTAGCTTCCGCGAGCGATCCACCCTCAAGGATTTCCCGTGCATGGATAGGGCTCGTCCCCGCGCGCAATCTACTCCTTTATCTTCTCCAAGTATGATTTTATCTCATCCAAGCCGATACGGCGCATGCGCCTAGTTTTCGCGTCAACGACCGCCATTTTAACGCTGCGCGGATCCAGGATCTTGTGCTCCTCGGTCCTGCTGGCGCCCTTCAGTATCATTAATATTGCGTTTTCAATATTCATAGATTCGTTATAGCTTTCCTCAAAGTACTCGTTCAGCTGATCGCTCCCCCCACCTATGGCTATCGCGCTGTAGCCCAGGTACGTCCCGCTCGGATCCGTCGTGAAGACGCTGGGTCCGTCCCTGTCGACTCCCGCCATTATCAGCGACACGCCAAAGGGCCTCACGCCCGCATACTGCGTATACTGCTGCGCGAGATCCCCGAGCCTCTTGGCTAGCGTAGCGACCGTTATCGGCTCATCGTAGAGTATTCTGTGATTCTGGGCAGTAACCCTCGCGTTGTCGATGAGGATCCTCGCGTCCGGTACGTAGCCGGCGGCCACCGCCCCAACGTGATCGTCCACCTGAAATAGCTTCTGGCTCAGGGATACATCCTGGAGTTTCCTCAGTCTCTCCTCCGCGAAAAGGACAACGCCGTCAACCGCCTTGGCGCCCGCGGCCAGTGTCCCCCTCCTTACGGTTTCTATCGCATATTCGACCTGGTAAAGTCTACCGTCGGGTGAGAATATCGTAAGCGCCCTATCATATCCAGCTGAGGGTGCAAACATGTCCTGAGCGACTCTATGAACCCCGAATCTTTAAAAGGCTTTACTCGGTCCCGGGCCCGGATTTGAAGTTCAGGCACATAGCGTTCGATGAGCCCGGTCGTGCGCTGAGGGTCCTGGACCAGAGATTCCTCCCCACTAGGATCAGGTGGTACGACGTAAGGGGGGCTGAATCGGCGCGTTATGCGATAAAGAACATGGTGGTCAGGGGGGCCCCGCTCATAGGGGTCGTGGGCGCGTTCGGGCTGGCGCTGGAACTGGATGGCCGGGATGTCCCGCAGGAGGAGGCCCGCAAGGCGGCCGACGAGATCTCGTCCGCCAGGCCGACCGCTATCAACCTGCCATACGCCGTGAATAGGGTGCTCGGCGCGTATCTGGAGAGGGGAGCGCGCGCCGCGCTGGATGAGGCGAAGGCGATCATGAAGTATGAGCGCGAGTCATCGCGCATGATCGGCGTCCACGGATCCAAGCTGCTGGACGACGGAGACGTCGTGCTAACCCACTGCAATGCGGGGGCGCTCGCGACCGTTGAATACGGAACCGCGCTGGCCCCCATAAGGATCGCGATCGAGGGCGGAAAGCGCATAAGGGTCATAGCGACCGAGACGAGGCCGGTCCTGCAGGGCGCGCGCCTGACGGCGTTCGAGCTGGTGAAGGATGGAATAGACACCACCCTGGTCTCCGATACCATGGTGGGCTACGCCATGAGCAGGGGGTTGGTGGATAAGGTGATAGTCGGCGCCGATAGAGTGCTCAGCGATGGGCACGTCTTCAATAAAATAGGCACATATCAGGTGGCGATCCTCGCGAAGGAACACGGTATACCCTTCTACGTGGCGATGCCCATGTCGACGCTGGATCCCAGGAGCGGGGTGAATGACGTGGCCATCGAGGAGAGGGACCCGAGGGAGATCATTTACATCAGGGGGAAGAGGATCGCGCCCAGGGGCGTTAAGGTGATGAACCCGGCGTTCGACGTGACGCCGCCGCGCTACGTCTCCGCGATAATAACGGATAGGGGCGTCGTCGAGCCGCCGTTTGAGGATGGCCTGAGGGGGCTGATCGCCGGATCCCCTGCCGCACCTCGCTGAAACCGGGAGCGCTTTCGGATCCGGGTGCGGGAGCCCGGGCTGCGATGGGCGTACAGCTCAACGTCGACGCCGGTAGTCGAAGGGACCCCGATGAACCCCGCGGGGTCCATATGAACGATCACCGATCGTGAAGCCACAGCACACGCCGCGCGTACGGCGGACATGCGGGCGCATATCCCGCGCGTGCCCACGCGGAGTCCGACATGCTCTCCTCTCTAAAGCGACGGAGGCTCTACTTTCGCTTCCCGTTACTCCCTCATCCCTCGCGGTCGGGGAGCTTTTCGCAGGGCCTCCATTCTTGAGTTTCGAGGTCGTCCCCGCCCTGAACGTTGCCCCTCCGGGGGCATCGGTGCTTCCCTTGCACGCATCCCTGTCCGCGCGCGATCCGGACATGCCTTTATCCACAGCACCTGGGGCGGGCTGGTGGGGGTATTCCGAACCATTCATGGACCGGTTTTGTCGTGGAAGTATCCTCTGCGTGCCTTCTCCGGAGGGCTTATTCGCGGGACTTTCCACGAGGGATTATAGCATTACTGTGCATATACTTCTCGATTGTCAATTCATATCCCCCCCTGAAGGTCGGAGCTTTCTTGCTCATGCGCCGTAACCCAAACCGAAGGGGCCACCAAAGATTATTTATCCTCAGCCGCGAGATCCCCTGACATGGATGGAAAGCTGACGACCGCCCGGCTCGAACTTGGCGGGGAAAGGTTCGAGATACTCGTGAATCCGGAGAAGGCCCTCAAGTACAAACTCGAGGGCAAGCCGGGCGTGGAGGAGGTGCTCGCCATCGACGTCATATACACGGATGCGTCGAGGGGCGAGAGGGCATCAGAGGAGCGCCTCAGGAAATTCTTCAAGACAACCGACGTCCTGAGGATAGCAAAGGAGATCATCGACAGGGGCGATCTCCAGATAACTGCGGAGCAGCGCAGGCAGCTAATCGAGGAAAAGAAAAAGCAGATCGTGACATATATATCTAAGAATTTCGTGGATCCGAGGACCAACCTGCCGCATCCCGCGGTCAGGATCGAGCAGGCCCTGAAGGAGATCAGGATAGCCGTGGACCCCTTCAGGCCGGCGGAGGAGCAGGTCAAGAAGGTGATCGATGAACTGCGCCCGATACTGCCGCTCAAGACGGGATCGATAAAGCTTAACGTGACGGTGCCCCCACCCTACGCGTCAAAGGTATTTGGAATGTTAAAATCATATGGGGATATCAGGGATGAGAAGTGGGCTGACGACGGAAGTTTGAGGGCCGTCGTGGAATTGCCGCTGGCATCGCAGGGTACATTTATAGACAAGCTGTCCTCGGCGACCAAGGGAACAGTTATGATAACTCCGGTGGAGAAAGGGTGATCGGATGAGGGGTAAAAAATACGCGGTGCCGGGGGATCTGATAGCCGAGGGTAAGTCGTTGGCGCCCGGGGCGAACGCGTACAAGCTGGGTAACGGAGTCTATTCGATGGCCGTGGGCATTGTTGAGATCGCGGGGAACAGGGCGGGCGTCGTACCTCTCGAAGGCAAGTATGTGCCGAGGCAGGACGATATAGTGGTGGGAATAGTCATCGATTACAACGCGATCGCGTGGACCGTGGACATCAACTCCATTTTCTACGGATCGATATTCGTGAGGGATCTGGTCAGAAGGGGATCGCATGAAAAGTTGGCCATATCGAACGTGCTGAACGTCGGCGACGTGGTAGCTGCTAAAATACTATCGTTCAGCGTGAACAGGGATCCGCTGCTCTCCCTGAGGGGCCCGGGCCTCGGCCGTATAACCGAGGGGGAGATCATCCGCATATCGCCGCGCAGCGTACCGCGCCTGCTCGACCGGCGCGAGCGCCTGTACAAGCTGATCGAGGATGCCACCGGATGCAAGCTCATCATAGGCATGAACGGATTAATAGTGGTCAGCGGAACACCTGACGGCGTATTGCTAGCCGCTAAGGCGTTGAAATTGGTGGAGTCGGAGCCCAGGTACGATGCGCTGGTGAAGGCGGTGAGGAACGCGCTCAACGTGGGTGAGGGGAAAGTTGGGGAAGCTGATAGATGAGCAGGGAAAGCGCACAGATGGCCGCGGTCCGTACGATCTGCGGCCTTACAAGCTGGAAGTCGGCATGCTGAAGAACGCCGACGGGTCCGCGTACATAGAGATGGGAAAGAACAAGATAGTCGCCGCGGTCTACGGCCCTAAGGAGGTGCACCCGAGGCATCTGGTGCTGCCGGATCGCATGCTGGTCAAGTGCCGCTATCACATGTCGCCGTTCTCGGTGGAGGAGAGGAAGACGCCGGCGCCATCGAGGAGGGAGATAGAGATCTCCAAGGTCATCAGGGAGGCACTGGAGGCCTCCATACTGGTCGATGAGTTCCCGAGGACGGCGCTGGATGTGTTCGTGGAGGTGCTGGAATCCGATGGGGGCTCCCGCGGCGCCAGCATAACAGCCGCATCGCTGGCGCTCGCCAATGCAGGAATACCGATGAAGGACATGGTCGCGGCATGCGCAGTGGGCAAGGTCGACGGTCAGCTGGTATTGGATCTGAACGACGTCGAGGATAAGGAGGGTGAGGTCGACATGCCGGTCGCGTACATGCCGAACCTCGATGAGATAACGCTGCTGCAGATGGACGGCAAGCTCACCGTGGAGGAGTTCAAGGCCGCGCTGAACTTGGCGCTCAAGGGATGCATCCAGCTATACGAGGCGCAGAAGAAAGCGTTATATGATCATTATTTCAATTCGCCGAAGGAGTAGGAGAGCATGTCGATAAGTAGAAAGAACTTCGTCGTCGAGAGGCTCAGGAAGGAGAAGCTCATGGAGCTCCTGGCCAAGGGCCAGAGGCTCGACGGCAGGGGCCTGAGGGACTACAGGCCCCTGAGCATATCCACGCAGATAGTCAGCAAGGCGGAGGGATCGGCTCAGGTCTACCTCGGGAACACGGCCGTGATAGCGGGCGTCAAGACGTCCCTCGACAGACCCTACAGGGATACGCCGGATAGGGGCAACCTGATAGTGAACGCGGAATTCCTGCCGCTGGCATCGCCATATATAGAGCTTGGTCCTCCAAACGAGAACGCGATAGAGCTCGCCAGGGTGGTCGACAGGGGAATAAGGGAATCCGGCATGGTGGATATGTCGAAGCTGGTCGTGAAGGCCGGGGAAACTGTATACTCGATATTCGTCGACATAAATGTGCTGAACATCGATGGCAACCTGCTGGATGCATCGTCGTACGCGGCGGTGGCGGC
This sequence comes from Nitrososphaeria archaeon, assembly GCA_046536535.1. Classification (GTDB taxonomy): domain Archaea; phylum Thermoproteota; class Nitrososphaeria; order Conexivisphaerales; family Conexivisphaeraceae; genus Conexivisphaera. The sequence goes on from JAWDMO010000001.1 coordinate 17,402, forward strand.
GCTGGCCACGGCGAAGCTGCCGGAATACGTCCTGAGCGACGGGGGGACACCGACCCGCACCGGGAACACGATACAGCTGCCGATAACGACGATACCGGTCTCCATCACGGCCGCAAAAATAGGCGAATACGCGCTGTACGATCCGACGGAGGAGGAGGAGGCCGTGATGGATACGCGTCTCACGATGGCGTTCACTGAGGACGGCATCTGCGCACTTCAGAAGGGCGGCTCGGGCGGCTGGTCTCCGGCGGAGGTCATGAAGCTGGTCGAGGAATCGTTTGAAAAGGCTAAGGAAATAAGGGAGCAGATCAGGAGGGGGTTGGGCCTTGGTGGGCAAGGAGAAACCGATCAAGGGACTGGGTCCTAAATACGGCGCGACGCTCAGAAAGCGCTACAGCATGGTGTGGAAGACCCTCAAGTCCGAGAGGATGTGTCCTAAATGCGGCTCGAAGAAGTTCACGAGGGTGGCGACCGGTATATGGGAATGTCAGAGGTGTGGTTATAAGGTGGCGGGCGGAGCATATTCGCCCGAGTGAAGGAAGAGCGCAATCCGCCGGTGGATGTCTCAATTGAGGTTTCGTTCACGGACGGTAAGTTGACCTCGGCTATCGCCGATGCCATGGGGGCCGACGCGGGCGATGCGAAGTTCCCGTTCTCGATCAGCGTGAATGGCCCGGACCTCACGATTAGACCGGCCAGGGCGCTCGATGCGGGGGATGCCGAGGCGTTCCTCAACAGCGCCTTAAGCCTTTTAAGGACCGCGTACCGCAGCGTTGTGTCGGTGAGATCTTGAGCGAGATATCGCCATGGCTACAGGAACAGCTTTCGAAATATGAACAGTTACAGTCCACGTTGCAGTCCATACTGATGCAGAAACAGCAGGTAGAGGTGGAGTTGACGGAGACGAAGAATGCCCTCGAGGAGCTGGATAAGGCGCCCGCCGACGCGGAGATATTCAAGCAGGCCGGGTTGATACTGGTGAGGGCCGACAGGGAGAGGCTGAAGTCCGAGCTGGCGGAGAAGAAGGAGCTGGCGGAGACCAGGTATAACATACTGGCGAAACAGGAGGAGAGGCTGAAGGAGAACCTGCAGGATCTGCAGAATAAGATAAGGGAAGCGCTGGCCGCCAGGAAAGCCAGCTAGGGGATCCGCGCGTATGGTAGTACCGGAGTACATTGAACGCTACGACAGAATAGCGATAGTGACGCATGCCCTGGCGGATCTGGACGCGGCCGCCGGCGCGGCGGCCCTGGCGCTCTTCGCCGCCAAACTCGGCAAACGCGTGGAGATCGTAACCCCCGGTGGCCCGACGTACGCCGCCAGAAGCCTCCTGGATAGCTTCTCGATAAGTTATCGCGAAGAGGCGATCGATGAAGACTCGGAGATCGATGCCGTTGTGCTCCTCGACGCGAGTTCCCCCGCGCGCGCCGGAGGATGGCTGGAGGATTTCATCCGCGCTCGCGGCGTCCCGATACTGATAGTCGATCATCATCCAGCCGCTGAGGGTTGGGGCGACCGCGCTCTAGTGGACGAGGCCGCCTCGTCCACCTCCGAGATACTGGCGTCCGAACTGCGTGAAGCCGATATGGACCGGGAAATCGCGTGCGCCCTCAGCATGGGCATACTGGCCGACACAAGGGGGCTCAGCACGGCATCCTGCAGGACGCTCGGTCTCTATCATTATCTGTGCGGCATATGCGGGAAAACCCCGGAAGAACTCAGGATGATAACCCACAAGCCGGATGATGTGTCCGAGACGCTGGCGAAACTCAAGGGCCTCCAGAGGACCAGGATCGTCGCGATCGGCGACTGGATGGTCGCTATCTCAACGGCCGCCAGCCATCAGTCGTCGGTGGCACAGGCGCTGGTCCAGGTGGGCGCTGACATGGGCGCGGCCGTGGGAAGGGATGAGTACGGCTCCGCCGGGAGCATGAGGGCGTCGCGTAACTTCCAGAGCCACACCGGAATTCACCTGGGAAGGCTCGCCGAGGAAATGGCCCGCGAGCTGGGGGGTTCCGGGGGAGGACACCCCGCTACGGCGTCGTTCCGTGTAAGGTCCGGACCCGGAACGGCGGTCGATTCCCTCCTGAGGCTCCTCGGTAAATCGTTAAATTCGAACGTCCGGGATATCGTCTAGCTTGCCGTCCGGATGCGCGAGGCCCGCCGTGGAGTTCACGAAGTTCTCGTTCACCTACAGAGGAAGCGCCGTCCCTGCGCTGCGCGACATCGACCTCTGCCTGGAGGCCGGCGAGCTCCACCTGATAGTCGGGGGGAGCGGCAGCGGCAAGACCAGTCTGATCAGGAGCATAATAGGACTGATACCGCACTTTTACGAGGGGGATGTTGAGGGGGATGTCCGCGTCATGGGGGAATCGGTGGCCGGAAGCTCGATAGGGGATCTGGCGAAGCGCGTGGGATATGTGTTCCAGGACCCGGAAAATCAGCTGCTTGCGGCCACGGTGGGGAGGGACGTCTCGATGTCGCTGGAGGCCGGAGGAACTCCTCCGGACATCGCCGAGGGAATTTCCAGGGGGATCCTAAGGAAGCTCGGCGTGGATCATCTCTTCGACAGGTCGCCCCACGAACTTTCGGATGGACAGAGGCAGCGCGTGGCAATAGCCGGTGAGATAGCCAGGGCGCCCCGCATCCTGCTCCTCGACGAGCCATCGTCCATGCTGGATCCGCGCGCAACGGCGGAGTTGATGGTGATGTTGAAGGAGCTGAAGATGCGCGAGGGGCTCACGATGATAGTGGTGGAGCACAGGCTGGAACCGGCCATCGCCCTGGCGGATAACGTAGTGGCGTTGAGGGATGGCGGGGTCATACTGTCGGGCGCCCCCCGGGATCTCCTGGGCGACTGGATGTCGGTTGCCGAGTTAAAGTCGGCGGGCGTGAGCACACCGCCCGTCGTGCAGATATATCATAGCCTTAAGCACCGGGGAATCGACATCGCCAGGGTGCCGCTGTCGGTGGATGAGCTACTGAGCGAGGTCCGGGCGTGAATTGTCAGCCATAGAATTCGACGGCGTCTGGTACTCGTACCGCGATGGGGGCTATGCGCTGAGCGACGTGACGTTCAGCGTGAAGGCCGGTGAAGCGGTGGCCATCGTCGGGCATAACGGATCGGGAAAGACCACGCTGCTCAGACACCTCAACGGGCTCGTGAAACCCACGCGCGGAACGGTCACAATCCTGGGCATGGACACCAAAGGGATCAGCGTGAGCCGGCTCTCCCGGTCGGTTGGGCTGGTATTCCAGAATCCGCGCAATCAGCTGTTCGCGCAGACGGCGCTGGAGGAGGCGGCGTTCGGGCCACGTAACTTCAAGTTGAAGGATCCCGTGGAAGCCGCCAGATCCGCGTTATCCGAAATGCGGCTCGCGGGACACGAATCGCGGTCGCCGCTGAGCCTCAGCGGAGGGGAGCAGAAGAGGCTCAGCATAGCGGCGGTGCTCAGCTGGTCCCCAAGGATCCTCGCGCTCGACGAGCCAACGGTAGGCCAGGGTTTACACGATAAGATGAGGCTGCTGGGGTTGATAAGGTTGTGGTCGTCGAGGGGGATAACGGTCGTGATAGCCAGCCATGACGTGGAATTCATCTGGCGCCTCAATCCGCGCGTGATCGCCATGTCGGGGGGATCGATAGTCGCCGATGGCCCGGCACACGACGTGCTGTCGGACGAGGAGGCCGCGCGCTCGGCCGGGTTCAGGCCCCCCCAGCTAGCCGAGATAGGAAATGCCCTGGGGTTGCGCGAAATTCCGGGGGATATCGAGGAAGCGGCCGACGCCCTAACGCATCTAATGCGCGGTGTCCGGCGATGACGGCCGCCATCAGGTCACTTTACGGGGCGCGGGGGAACTCACCGGTGCACGGCGCGGATCCGAGGTGCAAGCTCCTACTATCGCTGATCCTGTTCGTATCACCCCTGCTTTCCTACGGCATTATCCCGCTCGTTATGGACTACGCTATCGTGATATCCACGGCGGCGGTCGGCCGCGCCGCCGCATCGCTGATGAAACTTCAGCTACCCGCCGTGGGCATCTCCGCCGTGATATCCGCATCTGAGATGCTGGCCGGCTACCGGGCGTCCGTGGCCGCCGCCACCGGCCTGAGATTCCTGGACATAGTCGCGGCCGCATCGCTCTTTTACCTCATAACATCCGTCGATGAGGTGGGGGATGTGCTGGCATGGCTGAGGGTCCCGCGGGAGGCTTCCATCTGGATTACCATATCCCTGAGGTTCGTGCCTATTCTCGCGAGGGATCTCTCACAGATAGCGGAATCGCAGTCCTCCAGGGGCATGGGGGCAGGCGGATTCCTGGACTGGCTAAGGGGACTTCCATCGCTTGTGACGCCGGCGATCGCGACGTCGCTGATCAGGGGCAGGGAGGTGGCGGAGGCCTTGGAAATAAGGGGATATTACGCCGGGAGGCCTCCGGGCGGCGGACGCTGGCTGTGTGCGCTTGGCATTGCAGCCGCGATCGCGATGACGTTGACCGCGGCGATTTAATACGCGGCGGACGCGTATGTTTATTATTGACCCGATAAACGCGATCTGGGGTCCGACGTGGCGGTCAGGGTGAAACTCGACGAATGGACGCGCCTGCCGAGGCTGGGCACCGATGCGTTCAAGGAACTCATGAGGGCCGGTGTACGCTACGAGACCGGCGCGGGGTTCCTCGTGCCTCGGAACGCCGATCTGGAACGCGTCAGGCATGCGGTGTCCGGCGCCTTGGACGGCGCGCCAGTGGAGTTCGCGTTCAGATGCATGCTCTGCGGACGCGAGATGTCCTGTGAGGATTGCGAGTATCACGACGTCTGCTCTATCGAGACGTCATCGCACGCGTGTATATGCGATGAATGCGCAAGGACCGGCGATTTCGATTCATATGCGGAGAATTGGCGTAAATTGATCCAGCGAGTGAACGGTCACGACTGAGCGCTCAGCACTCAAGATCCCGGCCATATGATAGCCCAGGGCTAGAGTCATCATCGCCGTATCCGGGCGGGCTCGCTCTCGGATGAATTACCCCGTCCGTTAGGACGTGGCTCCTCGCTTCATCGCTCGGCCTTGCCGATCCCGAAGGGCCGGTGAGGGGCCGAGCTCCATGGACAATGAGGGCGATTCCCCTCCCGAAGACACGCACGCGCTCATCTACGTCACCCCACATGGGGCCGCTGGATGGGACGGCGGCGTACTCCATCGACCCCCGCTCGAACCGAGGCGTCCCGGTGACGCTCATCCCGTCGATGGCCATCAGCGGACGATGATCCATCAGCGGACGGTTAAAGCCTTTCCGTGGTAGCACAGTCCATCCCCCATCGTGGCAGGAGTCTCCCGCTCCCAAACTCCTATTGAGATAAATTCTTTTAGAGGAGGACCTACCGGTGATGATGTATGACAGCCGTTGTCAAGGTGGACAAGGAGGTATCCCTGGACCGGTTCAGGAAATTCCTGATCCTGAGCACATGCAAGACGTTCATCCCCGAGGAGTATGAACGCGACTTCCTCGTGTTCCCCGAGAGATATGGGGAGAAGGGCGTGATCTACGTCGAGGCCGCGGATAAGTACACCCTGGACAAGATCAGGGATATAACGTTCGCCCGGGTCAGGGACGTCCTGGGGATCATCTACGAGTCCAAGAGCGGCAATACGTCGCTCAGATGGAGACAGATAAGGGGTAAAATCGGCAGGGTGTCCGGACAGGCATCCACCAATGCGCTGGTCAATTTAATAGCGGCTGGTGTGATCGAGGAGGAGGACGTGAAGGGCCCTCGCGGCGGAGCCGAGGGATCGGATTCCGGTGGGAAGGAAAAACAACCGGAATCGGAATCAGAGCGAGAACCTGATAGCCGCCCTATCTATCGACTCGAATATCGTCGGATGCTGATGGGCCAGTACCGCTATGTCCTTGATCGCGACATTGGAGGCGACGGCCAAGGCTAGCTCGTTTATCATCAGGGATGCGGCCTCGCCGAATATCGCCCCGCCTATCACCCTCTGGGTGCCCCTCTCCACGACGATTTCACCCATCCCTTCCTGACCCCCATTATCCTGCGCGTATGCGTCGTCCTCCAAGTTATAGCTGACGACGGCGTGCGGGATCCCAGCCGCCCTAGCTGAATCCTCGGTAACGCCGACGTACGCCGCCTCGGGCTCCGTGAAGAGCGTAGTGGGTATGGAGTTGAAGTTCACCTCATATACGGGATGCCCGTGTAGTATGTTCCAGGCCGCGATCGTCGATTCCTTCACGGCTGCATGGAACAGCATGAATTTGCCGATCACGTCGCCGGTCGCGTAGACGCCGTCCACCGGGGTCTTCATCGTTGGATCCACGGCCGCATGTCCGCCGTCGATTATTCCCAGGTGTTCCAGCCCATCCACGTTGGGCTTTCTCCCGATCGCCATTATGACTGCATCCCCGACGGCGCTGCCGCGGCTGCCATCCGGCCTCACGAACTCCACTATCTTCTGCGAGGCATCGGCGCGTATCTCCGCGACCTTCGCGTTCGTGATTATATCTACTCCCTTGCCCGTGAGTTCGCGCTCAACCTCGCCCACGAGCGAGCTCTCCCACCCGCTCAGTATCCTGGGCAGCATCTCGATCAGCGTGACCTTCCTGCCGGCCGTGGCCAGCATGAGGGAGATCTCGACCCCTATATAGCCCCCTCCGATAACCGCCACGGAATACGGCATGCTCCGATGTCCGGTCCGGTAGCCGAAGAGCTCCAAGCTCCCCATTGCCAGATCGGATCCACGGATCGGCGGCTCTATGGGCACGGACCCCTGGGCTATTATCATATACTTACCGCGGACCTCCTTCGTCCACGAGCCATCGAGATCCCGGACAGCTATCCTGTGGCCGTCCAGGATCTTCGCCACCCCTTTCACAAATTCCAGGTTCCCGTGATCTTTTATCTCATTTATATGCTGATGATACCTGATCGTCTGGACGTCGTCCTTATGCGCCATCGCGTCCTCCCAGAGGGTCCTCACCGCGCTGGCCTCGTCGCTTCCAGTGCTCCTCAGTATCCCCCTGAGCTTATCCGCCAGGTAGATGGTCATGGCGACCGACTTCGACGGTATGCAGCCCTCGTAGAGGCAGTTGCCCCCTAAGTTCCCCTTATCGTCGACCATGAGGACCTTCTTGCCGCCCTTGCTCAGTTCGAATGCCCCGTGGTAGCCGGCGCCGCCGGCCCCGACGATCACCACGTCGTATTCATCACGCCCCGGGGGATCGAGGAACTCCCCGTCGGTGGGTGGAAAAACCGGATACTTACCCAGCATAAGCAGCACGGCAGATATCAGCGGTTTAAAAATATTGCGCAGAAGATCCGGTGATAATCCATTATATTTTGATATGATGTAGCTGGGTATCGATCATATGTATGCGGCGGGCGGGATTTGAACCCGCGATCGCTGGCTTGGGAGGCCAGTGTCCTAGACCAGACTAGACGACCGCCGCGCGGCGGGACATCTAATGCCACAGGGATAAATACATTCCCAAGATCCACTGGGGAGGACGATCCTCAATCCTTGTCGAGGAACTCCTCCGGCGGTGAAACGGACGGCGGAAGTCCCTTGCGCTTGCGGATGGATTCCACGACGGATTGCAGCATGCTGGACGGCACCGGCCTCCATGCCTTGAAGTGCGTGGTCCACATAGCCTTGCCGCCGGTGGCGCCCCTCATCACCTCCGAGAGGTCCGAGGTCTCCGCGGCCGGTATCTCGCCCACTATCACAGAGAGGTATTCCTTCTGTATTATGTCGATCACCTTGCCGCGCTTCGAAGTTATGACGCCGGCGACCGTGCCTATCAGGTCGGGCGAGCTCGAGACCTCTATCCCGAGTATCGGTTCCAGTAGAGTAGGCTGCGCCAGCAGCATGGATCCAAGCACAGCCTTCCTCATGGCGGGCATGAGCTGCGCGTAAGTCCTGTGCGCTGGATCCTCGTGCGGCACGAAGTGATGCAGGACCACCTTTGTACCCCTGACGTATTCCTGCGCCAACGGCCCGGCGTTCATCACGTCCATCCAGCCGGCCTTCAGATAGTCCATGGACTCCTGCAGATACTGTACCCCCTTCGTGTCGTCCACGAATATGTTGCCCTTGTCATCTATCGAGACCACGCCCCTAGCCTCCTCGGCTTCCCATCCGTAGTCCCTCAGTATCTTGGCTATCTCCTTCTTGTCCATGTTCTCATTCAGTTTGTCCGTCCTTATCAGCTCCACGATCTCCTCGGGCAGGGGCTCTATCCTCACGTATACCTTGTTGTGGCGGTTGGGGCTCTTGGCCATCACGGGGCCGGCCTTCGATAGCACGGTCTCCCTGTAGTTTATGACCGGACGACTGGCTATCACGTCCAGGTTCTGCTCGGCCAGCATCGCCAGCACGACCTCCAGGTGAAGCACGCCCATGCCGCTCACCAGGGTCTCGCCGGTCTCCTCGTTTATCGTGACGACCAAGTTGGGATCCTCTATGTGCATCCTCTGCAGCGCCTCCACGAGTTTGGGCAGATCCCTGGGGTTCTTCGGCTCGACGGATATCGTCACGACCGGCTCGGCCACATATTTGAGCGACTCGAACGGCACCATGTCCTTCGTTGTCGACAGGGTCTCGCCGGACCTCGATTTATCAAGCCCGAGGAGCGCCGGTATGTTGCCCGCCGGGAGCATCCCCACGACCTCCCTGTAGGGCCCCATGAACATCTGGACGCTCTGTATCCTCTGGGAGACCCTCGTGTTGACGAGCCAGACGGTGTCGCCCTCGTGGACTGTGCCGCTGAACAGACGGCCGGTGGCGACTATGCCCGCCTGCGGATCCACCACCGCGTTGGTGACCATCATTATCACGGGGCCATTGGGATCGCACTCCAGCATCGCCTTGCCGACCTCGCTGTTCAGATCGCCGTGCCATATCTTCGGTATCCTGTACCTCTGGGCCACGTGAGGAGGCGGCGCGTGCCGTATTATCATCCTGAGGATCGTGTCGTGCAACGGCGCCTTCTTCCTCAGCTCTTCAACATCCCCCCCGGTATAAACATCGTATACGTCCTTGAAAGATATGCCCGTGTCCTTGGCGACCGTGAGGTTGAATCCCCAGCGATCCTTGGCGCTGCCGAACGCGACCGTATCGTCCTGGACACTCACCTTCCACTTGTCCTTGTACTCCGGCTCCGCGTAGGTGTCCACCAGCCTGTTGAAGTCCGCTATTATATTGCCCAGCCATTTCTGCATCTTGTCCGGCGTTAAACGCAGCTCCTTGACCAGCCTGTCTATCTTGTTGATGAAGAGGACGGGCCTGACCCTCTCGTCCAGGGCCTGTTTCGTCACGGTCTCCGTCTGTACCATTATGCCCTCCACTGAGTCGACGACGACTACCGCCCCGTCGAGCGCCCTGAGGCTCCTCGTCACCTTGCCCGTGAAATCTATGTGGCCCGGCGTGTCTATCATGTTGAAGACGTAGGGCACGTCGTTGTACTCGTAGTACAGCGTCACGTTTGCAGCCTTTATTGTCATGCTCCTCTTCTGCTCCAGATCCATGTAGTCCAGCACGAGCGCCTGGCCCGCCAAGTTCGGCGATACCATCCCGGCCGCGAGCAGCAGGTTATCCGAAAGCGTGGTCTTCCCGTGATCCACGTGAGCTATCACGCCGAAGTTCCTGATCTGATCCTGCTGATTAACTACCTTAAGCGCCTCAGTCACAGTCTTAAATCTGGGCATATCTGTACACCTACTTCAATCGCGATCCATGGTTCGTTTTTAAACGTTAGCATCGTAGCGCATACGTGCAGGACATAAGGCTGGAGGACAACGGCCGGCTTCTGAGGCTCAAGGTGGAGACTGAGGAGGATCTGTGGGCTCTTTATGCGTCGATAAGGCCCGGTGACATCGTGTCCTCCAGGACCTCGAGGGAGCTCAGGAATGAGGGGGAAAGCCGGAGGAAGTCGATGACGCTGGGCGTCAGGGTGAAGGATGTCGAATATCAACCGTTCACGGATCGCCTCAGGGTGCGCGGCATCATAGTATCGTCGCCCAAGGAACTGGACCTGGAGGGCCAGCATCACACGCTCTCGATAGAGCCCGGGATGGACGTCGCAATAAGGAGGGAGGGGCGGTGGAAAGCAGATGACTTGGAAAGGCTCCGCAGGATGGCTAGAGGAGCGGCTGCGCGCGCCCTCGCGATAGCCCTGGACGATGAGGAGTTCGCCATCGCCCTTCTGCGCGGCAACGGGGTGCAGCTGCTGGAGGAGGGGAACTTCGGGTTGCCCGGAAAGGATCAGCCGGATGAGAGGGAGCTCAGGTACGGTGAGGCGTTGGCCGGGCTGGCGGGCGATCTGGAGAGGACGGCCCGGGAGCTCGGCGTAAAATACCTCATAGTGGCGGGGCCCGCGCACTGGAAGAACGATCTGATTTCAAGGCTCAGGAGGCTGGAGGCCGGGGACGTCCAGATATTCGTGGACAGCTCATCATATGGGGGCATCAAGGGCATCTACGAGGTCCTGAGGAGGGACGTGGTCAAGGATATTCTCAGGAGGGCAATACTTGTGGAAGAGCTCGGCATAATGGACAGGGTGAATTCGATCATGGCCGGCGACCCCGATCTCGTCGCGTACACGCTGGACGGCGTCGAGGGGGCCGTCCAGGAAGGCGCCGCCGAGGAGGTGATAGTGGACTCCGATCTACTGAGGTCGCAGGACGAGGCGCTCGGACAGCGCGCGCTGGAGGTCTTGGATCGCGCTAGGCAGACGAAGGCACGTGTGACCATACTGGAATCGAAACATCCAGAACTCAGGGTGTGGATCTCGAGCTTCGGGGGCATCCTAGCGGTGCTCAGATACAAAAATAAAAACAAAAAACAAAGTCAGGTATAACTATAGATCAACCGCGCTTCTCTATGGGCACGTACTCGAGGTCGAGCATGCCCTTGTAATACAGCCTGGGGCGCAGTATCCTGTTCCTGGCGACGTACTCCATCAGGTGCGCCGACCATCCGGCGATCCTCGCGATCGCGAATATCGGGGTGTACTGCTCTATCGGGATACCCATCGCGTAGTAGACGATGCCGCTCCAGTAGTCCACGTTCGTGCATATACCCCTGGACTCGCAGAGCTGGCTCATGACAAGATTCTCGAGCCGCTCGGCCACGCCGTAGATACTGGCTATCTTGGGATCCTTGGAGACCTCGACGGACTTCTTCGAATACTCCCTGAACAGTTTAGCCCTGGGGTCGTACGTCTTGTAGACCCTGTGCCCGGCGCCCATCACCCTCTTCTTTCCGCTGAGCGCGTATTCCTTGTACCACGCGTCGACGTTCTCCGGGGAGCCTATTTCGAGGAACTGCTTCATGGCCTCCTCGTTCGCGCCGCCGTGGAGCGGGCCCCTGAGGGCGCCTATTCCACCGACTATCGATGAGTAGTAGTCCGACAGCGTCGAGCCGACGACCACCGTGGCGAACGACGACGCGTTCATCTCGTGCTCCGCGTAGAGCACCAGCGACACGTCCATAGCCCTCTCCCAGAAATTGTCCGGCACCTTGCCGCTCATCATGTACAGGAAGTTGGCGGCATGCGATAGATCGGACCTGGGCTTTATCGGCTCCTTGCCGTCCCTGGCCCTGGCCAGCGCCGCCACGACCGTGGGGAGCTTGGCCGTCAGCCTGACGGCCTTGGCGGGCATCGAATCGACACCCAGCTTACCCTTCTCGGGATCCACGTTGCCCAGGTACGATGCGACCGTCCTCAGGGCCTCCATCGGGTGCGTATCGCGCGGAATCGACTTTATCAGATCATACGCGCCCTGCGGTATGTCCCTATTTCTTCTGAGATCCTCCGTGAACGAGTTGAGTTCCGACCTCGTGGGGAGCTTCCCGTACCAGAGCAGATATGTGGTCTCCTCGAATGTGCTGTTGTTGGCCAGTTCCTCAATGCTGTACCCCCTGTAGTACAGTTTGCTGTGAAAACCGTCTATGAAGCATATTTCCGACTCATCCATGCATAGATTTTCTGCGCCCTTATCGATTTTCGGCTGCCCTTTCTCATCAAGGCACCACTTCTGCATATCAGGTGTAGGCTTTGTAGGCATTCACGTTGAGCGCCAACCCGCCGCTATTTAAGCTGATCTGGCGCAGAGCTATAATATGTAAGTAACGCTAACCTCAGCGATCACGGATGCCATCGGATATTTACGACAGCGTCACCGTGCACTACTCGGAGATAGCGCTGAAGGGTCAGAACCGGCCCGCGTTCGAGGGAGCGCTCGAGGGCAACGCATACGCGACAATCTCCGACCTCGCGAGCGCCAGGGTCCATCGCCGGAACGGCAGATTGCTAGTCACGGTTCCCCCTGAAAATGTGGAGGAGGTCATGGACAGGCTCAGGTCGGTCCTCGGCGTGGCATGGCTTTCTCCGTGCGTGAGGGCCGGACATGACGTGGGCGAGCTGAAGGATAAGGCCGTGCTCGTGGCGAGGAGCTGCTCCGGCGGCGCGGATACGTTCAAGGTGGAGGCGACGAGGGCCGATAAGGAATTTCCGTTGAGCTCGCTCGAGATAAACGAGGAGATAGGTGGAGCCGTTGTCGACGCGCTCGGACTCAGGGTGAACTTGGATAGGCCGGGGTTCAGGATAATTGTGGAAATTCTGAAGGACGAAGCGCTCGTGTGCTGCGACAAGGTGAGGGGCTTCGGGGGGCTGCCGGTGGGCACGACCGGTGAGGCCTTGGCGCTGTTATCGGGCGGCATAGACTCGCCGGTGGCGGCGTGGCTGATCGCCAAGAGGGGGGCGGCGGTGGACCTCCTTCATCTGTATCCGTTCGACTCGTTCGATGAGGCCGAATTGGATGGTATCATCAGGCTTGCGCGCGCCCTCACCAAGTATACGCTCAGGACCAGATTGTTCCTAGCGCCCTGCTGGCCTGTGAGATATCGCATAACCAAGAGGGAGGGCAGATATGCGTCGCTCCTCTTCAGGCTTTTCTCGTTGAAACTCGCGGCCAGGCTGGCAGGCGATCGCGGCTACGCCGCCGCGATAACGGGGGATAGCGTGGGGCAGGTAGCGTCACAGACGCTGCATAATATATCAGCGGTGTACTCGAATGCCGGGGTGGCGGTGCTGGCGCCGCTCTTGGGCATGGATAAGGAGGAGATAGTCAGGCTGGCCAAGTCCATAGGCACATATGATATATCGATCGAGCCGTACCCGGACTGCTGCCCGGCGATGGCTGGGAGGCGCGTGGCCACTAGGATTACGCCGGAGGCGCTGGCCGAGCTGTATGAGGGCGCTGGGCTGGACGCAGGGTTGGATGAGGCCGTCGGGGAACTGAGGGAAATCGCGTTCGTCCGCAGGGGATCCGAGATATTGCGCGTGAAGTGAACTACCCGTCCTCGCGGACGGGGCTTCCCGTTCGTGGGCGCTCTTGCTTTGCACATGGGGAACACGGGAAGTATTCCGCCATGCTGACTGCGGAGGCGCGGCCATCCCCGGGCGTCTCCCATACTTTCCACGGGGAAAGCCCGGCCATCCCCATCACGGTGGCCGAGGGTCGTCATCATTTCTAAGTTCAGCTATTAAAATACGCCACAAGAAAATTACCGCAAGGGAGTTATCCACTATCGTCTTACGGAGGATGACTTCCGCTCCCCTTTATTCCCCGACAGTTATTCCTGCAGCCTCGACAGGTCGCCGACGCTGAAGATCCCCCCGGCCTGGACAATTCTGGCTATGATCTTCGGGAATTTCCCCACCTGGAACTCGGCGCCCGTCCTCAGGTTCCTGACAGCGCTTGAATCCAGAATGATCTCGACCTCGTCCCCGTCGTCTATCCCGCGGTACGCATCCTCGGTTATCGTCACCGGTATTATATGGCCGCCATCCACAGCATTCCGGTAGAAGATCCTGGCGAAGCTCAGCGCCAGCACGGCCCTTACGCCCGCATAACGTAGCGCCATGGGCGCGTGTTCCCTGCTCGAGCCGCTCCCGAAGTTCTTCCCCGCCAGTATCACGTCCCCGGGCTTTATCCTCCTAGGGAATGATGGATCGGCGCCCTCCAGCACATGCGATGCAAGGTTCTGCGGGCTCAGATCCTTCAGGTACGGGGCCGGTATTATCTGGTCCGTGTCCACGTTATCCCCCAGCTTGTGAACCCTTCCGCGCAGGACGTCCATCCGCATCACCTTCCTAAGATGCTCCTGGGATCGGTTATACGACCCTCGATCGCGGATGCCGCTACTGTCATGGGACTCGCCAGATATACCTTGGATGTGCCGTGCCCCATCCTGCCCGGGAAGTTGCGGTTGGTGGAGGATACGGCGACCTCGCCTGGCCCCAGCACGCCCATATGACCGCCTATGCAAGCGCCGCAGGTGGGCGGCCCGATGACGGCCCCCGCGTTGAGGAACACCTCGAGCAGCCCCTCCTTGAGCATCCTCCTGTAGACGTTGGTCGTCGATGGCACCATGATGAACCTAGCCTTGGCCCTGCGGCCGGCCTTCATCAATATTCTGGCCGCCTGCACCATGTCATTATATTTACCCCCGGTGCACGATCCCAGATATGCCTCATCTATCTCGAGGCCCTCGACCTCCGATAGCTCGGCGGCGTTCGCCGGGGAGTGCGGCTTCGCCACCATCGGCTCTATTTTGCGCAGATCGTATTCGCGCTTGTCGACGTACTCTGAATCCGGATCCGAGTTCAGCATTGCGAACCCGGACTTTCCCTTCTCCTTGTAGTAATCGGCGACCTGCCCGTCGGGCGCCATTATGCCGTTCTTCGCGCCGGCCTCGACGGTCATGTTCGCTATGGTCATGCGTTCCTCTATCGACATCGAATGCACGCCGTCCCCGGCGAACTCCATCGCCATGTAGTTGGCGCCGTCAGCGCCGATGTCGCCCAGTATCCTCAGTATGACGTCCTTCGCCATCACGCCGTCCGTCAGCGATCCGTTCAGCTTGAACAGCATGGATTCGGGGACCCTGAACCAGTTTTTTCCGTTAAGCAGTATGTACGCTACATCGGTGTGGCCCATCCCGGTGGCGAACGCGCCGAGCGCTCCGGTGGTAACGGTGTGGGAGTCCGTGCCGACGTACACCTGACCGGGGAGCACGAGCGCCTCCTCATATGCCAGCGTATGACAGACGCCGTACGCGCCCAGCCCAAACCTGTAGTACTCATTAATGCCGTACATCTCAGCCATCTTCTCCATTATCATGACGTTCTCCGCGGATTTGGGATCAGGCGGCGGCACAAAGTGATCCTCGGTCATCCACACCATTCCCGGATTGAATATCCTGCTGATGTCGATCCCCTTTCCCTTGAGCTCCTGGAATACATCCCATACGCCCGGTGCGCCGACGTCGTGCATCATGACCCTGTCGACCTTGGCCACCACGACATCGCCGGGGGATACGCGGGGCCTGCCGGATGCCCGCGCGAGTATCTTCTCGGTAATCGTCATCCCCATGTCCGTTGCAACCCCCTGATATCATCGGCCTAATAATGTTGCGTCTACATTCTTAGCGGATTTGCGGTGAGGTTGAAGGGGGACTCCTCCTAAATAATAGCCAGTATCTAATATTATGATTTATAATATTCCACCGTATGCGATATTAGCCGGGCGATAAGCTGAGCAGCCTGCCCTTGCCGTCCCTCAGTTTGCCGAACAGCTCCAGATATCTCGCGCGGACCTCCTCCAGCGCCGACTCCCATGTGGAGGCGCCGGATTTCACCTTATCCATCAGGTCCTCCACCTGCTTGGTGAATGTCGGGGTGGCGAAATCCCCCCACGCATCCTCCAGGAGCCCGGCCAGCTTTGCGCCGAGCTCCGTCACGTAGACCCTGCCGCCGCTCACCCTCACGTATCCCCTTTCCTTCAATATCGATATTATCTCAGGCCTTGAGGACTTCGTGCCTATGCCGTTCTCCTCCATGAGCGTCACGAGCTCGGCCTCCGTGTATCTGGGCGGCGGTTTCGTGTGGGACTTCCTGCTGTATACGCGAAGCACCTTCACCTCATCGCCGCTCCCCGCCTTTGGAAGCGGATTGTCCCGGAATTTCTCGATCGACCCCTGAACCCTGAGGAATCCGGGACTGACCAGGGATCCGCCCTCCGCCTTGAATTTGCGGCCCCCGAGGTCGACGTGCATGACGGCCTCCGAAACCACCGCCGGCGGATAGAAGAGCGCCAGATATCTCCTAGCTATGAGTTCCCATGCCCTCCTGAGGAGCGCATCGGATGCCCTGGGAAGCCCTATCGGAGCTATTGGCTCATGATCCCCGGCGTTGTGCGATCCGTTCCTGGTCAGATGTAGCCCTGGGTTGATGTCCAGCACCTCGCGCGCAAACCCCGACAGGGGGTCCCGCTCATCCGCCAGGATTTCGAACACCCTGCGATGGTTGAACGTGGTGAACCTGTCCGTGTCCGTCCTCGGATAGGTTATCGCCGCCTCCAGGTATAGCTCCTCCGCTATCGACATCGCCTTGCTCGGCGCTATCCGGAGCTGCGATGAAAGCAATCTGAGCATCTTCGTCGTGTTGAGGGGGGATGGTGGGGGTATCCTGCGCTCGTTGCTTTCCACCCCGATCACGGTCCCCGAACTGACGTCCTCCAAGGCCCTGACCAGGGCGGCGGCGTCCTCTTGGGTCCACAGGGGGTTGCCCTCGTACGAGAGCTTGAGCGGCTCCCCATTGACGCTGGAATCAGCGTATATGCTCCAGTACGGCTTAGGCACGAAGGTTCCTATCTCCCGCTCGCGGCGATATAGGATCGTCAGAAGAGCCGTCTGTACGCGGCCCACGCTGAGGACCCCCTTGAACTTCGCATGCATGCTATCCTCAGCCATCAGGGTCAGTTCCCTGGTGGCGGAGAATCCTATCATCGCGTCTATTCTGCGCCTAGCCTCGACAGCGTAGGCCCATGTGTATCTGGGCTTCACGAGCTTGGACCAAGCGTCCCTGACGTCGCTGGACTCGGTGGTGGACAGCCACAGCCGTTTGACCTCCACCTTCGGGTTGTACTTGAGGACCACCTTGAGGGCGTCCGCTCCTATGGCGCATCCCTCCTCATCGGCGTCGGTAGCCACGACGACCAGCCTGGCCTTGGGCGCCAGATCCCTGAGCGCGCCCACGTGTTTCAACGATTTGTAATACTTGCGTATGGCATCGGGGTCCCTTATCAGCACTATCGGGTCCACGGACCTCCAGTCCGTATAGTCATCCTTGACGTCCATCTCCGTTATGTGGCCCTCCAGCGGGACGATCGACACCGGCTCGCCGTTCGAGTTGAACTCGTGCACCTGTACGCCGTGTACCATCAGCCTCCTACAGCTCCCGCGCGCCAGCGATGAGCAGAGTATCTGCGCGATCCTGGACTTCTCGGTTATCACCAAGATCAAGTCGGCTATCACCCAGTTCGTATAGATATATGCGGGGGGTGGGATTCGAACCCACGGACCCCTGCGGGACGGGAGCCTCAGTCCCGCGCCTTTGACCGCTCGGCAACCCCCGCTCGCGGCCAATCACAACAGGTGTTAAATTAGCGTTGCGCTGTCCATTTCTGGACAGCGCGCGGGAGAACTTTATATATAGGTCGCGGGGCTCATGGACTTCAGCGGGGTGGGGAAGCTAGGTCTATCCCGCGGGGCTCATAACCCCGAGATCCCAGGTTCGAATCCTGGCCCCGCTATCGAACAACTCACCGAACGACGTCTGCATCCGCCTCTTGGCAGAGCGCCATATTCCGGTCGCCGCGTGAACTACCCCGCCCTCACGGCAGGGCTTCCCGCTTCAAAGCCCCGCCTTGCCCGCTGAAAGAGGGTAGAGGCGGAGCTCCACGGGCTCCAGGGGTGGTTCCCACCCCGATCCCCTCAGGATATTGAGGGATGCGTTGTGGTCGCGATCCGCGGCCCGGCCGCACCCGGGACAGAAGAAGACGCGGTCGGAGAGCCTCATCCCCCCCTCGCGGGAGGGATCTTCCGCCCCCAACCCCAGTGAGATAATGTTAAATGTCGCTCCCCCAGATCGGAAATAATGGACCCCCAACCGGGAAAGCCATGCAGGTTCACCTTTAAGGCCGCGGCCATGCGCATGGACGATGAGAGGCCGGCTGAGGCCGGATTCATGTCGCGCATCAGATGGGGACCCGGCGCGATAGCCACGGCCATCCTGATAGCGGCGGCGGCCGTCGCGGCGTTGATCATAGGCAGATTTCGCGCGACATCGATCGCGGTCGCCGCGGTGATATTCGCGATGCTCCTGATCTACGTGTTGGTCAAGAGGGCGGAGAGAATAGTGCCGGCGTCCTCCGGATGGGCCACCGCTTCCCTTTTTAGGGCCCGGATTCCACGGGGGCCGTGGCTCAGGATCAGGGCGAGGGAACCCGGAAAATAGACCTTTGGTTGACGTCCGACGAGGGCGAGGAGAGGGGATTCATCGAGCTCGACGGTTATCAGGAGTTCGGGAATCCCGTCGACTTCGACGTGCAGGCGGGCGACACGACACTTCATCTATCGTATCAGTTCATATACGGCGTCATGGATCATGCGGTGGGCGGCGAGAGCGTGGTGGAATATCCGGTGAACGCGGGCGACTACGGGCTCTTCCTGCTCGAGCAACACGAACTGAAAAGAAACGAGAAATCGATTAGTTCCGGGATGGTCCTGGTGTTCGCCAGGGTCTTCGGGAACCGCGGCGGCGGGCCGACCGGCCAGTAGACGACCGCGGAATCGCTGGACCCGCGTAATACGGCCCCATCGATATCGATGCCGTCAGATCAGCCGCTGAAGGCTCGAAACGCGTCCTTCAGGGCATGGGGAAGTCGAATAGATGGCACGTCCTTCGCGGAGGAGGCCAGCCGATAGACGGCCACCCCCGCCAGCGTGAGCGCCGCCGAGACGAGCCCGGACATTCCCATGCCGACCCTCAGCGAAGGCGGATAGAGGAGGACGACGAGCATCGGGGAGAACCCGCCGAGCAGCCTTCCCAGCAGGAAGACTATATTCGTGGCGGTGGCCCTGAGCTCCACGGGATAGCTCTCGCTGACCCATATGCCGGTGAACGAGAAGAATCCGGCGGACACGAACACGAGCGCGAGGGCTATGAGGGCCGCCCACGACGATCCCAGGGCGGCGAGGGCCGCGCCGGCCGCCGCCCCGAGCCCGGCGAGTATGGCCGTCGTACGCGCCCTTCCCAGGCGATCCGAAAGGTAGCCGGCCGCCACAAAGGATGCGAATCCGATCATCGAGAGCGCGCTCACATAGTATGTTTCCAGCCCCATGCCGGAGACGAGTGTGGGCGCGAGCCCCAGCAGCGGGACGCTCAGCATGAATGCCCCCACGACAACAGCCGAGAGCGCCACGGTATACAGTGCCAGGCGCCCCCTGATGGCGCGCACCCCGACCCTCCTGATATTTCCCCTCCTGAGTGTCTCACCCACGAGCGCGGTGGCCGGGATCGATGTAATCAGGCTTATCGCGCCGACGGCCGCCAGGTAGGTCCTCCAGTGCGGAATCATCATGTAGGTCAGGGAGTCCAACAGGAACCCGATGAAGTACAGGCTCTGCATGGCGCCGCCCACGGTTCCCGTCGACCTCCTGATGGTCTCGACGACCACCGGATACGAGATGCCGTTCTGGGAGTTGACCCCGAGCCCCACGAGGAACCACAACGCGTAGATCTCCCAAAGGCTGGTGGCGGTCGAGGCCATGAGCGCTGCGGCGCCGAATATGGCGCTGGACGCGAAAAGGAGGGGCCTCCTGCCGTATCTGTCCGCGAGGTATCCGAGCGCGAGCCCCCCGACGGCGCCGCCCACGAAGTCGACGGGTATCGCGATCAGTACCTCAGATATGCCGGTGGAGAAAGCCGCCGCGAGCTGTCCGACGATCATCGAGATCGAGAAGACGGCGTACGCGGACATCATGAAGGGTATCAGGACGCCTGGGAGCGCATGGGCGGCGCGTGGCATGGCGGCGCGTCGGGCATCAGAATATTTCTGGATTTCCGCCCCGAGGGGACGCCACGGGCGCGGCCCTCACACGAGTATCCTCCCGAACACCGGGAGCGCGTTCACCCTCCTGCCGATAACAAGCTCCACCGCCCGGGCCATTGCGGGCGGCCCGCCCACTGTCCCGGCCTCCCCGACGCCCTTCGCGCCGTGTGGAGCCGCGGATCTCCCGGACGATGCCACGTGGACGTCGAACGCGGGCACGTCCACTGAGTGCGGAACGCCGGCCGTGGTTATCCTGTCGGCCACGGGGACGCCGAGCTCATCGTACGTCTGTGCCTCGAAGAGGACCTCGGATGATGCCTGCGCCAGCCCCCCGATTATCTGGCCGCGGATTGACCGCGGCGAGAGCGCCTCCCCGACGTCGTAGTACGCGATGACCCTCCTGATCCTGGGCTCCACGCCGCCCCTGAGCTCGGCCTCCGCCGCCGTCAGGAGGAACGAGATCATCGATGGATCCAGGTCGATGTCCTCCATCACCTCCGCGCTATACGTCCCCTCCAGGATCTCCTCGGGCGTCCTCCTGCCGTCGCGCGCCGCCATCTCGCGTATCTCCTCGGCGGCCCTCGTGAGCGCCTGCCCCGCCGTTATGGCGGACCTGCTCCCCCACGTCCCCACGCCATTCCCCAGCTCCGCCGTGTCGCCGCACATGAGCCGGACGCGATCCCGGGGGATCCCCAGGACTCTCCCCAGAATTCCCCTGGCCATCTCCGAGTGCCACTGGCCCTGATCGGTTCCGCCGAGCCAGACGCGGACCTCTCCGCGATCTACGGATATCCTGGCGCCTTCCCCACCGTAGACGGCCGGAATCAGGATCGCGAACGAGACCCCCACGCGCGATCCGCGCGCCGCGGCGTCCCGGTATCCAATCCTCCTGAGGCCCTCCTCGAAGAATCCGCGCGATGGATCGACCGTGAGGCCGAGGGGAGAGGTGAACCTGCCGGAGGGGAGGTTCGCGAGCCTGAGGTCCACCGGATCCATCCCGATGCGATCAGCCAGGAGGTCCATCATCCTCTCGATGAAGAACGCCGCCTCCGGCCTGCCGGCGCCCCTGTAGGGGCCGAGGGGCGCCTTGTTCGTGTACACCGCCATGCCCCTGACCCTCGCCGACCCTATCGCATAGGGCCCGGTGAGCTGCATCGCTATCCATCCCGGAGATCTGGAGGCCAGCGCATCAGCGTAGGCGCCGACGTCGACCGTCAGCTCGGCGTCGATGCCGCGCACCCTCCCATCCCTGGACGCGTGTAGCGCTATCCTGGCCCTTGCGCCCCTCCCCGGCCGCGCCGCGGCCAGGTGTTCGTCCCTGGACTCCACCCATTTGACGGGCATGCCGGTCCTCATCGAGATGTAGGCCGCCGCCACGTACTCCGGATAGACCGCGCTCTTGGAGCCGAATGCACCTCCCGTGTCCACCTGCATAACCCTCACCGAGTCCTCCGGGATGCCCAGCGCCCTGGAGATGCCGGACCTCCACGTATAGACGGACTGCGTGGATGCCCAGACGTTCAGGGTCCCCCCGGTGTACCACGCGAGGACGCCGCGGGGCTCCAGGGGATTGGGGACTACCCTCTCCATCTCCAGCACGTCCTCCACGATCACGTCTCCACCCTGCACGCCGTTCCCCAGCTCGACCTCGCCGGCGACATTGTTCGCCAGTCCGGGATGTATCGGCGGGGAATCGATCGCCGCGTCGACGTCCACGACCGGATCCTCCGGTTCCACCTCGACGTCCACGGAGTCCGCTAGGTCCCTCGCCGTATAGGCGTCGGGCGCGTACACGATAGCCACGGGCTGGCCATAATAACTGACGTAGCCCTCCGCGAGGACCGGCTGCCTCACGGCGGCCCCCGGAGGGTCGAGATAGGCCCTGAGCTCGGAGGACGTGATCCCGCCGGATACGCGGATCAGCCTGCCCCGGGCCACGCGGCTCCTGACGACCTCCATGTACAGGATCCCGGGCGGATCCATGTCCATAAGGTACCTCGCGGCCCCTGCCGCGGCCCTCCTCGGCCGGTCCCCGCACTCCGCGTTCGCGAGGACGTCCTCCCTCAGCTCACCTGTCGCCATGATCCATCTCCTCCGCTATGGCCTCGATTATCGGTTGATATCCCGTGCATCTGCAGAGCACGCCGGAGAGGGCGTTCCTCAGCCCCTCCTCAGTGGGCTCCCCTCCGTTCTCCAGGTACCAGGTGGCGGTGATCGCCATCCCGGGCGCGCAGAATCCGCACTGGAGGGACCTGGCGAGCGCGTTCTTGACACTTCCCGCTATCCAATCGCCCCCGAGGCCCTCCACCGTCACTATGTCGGAGCCGTCCGCCTGGGCCGCCAGCACGAGACATGACTTGACGGGCCTGCCGTCCATCAGGACCGTGCAGGCGCCGCAGTCGCCGGTGCCGCATCCCATGTGCGTCCCCTTCATATTCGCGACGTCCCTGATGAAATCTATAAGGAGGGTCCTGGGCTCAACGTCGGCCTCGTATGGCTGGCCGTTGATCCTCATGCCGACCCTCAAATCGATCCCCCCAGCGCCGCCAGAGCGTCCCCGACCAGGGACTCCAGTGCAGCCGCGCCGTAGCCGCCGCATGGGCACGAGGACATGGCCCTCCGAGTCACCTCGTCGGCGATCCCCGCCGTCATCCTGGCGCCCCTCAGGTCCTCCAGGCGAAGCCCCGCCGAGGTCCCGCAGGCGCTGCCGCCCACGGCCATCCTGAGGTCCTCGACGACCCCGTCCACCGTGAGGCCCAGCGCCGCGACGTTCGCGATGGAGCGGTCCAGATGCCTGATGCCGCGTTTTCCGTAGTACCACCTGTAGCCGGCCGGGAGGTCCCCGAACTCCACGCGGACCAGCAGCTCGTCCCCGCGGATGCGCCCGGGTGAATCCCCGCCGAGGGGACTCCGATCGAGCCCCACGCGCCTTTCGCCGTCCGGCCCGACAACCGTGGCGATGGCGTCGAGCGCAATGAGCGCCGGAGGAATATCGTTGCTCGGATCGCCGAGGGCGACGTTTCCGCCGAGCGTCCCCATTGTGCGGATGGCCGGATCGCCGACGGATGAGGCGGCGGACGATATCAGGGACAGCGCGGGGGACCCGCCGAGGCCCTCCAGCTCCGAGAGCCGCAGGGCGGACCCCAGGGATATCGTCCCCCGGGCGGCGTCGACGCCGCCCAGCTCCGGTAGACGCCCGATGTCGACGACGAGCTCGGGCCTGACGAGCCTCCTCTTAAGCATGAGCACTCCGACGGTGCCGCCGGATATCACCAGGTGATCGCGCACGTCCGCCATCAGCTCGAGCGCCTCTTCCAGGGTCCCGGGGCGGGCGTACTCGAACCTGTCGGGATAGAGCACGCTGTGCGGATGCGCGCATATCGTTTAACTTTAACGCGGAGGATACGCGACGCGAAGGCGGAACGCAGCATCTGTGATGGCGCCGTAGTCCACATGTGATAAAGTGAACGGCAAACCTCGCCCCTTCTAGGGGCGGGGAGGAGGTCAGATTGAACGTTCAACTAAGGATATTAATATATGCGTTGTCCGGACGATGCATGCGCGCCGCGCGGGAGGACGTCCACAGGCTGGCGGCCCTCAGCGTCTTCCTCTCGATGTTCCTCTGGGGGTTCTCCGACGCCATAGCGTCGCTCGCCACCCAGTGGCCGATCGTCCCGGAGCACGCCTACATCTACATGCTGCTCGCCATGCCGATCGGGCTGCTGTCGGGCAACTTTGTGATGGGGCACCTGGCGGACAGGCTGGGGAGGAAGCCCGTCATGGTGATGGCCCTCGCGATATACTTCGTCGGCGTGGCGCTCACGGCGCTCGCGGGATCCTGGGAACTGCTGGCCGTCGGCGTGGCGCTCCTCGTGTTCTCGGTGGCGGGGGGAGACGAGCCGGCGCTGCTCTCCTACCTTGCTGAGTCGTCCCCGGCGCGCTCACGCGGTACCCTGGTAATGATGGCCTCGAACGGAGCCAACGTCGGGGCGGCGGCGGCCGCATCCATATTCCTGCTGGTGGGCGGCGGCTTTCACGAGCAGAGGCTGGCGCTCATCGTGACGCTCGCGCTCGCGCTGCCGCTCGCAATACTCGTGAGGACCAGGCTCCCGGAGTCTATCGCATGGAAGCGCGCCAAGGAGTCCGGCGCGGCGATCGGGCACGGCGTCCTGCGCGGGCTTGGCGGCGCGTCGAGGCTGTACTTCCTGATCACCATATCGCTCACGACCATTCTGACGTACGGCCTCGTTTCGTGGGCCATGGGCCCCTATTTCTACCCGGAAATGGTCTCCCTGATAGTGCTGCTCTTCAACTTCGGCGCGATAGCGGGCGGCCTCCTGGGATCCGCCATCATAGATCGCCTGGGGAGGAGGACCACGTCGATCTCGTATTACGCGGGCGGGTTCCTCACGGGGCTTGCCATAGTGATCCAGCTGGCGCTGCGTCCCTCCGCGTTCCTTATGTTCTCGTCGCTGCTGGTCATCAACGGGATATTCACACAGCTCACGTGGGGCCTCAGGCTGGTGATGGAGACCGAGCTCTTCCCCACGATCTCCAGGGCGACCTCGATAGCTGCCGTGAGGGCCTCCGGGTGGATCGTCTACATCGCGTCGCTCTTCTTCACGGGCAGCTTCACGGCGCTCTCGTTCATGATCTACGATCTGGCGCTCTGGGCGGTCGGCGTCAGCGGGGCCGCGACGTGGGCGATCGCCGGCTACGAGACCAGGGGAAAGGCAATTGAGGAGCTGGATTCGATGACGGATCGGCATGGCTGAGGGCCTCGATGGTATCTTCACGGTCTGTCTCGTGTGCGGCGCGAGGAATCCCGGCATCCACCCCCGCTGTCCGACCTGCGGAGGGCCGGCAATACTGGACGTGCCAGATCCAAAGTGGGACTTGATGCGCGATGTGCCCAGCATGTGGAGGTACGCGGGGATGCTCCCGGGATTCGCGAGGACCGTGTCCCTGGGGGAGGGACTGACGCCGGTCAGGAGGGTCGGAGGGGCTTTCGTGAAGTTGGAGGGGAGGAATCCGACCGGAAGCTACGCGGACAGGGCATCTTCAGTCATCGCGAGCTACGTGGCGTCCGGCAACCCCGGGGTCGGGAGGGTGGCCGTGGAGTACTCGGAGGACTTCACGTACTCCATGGCGATGTACATGAGGGGCATCGCCGATGTGGATGTGGCGATCCCCGATCCGTCCAGGATCGATCCATCGGAGATCGTCGCGCTGGTCGGCCTCGGCGCGCGCGTGCGCTTCGGCCGCGTCGGGGACGGCCTGATGTACGCCAGCTCCCTGGCCGTTGAGGGGTTGAAGACGATCGCGCTCGAGATTGTGGAGAGGTACCCGAGGATGGAGAGGATCGTCGTGCCGGCGGAGACCGGCCTCCTGGCGCTCTCCATCTGGAAGGGCCTGAGGGACGCCGCGGATGCGGGGATCGATGTGGCTCCGGAGGTCGACGCCGCGGTCCTGGAGGGATCGCAGGCCCCGGAGCTGTTCAACAGCGCGGGCGACGTCAGGGTGCACACCGTGGGCCTCGAGGAATCCATTGAGGGCCTTGTGAGGCTCGCCGGCTCGGGGATAAGGGCGAAGATGCTTTCGGCCGCGGCGTTCACGCTCGCGGATGAGCTGGGGGGAGGGCTGGCGATCGTGACCGTGGCCCAGAGAAGGCAGGCCGCGAGGCGGACCAGGGAATCGGGGCTCATGGATGACGTGGAGGCCGCCGTGGCTCGGCTCGGGGAGGCCTCCGCGTACGACGTGTGGGGACGGCTCAGGGGATACAGCCTCAGGGGGGTCTACAAGGCGATCGCGGCCCTGGAGGTGGACGGAAGGCTCTGCGCGCGCTACCGGATCCGGGGAGGCAGGAAGGTCAGGATGTATTTCCCGTGTGGGACCCACACGGGATCCCGGGCGATCACAGGATAGCGACGACCCTCGTAGGGGCTCCATCGAGGCCCCGCAGCTTCATGGGGAGGGCTATGAAGAAAGCGCGGGCCGATCCCCTCCCGCCCAGGACCTCCCCCAGGTTTGCCACCTCCTCTATTATCAGGATCCCGTTGGACAGGAGGATCCTGTGGACCTCCGTCCCCGTGTCGGTTATCGGCTCCATCGCGGCCGTCCTCTCCCCCCATCCCCCTATGCTGAACGCCTCGGTGGCCACGAGCGAGGCCCCCTTCTCCACCAAGTACTTGGCGCCGTCCACCGAGAGGTACGGCCACATGAACAGGTACCTCCTGTTGATTCCCCTGAGCGAATCCCACCCCGTGTGCATGAAGACCATGTCGCCCCTCCTTATCTCGGCGTCGAACGCGCGCAGGTCGTCCGCGGTTATCGGCTCCCCATCCCCCTTATGGGTGAGGTCTATCGCCACGCCCTCGCCCATGAGCCTCCTCGGAGGTATCGCGCTCACCGGGTCGCCGTCCTCCAGCATGTGGGATGGCGCGTCCATGTGCGTCCCGTGATGCGTGTTCATATGTATCTCCCGGAGCCTGTAGCCGTCCACCTCCATCAGTTTGGCGTCCTCGACCGAGAAGCGGCTGTTCGTGGGCCACGAGGGCATTCCGTGGTACATTTCGTGCGTCAGGTCGACTATCCTCGCGTTCCTCAGGTCCATCATTCCCACCCTATCACGGTCTTTATCTCCCCGCTGGGCCTCGCCGTCAGGGCATCGATGGAATCCTCCGGCTTGACGACGCTCGTTATCATCGATTTCAGGACCCCCGGGAACGAATCCTTCCAGCTGGACAGGTAGCTGAGGGCCCTTATGTAGTGCTCCTTCGCCCCGTCCACGGTCCCAACTATCGTGATGTTCCTCTCGACGACGTCTATCACGTCCTGTCCGGTCAGGCCCTCAGACCCCATCGGAGCCGTGCCGAACAGTATCATAGTCCCGTTCGGCCTCAGCGCCCTGAGGCCGTCTATCACGACGTCCGGGCTCCCGGTGGTCTCGACGAACACGTCGGACTGCGGCACCGGCTTCGATCTGTCCTCGCGTATGAAGTACTCGGCGCCTATGCGGGAGGCCATCTCCGCGAGCTTTCCCTCCGGGTCGTGCCTGCTGAACATCCTGACGTCCATCCCGACGGATGAGAACATCATGGCGAACAGCATCCCTATGGGTCCGGCGCCCGCGATCGTGACCGTGAGGCATGAACGGGATCCATCCCTGCAGTTGGTTATCGACCTCCTCGAGACCAGGTCGTAGACGTCGTACGATTTCACGATATTCTTCAGCGGCTCCGTGAGGACGGCTAGCATTCCGAGGGACTCGTCGTCCACGCGCACAAGATAGGTCGGGTCATCGGTGAAATGGTCCCTCATGAAACCGTCGAGGCCCCTTATTCCGGCCTCCACGAAATCCCCGTCGCTGCAGTTGTCCTGGCGCCCTATAAGGCAGTTGAGGCATTTCCCGGGCCTCCTGACCATCGGGATCACGAGGGAACCCTTCCTGATCTTCATGCCGGGATCCACATCCTCGACCCGGGCTAGGGCCTCGTGCCCGATTATGAGGTCGCCCGACCCGGGCGGAGGCCTCGCGAACGGCAGCTGGTTGTTCACGAGCCCCCTGTCGGTGCCGCATATTCCTGTGTAGAGCGTCCTGAGAAGGACCTCGCCCTTCCTCCTCTGGGGTTCCGGGACATCCCTCAGCGCGGCGCCGGGCTTTCCCACGGTTATCGATATGGCCCTCATGGCCCTGCCTCCGGTGTCACCGTAGATACGCCTTGCGGCGCTCCGGAGAGCCTCTCGTCCATCTCCACGAGCGCAATTATCAGCTCCGCGTGCGCCCACGCGAGCGGGGACGCCGAGAGCGGGGATCCATCGTACGGGTTGACCTGCTCCGACAGCACGCCGGACCCCTGCGAGTGCGAGGCCACCCAGTCCAGCGCCTCCATGGCGCGGGGCATGTCCCCGGCCCTCAGATAATATCTCGCCAGCCAGAGCGTGGTGATCGTCCACGGGTTTCCGGGTATCGATTGATCGTCCTTCACCCTCATGTACCGATCCCCCTCATATCTGGCGAGGCCGCCCACGCCCCTTATCCAAAGCCTGGACCTGAGCTGGCCCACGGTGGACTCCACGCGCGGATCAATCGGGTCGATGAGCCCGAGGAGCGGCACCGCCAGCAGGGCGCTGTCGAGCGTGAAGTCGGGCTTCCCCCTTATGATGGCGCGGGCGAACCGGCCCACGTCCTTCGAGTAGAACTTCGCGGAGAACGAGTCCCTCATCCTGGACGCGGTAGCCCTGTACCTCGCGGCCCTGTCGTCCTCGCCGAAGAGCCCCGCCATCCAGGCCGCGGCCTCGAGCGCGGCGTGCACCGCGGCCACCGTGTGCGCGTGGATCCCGTAGCGCTCCTCCCACAGATCGTAGCTCTCCTTCGGGAGGCCGTCGTCGCCCACGAATCCGGCCATGAAGTCCGCCGCCCTTATCACCAGGCGCTCGTAGTAGGGAGCCAGGAGCGCGACGTCGTTGCGCCTCCTCACGTATTCGCCGAGCGACCAGACGACGAGCGCCGTCTCGTCCTCCTGTATGTTGGCGATCGTGTGCCCGTCCATGACCATCGGGAGCCATGTGCTGGCGAGCTTTCCGTCCACGTAGTACTTGTGGTGGAGGTAGCCCTCATCTGATATCGAGGACTCCATCAGATCGAAGAACTTGGTGGCGGTGGAGCTGTGGCCCGCCATGCTCAGCGCATAGGCCGATATCGCGGCGTCCCTGGGCCACACGTAGTAGTACCCATCCCTGTTAATCTTGAGCTGGTCGCTGTCCAGCGATGCAGCTATTCCGCCGGCCGCGTTCACGTGCGTCGCCAGTATGAAGAGGGAGCGCTTGAACAGGTACGGATAATCCCCGCCGAGCCTGGGGGAGCGCCTTGAGGACCAGTAGTCCCAGTAGTTAGACGTCCTCCTGAGCATCGAGGACAGCCTGCCCCAGCTCAGGCTTCCGCCGAGGGACGTGACGGACCGCATGTCCGGGCCACACGCTATGTAATAGAAGAGCGACTTTGAGCCGTGCGGCGCGAGGTCGGAGGAGTAGCCCACGACGGAGTCGACGGATCCGTTGGCCACCGGGTTCATCGAGAGCCTCCCGTCCTCCGCGTCCTTCCAGGTGCCGGCCAGCCCCACGTGCTCCTTTATCCCCACCGCATACTGGTCGATCCCCACGTTGTCCTCGCCTATCGCCGAGGCAAGGAAGTACCTGGCGCCCTTGTAGTGTATGATCGCGTTGAGCGCGGGATCGTATATCCCGGTATCCCCGATGTCGTTGCCGTATATATAGAAATTCTGATGCATGAAGACGGAGAACTTCCTCTTGGAGCCCGAGAGGTCCCTCACGGTTATCAGCCTGGCGTAGACATCCTCCAGCAGGTCCACGAAGTCCTTCGTCATTATCTCAACGCCGAGGCCGTCCGGCGCGTAGAGCGCCCTCGACACCATGGTGTCGCCGACGTAGTCCATCTCCCTGAGGACCGACGCGTCCAACCAGCGGAATTGGCCGTCCACCGAGATCCCGAACATGAAGGGATGGCCGATCGCGTGGTTGTCGCGCGCGGCCTTCGAGTAGTAGAAGTCGACTATCCAGTGATTTGAGTCGAACGCCGCTATCAACCTCCCGTTGCCCAGCGGCGTATACCTTACCATGGCTTCCCGGGGCATGATCGAGTATTAATCGTTGCGCACCGCTGCGGCGGCGGAGCCGTGCGACATATCATATTAAAAATAAATACGTTGTTAAGGGTGCGCGCCTACTCCGGCAGCGCGGTCCTCCCGAGCGTCGTGTTGGCCACTATCGCTATCCCCAGGTACATGGCGACTATCCCGGTTATCAGTCCCATGTATCCCCCGGCTATGGTGGACGCGGCTACCCATCCGCCTATCCCGAGGAGGAGGAACGTGATCGTCAGGAGGATCAGAACTATCGTGAGGACCCTCGCCTTCACCATCCCCGCTATGGCCGCGTACGCGAGCGTCACTATGCCCCAGAGGATCATCCAGAGGCCGAGCTCGGACCCCGAGACGGGTAGCCCCAGTATCAGCGTGAATGCGAGCCCGAGC
Organism: Nitrososphaeria archaeon; assembly: GCA_046536535.1. Lineage (GTDB taxonomy): Archaea > Thermoproteota > Nitrososphaeria > Conexivisphaerales > Conexivisphaeraceae > Conexivisphaera. The sequence continues at coordinate 47,429 of JAWDMO010000001.1, forward strand.
CAGAACAGGCCGTATGTGGAGAAGGCGGTCCCGCCGAAGGTGTCGCCGCGCCTGAAGTTCATCCAGCCCGCGAAAACCTGCGCCAGCCCTCCCCAGAAGACCGCGTACCCTATCGTGAGGCCCGTCGTCGGTATGAGCCCCGCGTTGTGCGCGCTTAGCACTATCGTTGTCAGGGCGAATCCCAGGAGCCCGAGGCCCCCGGGGTTCACCTTCTCGAATCCGGCGCTCATGGTCCCATCCTCGACTTGAACTCATCCCAGGCCGCCTTGAGGGCCTCGACCGCCGTCGGATCCTCCAGCGTAGTTGCGTCCCCCAGCTGCCTGTTCAGCAGTATATCCCTCAGCAGCCTCCTCATTATCTTCCCGCTCCTGGTCTTCGGGACCCTCGGCACGAATAGCACGGTCTCCGGGGTCGCTATCGCGCCTATGTTATCCCTGACCACGTTGATGAGTTCGAGCTTCAGTTCCTCGCTCGGCTTGTATCCGGGCTTCAGGACGACAGCGGCCACCGGCACCTCGCCCTTCACCGGGTCCGGCATCCCTATCACGAGCGACTCGGCGACCGCCGGGTGCTTCAGCAGGACGTCCTCCATCTCTATCGTGCCCAGCCTGTGGCCCGCGACCTTCAGGACCTCGTCCGCCCTCCCCAGCAGCCAGAAGTACCCGTCCTCGTCCTTCACGGCGAAGTCGCCGGCCTGGAAGTACGGCGGGAACCTGCTGAAGTACACCTTCACGTACCTGTCGGGATCGCCCCATATGCCCAGCGGCATGCCAGGCCACGGCTGCTTTATCACCAGGTACCCCTTGACGCCCGGCGGGGTCGGCTTCCCCTCGTCGTCCAGCACGTCCGCCACTATCCCGGGGTTCGGGAATGTCGCGGACCCCGGCTTGAGGGTCACCAGCGCGATCCCCGGGCAATGCGATATCATGCCGGCAGACGTCTCCGTCATCCACCAGGTATCCACGATCGGGCACCTCCCCTTCCCCACGTGTTCGTAGTACCAGTGCCAGACATCCGGGTTTATCGGCTCCCCTACGGTCCCCAGGATCCTGAGCGTCGACATCTCGTGTTTGTCCACCCACTCATCGCCGTAAGCCCTCAGGGCCCTCTCCGCCGTCGGGGACGTGTAGAATATGGTCACCCCGTACCTCTCTATCATCTCCCAGGGCCTGTCCGGCTTCGGGTAGTCTATCGCGCCCTCGTACAGGACCTCGGTGGCCCCGTGCATGAGCGGCCCGTACACCGAGTACGTGTGTCCTGTGACCCATCCAATATCGGCCATCGTCCAGTGGACGTCCTCCGGCCTTATGTCCCAATGCCACTTGAACGCGCTGTGCACGTAGACCATGTATCCACCCACGCTGTGCATGATCCCCTTCGGCTTTCCGGTGGTCCCGCTCGTGTAGAGGATGTAGAGGACGTCGTCGGCCTTCCTGGGCTCCGGCCTCACGTACGTCGTATCGGGGTATTTGGACATCAGCTCGTGGTACCAGACGTCCCTCCCCTCCTTCCAGGGGATGCTCGAGCCGGTCCTCCTGACAACTATCACCTTATCAACGTGGGCTCCGGCCTTCTCGGCGATCTCCACGCCCTCGTCGACGTTCTTCTTGGTCTCCACCGGCTTGCCCCTCCTGGGATAGGAATCCGCGGTTATCACGATCCTCGACTTGGCATCCAGGACCCTATCGGCGATCGCCCCCGGGCTGAACCCGGAGAATATGACGCTGTGTATGGCGCCGAGCCTCACGGTCGCCAGCATCGCTATGGGGAGCTCCGGTATCATCGGTAGATAGATGGTGACGGTGCTGTTCGGGCCCACCCCGAGGTCCTGGAGGGCCTTCGCGAACCTGTTGACCTCCTCGTACAGTTCCCTGTACGACACCGATCTCCTGGCGCCGTCCTCCCCCTCCCAGTAGTACGCCACCTTGTTGAAGGTCTGCGTTCCCTTCCACCGGTCGAGCGCGTTGAGGTTCATGTTCGTCTCCGCGCCCACGAACCATCTGTAGAACGGGGGATTCGAGTCGTCCAGCACCTTATCCCATGTCCGGTACCAGAGGAGCCTCCTCGCCTCCTGGTCCCAGAATTTCCTGATGTCAGCGACGCTTTCCTTCCAATAATCCAGGTATGCCTTCTGATATGGATTGTATTTCTCTCCATAAGGGAGATTCTCTATCTCACTAGTCATCTTAGCATATGATAAAGAACGGGCTTACTAATAAGTGTTATTCTTACTAATAAATAGTTATTATAAAATAAATCATAAATAGGATCACCCGGAGCACTCTATGGAGAATACGCGCTCCGCGCTTCCGTGCGAGAAATCCTCCAGCTCGGATGCCGGATGGCCCGCCGACTCCAGCGTGAGGAAGACCTCCTCGAGGTATCTCCTGGGGTCCTCGCCCGCGACCGCCGGGTAATCTGAGCCGTACATGACCTTCCCAGGGGGGAAGTCCCTGAGCGCCATCTCCACTAGCTCGGGCGGGAGCGCCGCCGTGTCCGCGTGGACCTCCCGGTACTTCCTGGCGAGCTCCAGAGCCTCCTCCATGAAGACGCCGGGCGCTATTGCGCTATATCCGCCCGCGTGCGCAATTACGACCTTGGCGCCCCTGTGCCTCCCGAGCGGCCCGTCGAGCCTCGACGGATCACCGTACTTACAGAACCTGGGCAGTTCCCATATCCCCGGATCGCATCCTGCGTGCACCGTCACCGGTACATCCCTCTCCTCGGCGACCTCGAGAACAGCCTCCACGGCGGGATCGTCGAGCCTCTTGAAGAAGAACGTGGAGATCACCTTGAACCCGCCGAATCCCCTGTCGAGCGCCCCGTCGAGGGCCTTCCTCAACTCCTCTCCCTCGAGGGACAGGTTGACCGGATAGAGCAGCTCGAAGTTGGAGAGCGCCGAGATCTCCGAGTGGCGCTTGAACTGGCAGAAGCTGTCCAGGAACCTCTCAGCGGTGAGGTAGAGGGACTCGGGGGTCAGCTCATTGCTTATCGCGGCGGCGAGCCTCTGGATGATGTCCCTGTTCCTCTCGTACTCCCTGGTGACGTCGTCCATTGTCACGCCGCGCAGGAGGTCCCTGGAGGGCGGTATGCCCAGTATGACGGCCCCCCCGAGCCCGATTGAGATCAACTCCCTCAGGTACTCGTTCACCTCTGCTGGGCTGTTCAGTATCGGGCTGTGGACGTGGGCGTCCAGCACGCATGAAACCGGCACGTCGGCCCTCAGCGGACGCCCCCACGCGTCACCCATCTCCCCCTCGGGCCTCCCGCTATATCCCCATGTTCATACACAATCTCCCCCCTGAGCAACGTGTACTTTATCCTTCCCCTGAACTCCATGCCCACGTACGGCGAGACCTCCGGATGTTTGTAGAACAGATCGTCCTCCCCGACCCTCCAGACGTCGCGCGGATCCACTATGGTGAGGTCCGCATCCGCCCCGGGCGCGATTGATCCCTTCCGCGGATACAGCCCGAGGATCCTCGATGGATTCTCCGAGAGCAGCCGCGGGACGTCCTCCAGGCGCAGGAGGTCCCTCAACGCGGAGTCGACCATGAACGGGAGGATCGTCTGGACCCCCGGTATTCCGGACGCCGCCCTCCAGACGTCCCCCTCCTTATCCTCAGGCGCGTGCGGGGCGTGGTCGGATCCCACCGTGTATATGAGCCCCGAGCGAATCCCCCTCCATAGGGCGTCCCTGTGCTCCCGGGTCCTCACCGGCGGGTTCACCTTTATCAGGAGCCCGTGCACGGCGTAGTCCTCCACGGTGAAGAGCAGGTGATGGGGGCACACCTCGGCGCTCAACGCATCGATATTCTGTCTCAATATCTCCAGGGTCCCGGCGGAGCTCACGTGAGCTATGTGTGCCCTCCCGCCCATCGCCGCCGCGAGGCGCGCCACCTTGGCGACCTCCACCTCCTCCACCACCGGCGGCCTCGACTCGCTGTGCGCGCCCGGATCCATCCTGCCGGATCCCCTGAGCTCCCCCGAGAAACCATCTATGAGCGGGCCGTTCTCCGCGTGGAAGAACACCGGGATACCGGTCCCCTTGGAGAAGGCGAGCGCCCGCGCCACGGACCAGTCGTCCGGCGCGCCTATTCCACCCGTCGTGGGCCCCATGTACGCCTTCAGGCCTATCGCGCCCGCCCGAGCCAATCCCTCCAGGTCCGATACGCTGGAGTCTGTCAGCGCCGCGAATATCCCGTAGTCGACGTACGCCCTCGATGCCACATTCCTGCCCTTCTCGGCGATCCTTTCGGCGGAATCCACGGGTGGAATCGTGTTCGGCATGTCGGCGACCGTCGTCACGCCGCCGGCGGCGGCCGCCCTCGTCATCGTGGAGAAGTCCTCCTTCGCCGTCATCCCGGGCTCCCTCGAGTGCACGTGCTCGTCCACGGCCCCCGGGAACACAAGCATGCCGGACGCGTCCAGGCCGCGTACGCCGGGGATGTCCAGCGCGAAGCCCAGCGCGGCTATCCTGCCGTCCCTGAGGAGGAGATCCGCGTCGAGTACTCCCTGGGCGGTGATTATATGGCCGCCCCTCACCAGGAGTTCCTCAACGGGATCCATGCGGACGGCGCCGTTGCCGGCCTCCTCCCGCACGTGAGGGGCGTGGGATTCCCGAGGTCTCAAGGATTACACTCCCTTTACGAGCGCTATCCCGTTGTGGCACACGAGGTGGGGCTGAGTCGTACCAGCGGCGGTCGCGCCGTTGCCCGGGTCCATCCTCGATACGTCTAGGACGCCGTTGAGGTCCGGGTGCGGCCCGTGCCCGGCGGGGCGCGTGATCATTCCCTTCCCGGTCGGTTCGGCTTCGCGGACGTCCTCCACGGCCATCGCGGGGGAAATCAACTCCCGCCCCTCATTTCCGACGAATTGATCGGCGGGGGGCATCCTGATAATATATCCACCGAATGTCTATTTAAGCTTGGGGTAACCGATTCGTACAGCCCCCGAAGAAACCGATAAAGTGAACGGCAAACCTCGCCCCTTCTAAGGACAGGGTAAAGTTAAAAATAATGAAGACTATATTTTCTTACGATGCTCTCCTCCGGTCAACTCTCTGAAGATGAGGAGCGGGAGCCGATTCCTCCCGCAATACCGGAGGGGGGCATCTACGAAGTCAAGTACACGAACAGGAGGACAAACGTAGTCCGCCTCCTACCGAACGGCTTCCAGGAAAGAAAACTCAAGAAGTTAACGAATATCTCAGCAAAACTCTTCAACGAAGTTAACTATGAGAGGAGGCAACAGTTCTTTCATGGAGAGAAAGTGGACTTCAAAGGGACGTGGGGCAAATACTACGAGAAGTACAAGGAAGAACTAGGAGTTAACGCTCAAGCAGTCATGCAGAAGAACAATGAAGCCTGGTCGTCCTTCTTCTCCTCACTGAAGCTGAAGAAGGAAGGAAAATTGCCACCCCACATGAAACACGTTAGCCCACCGAAGTACTGGAAGGATAGGGAAACAAAGAAGAGGAAGCCCCTTCTGGTTGTCAGGCAGGACAGATATGTTGTAGACGAGCAAAACCACAAACTAGTCCTCAAGGACTTCGACCTCGAAGTGGAGTTCGTCGGCAGACTGAAGTGGTACGGTAAACAGGGTAGGCTGGAGATATACTACGATGAGACCAGGAACGCATGGTACGCCTCCATCCCCGTGGAGGTAGGTGTTGAGGAAACTAAAACGGGAAAGAAGAGTAAGCATATCGTGAGAGGAGAGAGGAAGAGTATACAAGTTGAATCGCCCAGGGGAAACAAAGCGGCATCAATTGACTTAGGCATCAACGTTTTGGCAAGCGTAGTATTGAACGACGGCACTTGGTTGCTCTACAAGGGTATAAGGACTAAGGAGGACTACTTTTACTTCGAGAAGAGGATAGCACAGGTGCAATCCCTGGCGGATAAGACGAGGAACCCGGGTGAATATGAAGCACACGAGGAGTTGGAAAAGAGGAGGAGGCTGCACGGGAAACTAATTAGGAGGCTCCTTCACCTGTACAGGAACTTCGCGTCCCACCTGGTGAAGGAGTTACACGAACAAGGTGCTTCAACGATCTATCTTGGCTACCCCCTCAACATCGCCCAGGACAAGGGCAACAAGTTCACGGTGAACATGTGGTCTTACCGCAAGTTGATGGATGCCATAGAGCTGAAGGCCCAGGAATACGGTATGAAGGTGTTTGAGGTCGTTGAGTATAACACTTCAAAGTACTGTGCTTATCACGGCGTTGAAGTCACTAGGAGACCGAGGGGAGTAGTCAGTTGTCCTGCGGGACACAGACTGCATTCGGATCTAAACAGTGCGTTGAACATCCTCAAGAAAGCAGCGAACGTAATGGTTTCAACAGTAAAGAAGCCTCTATCTTTCATCGTAGACAATAACAGAGTAGCACCCGTAAAGGGGTGTAACCCTTGAGACCTCGGGGAACCCTCGCCCTTCAGGCGTGGAGGAGGTCAGTTTCCCCATCCTAACCTAAACCCCCTTCATGTCATAAGACGGGCTTCCGCGCGTGGCCATCTGAGCGCCGCGTACATGATCACCGCGGCAGGTGCGCCGAGAACCGCGCGATCACCGGGGTCCATGCCGGAACCTGACTAGCGCCAGGTATGCGATGATCGCGATCGCAAACGACACGAAGTAGCTGACGTCCGCTCCGCCCATGGCCCCGGCGAGCGGGCCCACGTACTGGACGCCGTACGGCGTCAGGTTCATGAACGGAGTTGACGCGGCCAGTCCGACGCCGTACGCCGCCAGCGCTTCGCGGGCTCCTCCGCGGCCTCCTCCCGCGTACACTGTCGCTATCAGGACCCCGGCCCAGGGCATTATCCAGTAGTCCAGGAGCAGCAGGAATCCCTCGTAGAACGACGTGAACCCCACGTATATGCCACCCAGGAGGGACAGCGCGTACCCGATGGCGGCGCCCGCGGCGGCGGCGTATATGCGCCTGAATTTGGAGCTGATCGCCTGCGCCGATATCGAGTTGGAATACAGATTGAGGGCGTTCGCGGCCAGCCCTCCGAGCACTATCGCTGCCATGACCCCAGGCGCCCAGATCCTCCCTACGACGTCCACCGTGGCGCTCATTATGCTCAGATTGGGGTTCCCCGCGGCCACATACACCGCGGTGCCGAGGAGCTCCACCCACGCGCTGGCCAGGGCACCCCCGACCATAGCATATATCGCGATTCTCCTCAGGTCGGTCCCTCCGGGCAGATAGCGCGAGTAGTCGCTCGCGTACGGCGCCCAGCTGACCAGGTATGAGAAGACGGACGCCAGCGCTATGGCGGCGGCGAACGGGCTGAACGACGCCGTGTAGCGAGGCAGCGCGGAACGGGCGGCGCCGACCGCCACGTAGATGAGCGCCGCGAAGACCACGCCCAGGACGATCGACATGGCGCGCTCGAACCCGTGGACCGCGTCGTGGCCGTATATGCCCACGGCCGCCATCACGGCGACAATCACGAGCGCCCCGGCCCAGTAGGGCAGCGGCACTATCTGCAGAAGCGCGAACGTCGCTATGACCGTGTTGACGGAGAACCAGCCGATCGTCGAGAGCCACTGGGCGATCGCAAATGCCCTATTCGCGTTCCAGCCGAACGCCCTGGCCGATATCGCCATCTGCGGCAACCCGAACCTCGGCCCCATGGCTGCCGCCGCCCCCAGTATGGCGCCGGCCGCCAGGTTGGCGACCACGACTATCGCATATATCCATGGGAACGGGAGTCCGTAGAGGACCGACCCCAGCGCATAGTCAGCTATCGTCAGGTTCGATGCGAACCACACGATGAACACGCTGGACGGTTTGCCATGTCTCTCGGAGTCCTCGACGCGCTCTATTCCCTTTCTCTCGGGCCCGCGCCTCATCTGGAACGATCGTTTCTATAATAACATTTAAGGGTTACTACATTTGTTCCGCTTATATGCCGCGCAGGGCCTCCGGCGTCGATGAGCTCGACATTCGGATATACGATGCCGTGGCCGAAGGCGGGCCCCTCACGCTGAGCGAGATCTCGCGGTCCACCGGAAGGGGCAAGGCGGTGATATTCAGGCACATCAGGAAACTCGCGGCTATCGGAATACTGGAGCTCAGGGAGGTAGGCGGGGTGCTGCTGGTCGGTCCATCCACCGCCCCCAGGCGCGTCATGGCAATGGGCATCATGAGGGCGGCCGAATATCCGTACGTCCCGGGGATCCTCAGGGGCCTGAGGGACCTCTACGGTCCCGTCCGCGCGGTAGTCTACGATGACGCGTGGAGGGAGGCCGAGGACCTGCTGTCCGGTAGGATACAGCTGGCCATGGTCCCGCTGCTCACGGCGCTGGCGGCTAACCGCCTGGGCCACGGCAGGGTTCAGATAATAGGGGGAGGAAGCGGCGGCGGCATGGGCGTGGTCCGCGCCCCGGCGGGCACCGGGCACGCGGTGGTGCGCATGTCAAATACCGAGCTCTGCGCGGAGCGCGCGGGGCTCGAGGGCCCGAGGCTCTACTACGGCGGCGCCGGCGAGATACTGGGGGCGCTGATCTCCGGCTCCGCACACGAGGGAGTCCTCTGGGAGCCGTATCTCTCGATGGCATCGGCCGCTGGACTCAGGGTTGAGCCATGTGAGATCGAGCACTGTTGTCTGTTGACGGCCAACTCCGGCCTCGCCGGCGAGTACGACAGCATATCGAAGATCGCCGCATCGGCCATATCGAAGGCGAGATCCGCGGACGTCGGGGCCTACGCACAACTCGTCGGGCTCCCGGCAAATCTCGTCGAATCGTCGATCAGCAGCTACACATTCCACGAGGAGCCCGATGTCGGGCGTATAGAGCTATCGCTGCCGGCCGCCAGGAGATCCCTCCTGCCCGAGGGCTCCGTCCGCGAAGCGGTGATCGCGTGATGTTCGATCGCCGGATCGGGCACCGATCTTTACAGCTGAAGGGGGTCGGGGAACCGAGGAAGCCCCTACAAGGGTGATGGATATCGGGGCTGAAACCCTCGATATCAGGTGGCGAGTCCGGGGGCGATGATGCTCCAACCGCGACAAACATTTGTGAACTACCCCGTCCTTACAGACAGGGCTTCCTGCTTCATTGCCCCAACTTGCCCGCTGACCGCGGGTAGAGGGCGGAGCTCCACGGGCTCCAGGGGTGGTTCCCACCCCGATCTCCTCAGCATATTGAGGGATGCGTTGTAGTCGCGGTCCGCGGCCCAGCCGCACCTGGGACGGACGAAGACGCGGTCGGAGAGCGCCAGGTCCTCCCGCGCGGGAGGGGTCTTCCGCCCTCAAACCCCCAAAAGGATAAATTATTAATGAAAACTGCTGGGCCTGTGTTACCCGAATCGGCGTCGAGATGGATCTCGAGGTCGAAACCCGGGCCCGGATGGGATGAAATATCGGCCGGGGAATGGCCCGCGGTGGCACATGTGGACGGTGATCGCGCGTGGGGCTCCTGAACGGAAGGGTTGCGCTCGTCACGGGCGCCTCCAGGGGGATCGGGAGGGCGATCGCCGCGGCGCTGGCCTCAGATGGCGCGAGGGTCGCCGTAAATTACCTGAGTGGGAGGGCGGCCGCTGAGGAGCTTGCATCTGAGATAGGCGGGATAGCGGTGAGGGCCGATGTATCGAGGCGCGAGGAAGTGAGGTCGATGCTCAGAAGGGTCGAATCCGAGCTGGGCCCCGTCAACGTGTTGGTCAACAACGCCGGCGTAATGGATCTCATGCGGCTGGAGGACTTCAATGAGTCAGCCTTCAGGAGGATGCTGGACGTAAACCTCATGGGTACGATATACTCCACGCTCGAGTCGCTGGACGGCCTGAAGTCGACGCGGGGAGCGGTCGTGAACATCGCGTCGAACGCGGGAATAGGGACCGCCGCCGGGGGCACGACGTTCTACGCAGTCACCAAGGCCGCGGTCATAGCGCTGACGCGGAGGCTGGCGCTCGAGCTCGGGCCCAGCGGGGTAAGGGTCAACTGCGTGGCCCCGGGATGGATCGAGACCGAGATGACGATCGGCGGCAGATCCCCCGAGGAGGTCGAGCGCATCCGTTCATATTTCAGGTCACGGTCTATGCTTGGCGTGACCGGGACGCCGGGCGACGTCGCGTCGGCGGTCCTCTTCCTCGCGTCCCCCGGATCGGCGTATGTGACCGGACAGGTGCTGGTGGTCGACGGCGGCAGGATCGACTATCTGACGCACGGCATCTGACGCACGCTTCAAGCGTGGAGGGTCATGCAAGGTGCACCTGGGATCCATCATCCCGGGGGGCGCCTTCATAGTTTCTATCGAGGAGCTCCCTGAGCCTCCTGGCCCTCTTTTCCCCCAGGACCTTCGCCAGGGCCCCCTCGGGTGCGGAGAAGACGGCGGCGGGGGATCCCATGCGCCTGAGGAGCCTATCCGCCAGCTTCGGCCCTATTCCGGGCGCGGACGCCACCAGGTACAGCTGCGCCTGCGCGATCCCGATCTTAGTCCTCTTGACCACGCGCGGACCCCTTTCCCCCTTCTCCTCGGCCCTCACTGCGGCCCTCTCCAAGAACGTCGCGGTCTGCTCCGCCCCCGACGTGAAGACCGTCCTCACGTTGAGATCCATTATAAGCGAGGCGAGCGCCCCGTAGTATACCCGCTCGTTCCTGAACAGCATCTCTATGTCCGATGGATCCCCCTCCACGAGGATGATCGGGACCTCGTAGTGCTGCGCGAGCTCCATAGCCTGCCTGAAGAGCCTCCCATCGTATATCGACGATACGAAGTCGTGCGCGGACTTGCGCTCGACCGCCATCCTCTCGGCCACCACATAATCCGCCACCTCGAGCAGCCTGAATTCCACGGATACCCCCATTCCCCTCAGGATCTCCGGGATCTCGGACTGTTCCTCCCTGTGGTCCGCCACCACCCTCGGCACGCGATGGCTCCGACCCGCGGCCTAAAATGGGTGGCGCCCTTTGAAAACGCGTTTTCCGGGATTTTCATGGGGCCGGCGGCTTCCCGGACGGACCCGGCGCCGGGTCGCGGGGCTTCCGGAGCCCTCCGGTAATCGATGGGCCGCCGTACGACAAACCGATATATCGTCCCCGGATCTCTGTATGGCGTGAACTACGACTTCCAGGTGGACTCGACCGAGCGCGTGAGCTCCGCGGGGATCGTGAGGGCCGCGGAGATGGCCGAGGCCGCCGGGTTCAGGGCGTTCTGGAGAGGTGAGTCCAACGGAAGGGATCCGGTGGCCGTGCTGTCCGCCGCCGCCCTCAGGACATCCAGGATAAGGCTCGGCTCCGCGATATTCAACATCTTCTCGAGAAGCCCGGTGTCCGCATCCATGGCCGCCGCGACAATCCAAGAGCTCACGGAGGGCAGGTTCATCCTCGGACTGGGCGTCGGCAATGGGAACATGGCGTCCTGGCATGGCGGCAAGTTCAGGAGCCCGCTCATGGCCATCGAGGAGTACGTCGCAATAGCGAGGACGGTGCTGGATGGCGGCAGGACGTCGCACAGCGGATCCATCTACAGCAGCTCCGGCTTCAGGATGGCGTTCAGCGTCCCCCGCGTCCCCATATACTTAGCGGCGATGGGCCCCAGGATGTCCGAGCTGGCCGGCAGGATCGCGGATGGCGTGCTGACAAACCTCGGCGACGCCGCGCAGATGGAGATCGTGTGGAATGCCGTCAGGAGGGGGGAGGCCATAGCCGGAAGGTCCCCCGGTTCCACGGAGGTCATCGATATAGTCAGGCTCTCCGTCAGCGAAGACTACGACCGTGCGCTCGAGGCGATCAGGCTGAACTTCGCGTTCTACGGCCTCGCCGATTACTATCGCGACATCTTCGCCAGGATGGGGGTCGGCGACGCGCTGGAGGAGCTGAGGGCGAACTACTCCAAGCTCGGCTTCAGGAGGGCCGCCTCAATGGTCCCCGAGGATGCCGTGAGGAGGGTGCCGGGGCTCATAGCGGCATCCTCGGTTGAGGAGGTCCGCTCCAGGCTCCGGTATTTCGACTCACTGAAGGTGGACGCGGTTATGCTCGTCTACGTGCCCAGCTCCGAGGACCCTGTCGGCGAGATCTCGACGTTCCTGGGATCGTGGAGCCGACCCGGGGCCGCTTGAGCCCGAGCTTTTTAGGGGCCGAATCCGTTGCCACGGCGTGTACAGAATAGCCGTCGCCGAGGGCGATGGAATAGGGTCGGAGATAGTGCCGGTGGCCGTTCGGTGTGCGGAGCTGGCCGCCGGGGACCTCCTGGAATTCGTCCGCGTGGATATCGGATGGAGCGCCTACAGGAAGCACGGCTCCAGCCTTCCCCGGGAAGTCGTCGACGTCCTCTCGGGGAGCGACGGCCTCGTGCTGGGCCCCCTGGACGTCGGATCCTATCCGCCCGACGATCCCGGATCGCCGAGCCCCTCGGGCAAGATCAGGCGGGAATTCGATCTGTACGCGAACATGAGGCCGGTGAGATCTCCGCCGGGGTCCACGCGGCGCGTGGACCTGCTGATCGTGAGGGAGAACACGGAGGGCATGTACGCTGACCGCAACATGTAACCAGGCGCCGGGGAGTTCATGCCCTCCCCCGACGTCGCGCTCGCGGTCAGGGTTGCCACCAGGAGGGGATGCCGGAGGATCCTCTCGATCGGGTTCGATGCGGCGTCCCGCAGGAGGAGGTCGCTGACCGTGGCGCACAAGGCCAATGTGCTCAGGATGTCCGATGGGTTGCTGGTGGAGGAGGCGAGGTCGATGTCGGGGTCCTTTCCCGGGATCAAGTACTCCGAGAGGCTCGTGGATGCGCTCGCGTACGATCTCGTGGTGGATCCCGGGCGCTTCGATGTGATAGTCGCGCCCAACGAATGGGGCGATATAATATCGAACGAGGCCGCCGCCCTCGCCGGGAGTATGGGGCTGGCTCCATCGCTCAACATGGGCGACTCCTGGGCGATGGCGCAGGCCGCGCATGGATCGGCCCCCGACATCGCGGGCAGGGGATCCGCCAACCCGATAGCGATCGTGCTCTCGACGTCGATGCTCCTTGAGTGGCTCTCCGGGAGGCGCGGCGACGCCGGGCTGCTCGCCGCGGCCAGGTCAATATCATCCGCGGTCGACGCGGTGCTCCTAGAGCGGAATCCAGAGGTACTGACGCCCGACCTCGGAGGGCGCGGCACAACCCGGTCGCTGGGCGACGCCATCTGCTCACGCCTGATCCTTAAAGCTTAATTCCAAGCCGGGCCATGATTCCGGGTTGCAGATAGGGGAGATCTATCTAGCGCTCCTCGAGATCTCCATCCTGCTATTCGCCGCGGAGGCGTCAAGGGGGGCCGTGGCGAAGTTCGGCGTCCCGGGAGTGGTCGGTGAGCTCTTGGCGGGTATCGCCATAGGACCCTACGCGCTCGGCCCCGCCCTGAACGCGCTGCTAGGCGTCCCCTTGATTTCGATAAATAACTACGTGGAGCTCTTCGCGCAGTTCTCCGTAATCCTCCTGATATTCTCATCAGGGCTTGAACAGGGGCTCTCTGGGTTCAGGAGGGCGGGCCCGTGGGGGTTCCTGGGCGCGGTCTTCGGGGCTCTGCTCCCCTTCCTGGGCGTGGCCGCCGCGTTCTGGCTCGACCTGGGCCCGACCGCCGCGCTCGTGCTCGGCGCCGCCTCAGCCGCGACTAGCCTAGCCGTCGCCGCCGCAATAGCCTCCGACTCGGGCTTCTCGGGCCCCGCCCTCGACTTCCTGCTGACGGCGGGCGCGGTGGACGACGTGGTTTCCCTGATAATACTCTCGACCGCGATGGCATCGAGCGCGGGAAGCGCGGAGCCGTTCGCGATCGCGTCCATAGTCCTCTATTACGTGTTCGCGTGGGCGCTGATATCAGTCGTCTCCATAGCGATCCTTCCCAGGGTCGCCAACGCGCTCGGGGAGCGCTACGCCTATCCCTTCGCCCTCCTCTCGCTGTTCGGGCTGGTCGCGGCCATGGTGGGTCTGGGATTCTCGCCGATAATAGCCGCGTACATAGCGGGGGTCGCGCTCTCCTCCAGCAGGCTGTCCCAGCACTTCAGGAGGCTCGCGGTCGGCCTCTCATCGCTCTTCGGTCCGCTCTTCTTCGTGATCTCGGGCGCGGAGGTGGATATGCGCGTGTCAACTGTTCAGTCGCTCGCGCTCGCGCTCTCCGTGACGGCGCTCGCGCTCGCGCTCAAGTTCGCCGGCGTGCTGCCGTTCGCATACGGCGCGACCAAGAGCGCGAGGGGATCCGTGGCGGCGTCCCTCGGCATGTTGCCTAGGGGCGAGATGGGGCTCGCGATAGCCCTTGTGGGGCTCTCGGCCGGCATACTCGACTCCATGGCGTACTCCGCGGTAGTCCTCATGGTGATCCTGACGACGCTGATAGGATCGATCGCGTTCTCCGCCTACATCAGGAGGAGTCGCAGTTCCGGGGCACCCTCGCAATCCACGGATTACGGCGCATGAGCAGAAGGCTCCGACCTTCAGGGAGCCGAAGAACCTCTCAACACCGCTCCTGTCCCCGAACGCCCCGCGGCAGTGCTCCAGCCCGAGCTCCCGGAAGGCCCACGAGTACCGCGGGCCTCCCTCCACGACGAACAGGAGCTGATTCGTGCGGGCCCCGAGCACCCGGCCCAGGAAGAGGAGCGCATCCATGGAGCTCTTGGACCACTGGGCCACGTGGCCTTTATCGCCAGGAGCTCCCCCGTATCCACGTCTATCGTGGCCCACGCGTGGACCGACGTCGGTCCCCACTCCCCATCCAATCGGATGAACGCGATCATATGGATATGATATTTTTATTCTGCTCTATTCTGCTTAAAAATACCCATATCCTACCTGATGATGATTATTTAATGATGTGAACAGCAGTTCAAACCTACTTATTGAAGGGCCGCGCCCGCGGCGGCCGGAATCCGGGACCACTGTGAACTATCCACCCTAACCCATCCCCACCAAATGGTGTTTCTAGCTCGGGATTGCCGGGGATGAATTTTGTGTCTACTGTTATGGAGGGGACCTCCGCTCCCTTAATCCTCAAATGTTCCTCAAATGTTAAAGCGGAGCCTCCTTCCATCGGGCCCGCATGGAGTACAGGGAGCTGGGGAGGACGGGGATCCGCGTGTCGGCGGTCGGCATCGGCACCTGGCAGTGGGGATCCCGGGAATGGGGATGGGGAAGGGACTACGGTATGGACGACCTGAGGGCAGCGGTCGACGTGGCCGAGGGGCTGGGGGTGAACTTCGTGGACACGGCGGAGATCTACGGCATGGGCCGCTCGGAGGAGATAATCGGCGAGCTCGTCAGGGGGAGGAGGGACAAATTCATCCTAGCCACAAAGGTAGGTCCCCATCGCCTCACGCGCGACGGGATCGTGAGGGCTTGCGAGGGCAGCATCAGGAGGATGGGGATTTCCAGCGTCGATCTGTGTCAGGTCCACTGGCCAAACCCCCTAGTCCCAATGCGCACCTACATGTCGGCAATGGAGCAGCTCTTGGAGTCCGGGAGGATCTCAGCGATAGGCGTCAGCAACTTCGACCTGAGGAAGCTCGAGGAGGCCAGGGCGAGTCTGTCGAGGTCGGACATCGCATCCAATCAGGTGGAGTACAGCCTGGTCGACAGGGGCCCCGAGGCCGGGCTGCTCCCGTACATGGAGAGGGAGGGCCTGACGCTGATCTCCTACAGTCCGCTGGGCCAGGGCATCCTCGCGCACGGTGGACATGGATCCCATGCCGTGGGCAGGTTCAACGCGCTGTTCCACAGACACGTTCGGGGGAACCTCGCGCCGCTCCTGGAGGCGCTACGCTCGGTGGCGTCCGCCAAGGGCGCCAACCCCGCGCAGATAGCGCTCGCATGGCTGCTCTCCAGGGGACCCCACGTGGTCCCCATACCCGGCGTCAAGAGGGAATCACACGTCAGGGATGCGGCATCCGCGACATCCATACATCTGTCCGCACAGGACATAGCACTCCTCGACTCGGCGGCGGGGGTATCAGGTTGACCCGCCCCGGTATTGTCGGAGTAGCCGGAGCGCCGGCTACCGGTAAGAAGACGGTCGGCGGGAAGCTGGCGGAGCTCGTCGGATGTCGTCACGCGACCGTGCTCGAGCTCGCCTCGGAGATGGGCCTGGTCCTCGGTTACGATGAGGGGAGTTCCGAGTACCTGGTGGATGTCGATTCCATGAGATCCCGTATGGAGCTGGAGCCCCCGCCGGGACTGTGCGTGCTCTCGGGCGTCCTAGTACCGTCCGCCCTCCCGGAATCGAGGGCCTCCCTCGTGGCTGTGCTCCGCGCATCGCCCGGCATACTCCTCCGGAGGTACGTCGAGCGCGGGTACGGCGCGGATAAGATGAGGGATAACCTCCTGGCGGAGGCGCTGGGCGTCACGCTGGACGAGGCCCTCCGGATATACGGGGAGAAGCTGGTCCACGAGGTCGACTCGACCGGAAGGGACCCGGGATCGATAGCCGCCGAGATATACGACGTACTCGCGGGATCGCGTCCCCGTTCGATATTGCGGCTCGACTGGCTCGATTTGTGCGAGCGCGACGAGGAGCTGCGGGCTCTCTGCTTCCCCGAGCTCCCCGACGGCCTGGACCGAGCCACGGCCGCCCGAAGCCCGGGGAACCGGAGAAGCTAAAAGGGGCCATGGGGACCAAGTGGCGGTTTGTCAGTGGTTGCCAGGAGGTTCTCCGAGGAGCTGTCGACGTTCATGGGCAAGAGGGTGGAGGTAGAGCTGAGCGACGGCAGGGTGTACAGCGGGAGCCTGCTAGCCATCTCGGAGGGCCTGGACGCGGTCATCGAGAAACCCCCCGAGCTCCCGGGCGTCCACAAGCTGGTGGTGAGCGGCTCCGCTGTCAGGGTCATACGTCTCGTGGAGAAGATATTCGACCTCAAGGAGCTATCCGATCGCCTCTCGAAGTCATTCCCGGGCAACGTCGCCCTCAGGGAGGACATAGGCGCCATATTCGTGATGAACCGGATAAAGGTGACCAGCGCCGGGGTCGTCGAGGGCTCCGGCATAGCGGCCGACAAGGTCAGGAAGATCTATGAGGATTATATCAAGGAGATCAGGGAGAGGACCCAGGGACCGCAGGCATGAGCTTCAGGATAAGGGAAACCGATCTCCTGGGGAGGCTCGGCGTCCTCTCGGTAGGTTCCAGGGCCGTCGAGACGCCCGCGTTCCTCCCGGTAATACATCCGGTACGACAGCTGGTGCCGGGCCCCGAGCTCCTGTCGATGGGCTTCGGCGCGGCGATAACCAACAGCTACATATCATACAGGAATTACGGCCACGGGATCTCGGAGAGGGGAGGTATACACGGCGCCGTGGGCTACGAAGGCGTGCTCATGACGGACTCCGGCGGCTATCAGGTGCTGGAGTACGGCGACATAGACGTCGATCCCCTGACGATAGCCGAGTATCAGGTCGAGATGGGCAGCGACATAGCGGTCGTGCTCGACAGGCCGACGGGGATCTCCGCATCGCGTGAGAGGGCCGCGGAGACCGTCGAGTGGACGCTGAGGGCCGCGAGGGACACGCTGCATATAGTCGAGGGAACGAGGGGGAGGATGGCGTGGGCGCTGCCCGTGCAGGGAGGGCTCCACGCGGACCTGGTAGAGCGCTCCGCCAGGGAGTCCGCGGGGCTTCCATATGACGTCTATTCGGTCGGGAGTCCCGTGGAGCTCATGAATTCGTATCGCTTCGCCGACCTGTCGAGGCTCCTGCTGACCGCCAAGAGGAACCTGCCGCCCGAGAAGCCCGTGCACCTCTTCGGCGCCGGCCACCCGTTGACCATGGCGCTCGCGGTCGCGTTCGGCGCGGACACCTTCGACTCCGCATCCTACGCGCTATTCGCGCGGGAGCTCCGCTACATGACTAGATGTGGAGTCAGGGAGCTGGGGGAGCTGGGGGAGCTCCCGTGCAGCTGCCCCGTGTGTTCGCGGTACGGCCTCCACGAGCTCCTCGAGCTCCCCGGCGACGAACTCGTGGGGCTCATAGCCAGGCACAACCTGTACGTGCTCAGGGAGGAGCTCATCGACGTCAGGCAGGCCCTCAGGGAGGGCAGGCTCTGGGAATACCTCATGCAGAAGACTCTGTGCCATCCCAGCCTCTACGGCGTCAGATCGCTGATGGTCGAGGCCTCGGGGGACTTCGCTGAGTTCACGCGCCTATTCAAGGGGCGCGGGGCACTGCTCTTCGGGCCGGACGATATGGCAAGGCCGGAGCTCGCGGTCGCCAGGTCGCGCGCATCCCGTGTCCGGCCGCGCGGGGATTCCGCGACGCTCATCGTCGTGCACTCGATCGACGTCCGCTCGGCCCCATCCGCCCTCCCCGGCATCGACTCGTATTTCGTGGCGCCGTTCATGGGCGTCGTGCCCCCGGGGCTCGCCGATGTCTACCCGTTCTCGCAGAGCGCGAAGCCGGATCCCGCGGCCCTCGATCCGCGGGTGATCGAGGAGACGGCCCGCATCTCGGCCGACGTCGTGGCGGGATGGGGTATAAGGCACGTCAGGATATCGCATTCCGAGGACCCCGGCTCCAGCGCGCTGGCGGACCTGCTGGCTTCGCTCCTCAGGTCGCTCGGGCTCGCCGTGGATCAGGTGTAGATCGAATCGTCCTTCGGCTTCACGCTCTGGATCTCGAGTTTGACCTGGCTCTCTATCTTCTCCGCGTAGGCTATGAGCGGCTCCGTATCCACGTGTATTCCGTAGACCTCGCTGATGGCCTTCACGGCGACCGCTGCGGCCCTCGGATCCACCCGCTCCGTATTCGCATATGCGAGTATTGCATACGCGGGGAACCCAGACATCTCCAGATTATTCAGTAGCACCGCCACGGGCCCCACTATTATCAATTCGTCCTCCAGTACCTTCGAGGACTCCAGAATCCCCCGGGGGGTGAACGACGACGTGAACACGACCCGGTAATCGGTCTCGTCCCTCCTGAGGGATGCGTCCAGTCCCCCGACGAGCGCAACCTCGGAGAACCCGGCGGACGACGCCCACTTGGCCAGTTCCCTGTAGAACGAGAACTCGTTCTCCTTCTGCACCGGGAACTCCGTCCTGAGTAGGACGAGGTCCCCGCCCTCATAGAGCTCCACGGGCGTCACTATGCGCCCGTCGCGCGACGTCGATATGGGGGCGGTGAGATCCGAGTCTATATAAGCCGTCCTCTTGGCGCCCAGCGACTCCACGATGTACCTCACCGCGTAGTATCCGGTGGCGCCTATCCCGTGGAAGCCCGCCACAAGCACCTTTCCATCGAACGATTTCCCCCTCGGCAGTATCTCGATCATTTTGGATCTACCCAAAAACCTTTATAGCGACGGGTGAAATCGGGCATGCTAAAAGGTTTACGGATATGGATGGAATGAAGATCAGGGTGCTCGGAGCTGCCAGGGAAGTCGGCAGGTCCGCGATGCTCGTGGAGCAGGATGGTTCCAGAATACTGCTGGACTACGGGGTCTCCGTGGGCAACAGCAGGAAGAGGGACCCGGAGTTTCCGATACACGTGAGGCCCAGGGATGTGAATGCGCTGGTGATAACGCATGCGCACCTGGACCACAGCGGTGCGGCGCCGCTCTTCGAGGTGGATCCCGGGAGATCCCCGGCGATCTACGCGACGTCGCCGACCATAAGGTTCTCCGAGCTCTTACTGTACGATTTCGTGAAGGTGACGGGCGAGGCGTCGCCCTTCACCGATTACGAGGTGGCCAAGTTTGCGGAGGGAGCCAAGCCCGTCGAGTACGGCGAGCCCGTCCGGGCCGGGGACCTCTCCTTCCAGCTGGTGAACGCCGGGCACGTGCCCGGGAGCGCGATGATATACGTCGAGGGATCGCGCAGGGTCCTCTACACGGGGGACATGAATCGCTCCGACACGGAGCTCCTGCGCGGATACAGCGCCCCCCTCCCCGAGGCGGACGTCGTTATATCGGAGTCCACATATTCCCAGACGCAGCATCCGTCGAGGGACGAGCAGGAGGCGGCGCTCGTGGAGTACGCGAGGGAGGTGGTCGAGAGGAAGGGGACGCTCCTGATACCCGCGTTCGCTGTCGGAAGGGCTCAGGAGGTGGCGATGGCCCTCAGGAGACATCAGTTCCCGTACCCAGTATATATGGACGGAATGGCGCTGAAGGTAAACGAGATAATGTCCTCGATCCCCGACTACATCAGGGACCCGGAGGCGCTCGACGACGCGCTGAACTATCTGGAATACGTGAATTCGTGGGGGATGAGGAGGAGGGTCGTGGAGGAGCCGGGCGTCATAATATCTCCCGCCGGGATGCTCGTGGGAGGCGCATCGGTGTTCTACAGCAGGAGGATAAGCGAGGGAGATCGCAACGGGATAGCGCTGGTCGCTTACCAGGCGCCGGAGACGCCCGGAAGGAGGCTCCTGGAGAAGGGCGAGCTGGAGACCCCCAACGATGGACGCAAGAAGAAGATCAAGGCCGAGGTCCGGAGATTCGACTTCTCATCGCATTCCGGGAGGGATGAGCTGCTCAGGTTCTTCACCGATGACATAAGGGGGGATCCGCTGATAATACTGGTGCACGGGGACGAGGAGCCCATGCTGAAGTTCGCGGAGGAGCTGAGGGGCAAGGGCCTTAAGGTGGAGACCCCCACGGCAGGCCAGGAGTTTGAGATCAACTGAGCGCCTGCCCGGGCTGCCCATCCAAGTAGCATACCTGACAGCGGCGGCCGGCGTGGCCGCAGCGCTCTCCAGCACCGTGGATCGCGGATATCTGGCGCCCCAGGAGTCCCTGGGTATCTCATACCTTCCATTATACCTGGCGGCCGCCGTCGTGGCCGCAGCGCTCGCGGCGTATTTCCTGATCAGATATTACAGATCGATCCGGCTGCTGATGAACGCGTACACGGTCGCCGTCACATTCGTGGCCGCGCTGGCGCTCTGCGCATATTCATACGCGTGTTCGAGCGTCCCGGCCGCGCTGGGGATCCCCGTCCTGGCGGCGGCCGTCGTGGCCCTGGGCCTCCGCCGCGCGCGCACGCGGTCGATCTCCTACACAGCCGCAGGCCTCCTCATCGGCGTGCTCCTGGCAATATTCATACCGGCCAGCTGGACGCCGTACATTCTATTGACGTTCGCGGCGTACGACGTCTTCGCGGTCACCCGCGGCCCCCTGAGGGCCATCCCGCATGATATGGATATCCTCATGGTCGGCCTGGGCGACGTCAGCGTCGGCCTGGGCGATGTGGCGTTCTATTCGTTCGCGGCGTCGTCGCTCGAGATAGTCAGGGGGCCACTGTGGGCGCTGGCCGGCATCGCGCTGATCGCGCTCGGCGCGGCCGCGACGCTGATCCTCCTCCGCCGGCTGAACAGGCCGATGCCGGGGCTCACTATCCCGCTGATACTCTGCGCGGCGCTCTTCTTAATATGATTCTCAATCACGGTGCTCTCAACGTGAGCTGAAGCGCTGCAATTGATCTGAGACGGATTTCCGTCCGCGTGGACGGATCGCCCGCGGGCGGAATTCCGTCCGGAGCTATTTCGCGTGAATCGGCGCCTTCGGGGCATCGATGGATTACGGCGCATGAGCAAGAAAGCTCCGACCTTCAGGGAGGAGATGAATTGCGAAAGTATATGCACAGCAATGCCATAATCCCTCGTGGAAAGTCCTGCGAATAAGCCCTTCGGAGAAGGCATGCAGGATACTTCCACGACAAAACCGGTCCATGACCGGTTTGGAATGCCTCCACAGCCCGCCCCAGGTGCTGTGGATAAAGGCATGTCCAGATTGCACGCAGACAGGGATGCGTGCA
>JAWDMO010000002.1:0-45488 GCA_046536535.1 Nitrososphaeria archaeon
ACCCCTGGGGTAACTTTTCCGTCGTCACCGGCCCCCAACGGTGGGGACACGGTGGTTCGCTAGGCCCGGGTTTCCCCTCTGGATCCGGTGCAATTGGGGATCCAGTCAGGCCGGCTTATGGCCTTGCCCTCTACGGCGGGGTTCTGACCCGCCTGAGCCGACCTTTGGGCCCCCTCGATATCTTTTCGAGGGGGGACCGCCCCAGCCGAACTGCCCACCTGCCGTTGTCCCGAAGGTTCTACCTCCGGTTAGTGCCGCGGCCGCGAATGGCTGGTGTTACACTTTCGCATCCAGCGTCCCCGGAGGAACGCTTTCATCGCTCCCAGCTACTCTCTGCATCCACGACCGCAGCACAGCGACGGGCTGCAGTAAAGCTCCACAGGGACTTCTCTCCCCGACGGGAGTTGATGGACTATTCATCCACCAGGTGGGTTCACCGGGTGGGGGGCGGGGACAGTGGGGCCCTCGTTGATCCATTCATGCGCGTCGGAACTTACCCGACAAGGCATTTGGCTACCTTAAGAGAGTCAGAGTTACTCCCGGCGTTTAGAGGCCCTTGGCCCGGTTGAGCCCGGGTTTCAGGTGCCCCCACTGGCCAGGATTCAGCGGCTGTACTGACCCTTTCGGGCTAGCAGCCACCTGTGTTTTTATTAAACAGTCGGGACCCCCTTGCCACTGCGACCTGCGATCCCGGGCTTTCGCCCAAGAACGCAGGCACCCCTTCTCCCGAAGTTACAGGGCCAATTTGCCGAGTTCCCTCGCCCCCCGTGCCCCCGACACGCCTTAGCTTCTGCAGCCAGGGCACCAGTGTCGGTTCTCGGTACGGTCGCGGTGTCCTCTCTTCCATCCCGCTTTCACTGTCCCCCGGATTCGGGGGAACCCACAAAGTGGGCTATTCCCGCCTCGCCTGAGTTCCCGTCATTACGACACTCCCTCAGGCTCGAACGGTTAAATGGGGCGGCGGCCCCACTCCCCCTATCCGGAGGCAACGGGGTGGAATGTGCGCCCACAAGGGGCGCGCGAAAACACCGCGGCGCCGGAATATTAACCGGCTTCCCATTCGAACACGCCCTTTCGGGGTATCCTTAGGACCGGCTAACTCCTGGCCGACTGCGCGTCGCCAGGAAAACCTGGCCCTTCCGGCGGCCGGGGTTTTAACCCGGCTAGGCTGTTACTACCACCAGGATCTGCAACGGGGGTCGGTCCACGGGACCTCACGGCCCCGCTTCCGCCCAACCTCCGCGCCCGCCTACCGCCCACCCTCAATCAGAGGGTGGCCCAAGGTCTCGGCGGCCGACTTAGCCCCGTCCATTTTCGGGGCCCCCCCGCTCGGCAGGTGAGCTGTTACGCACTCTTTAAAGGATGGCTGCTTCTGAGCCTACCTCCCTGCTGTCTTAGCGGAGAGACGCCCTTCAGTTTGACACTTAGCCGGCACTTAGGGGCCTTAACCTTAGTCTGGGTTGTTCCCCTCTCGGCTGTGGGGCTTACCCCTCACAAGCCCGCCTCTGGGCTTCTCAGGAGCCGACACCTTCGGAGTTCGAAAGGGAAGTGGGGCATAACGCCCCTTGCCCCCCTATCGGTGCTCTACGGCACCGGCCACCTCAGCCCAGGCCAGACTGCGATCTGCTTCGGCGGGAACTAGCTATCACCGGACTAGATTGGCTTTTGGCCCCTAGCCCCAGGTCCGAGGACGCGAATTGCACGTCAGCACCCCTACGGGCCTCCACCGGGGTTTCCCCCGGCTTCGCCCTGCCCAGGGCTAGATCGTCCGGTTTCTAGTCTCACCCCCACGGCTATAAGGCCCTTTCAGACCCCTTCCCTCACCTCCCAGGGGGAGGCTGCGGAAATTTGGTTTCCCTTCGCCTTCGGGCTTGCAGCCCTTAAACTCGCCGTGAAAGTGAACTCCCTGGCCCGTTGTTCGAAACGGAACGCGCCACCCCGGATCGCGGCGACCCAGATCCCTTGCGGAACCCGGACCGGCACGATCCTTTCGAGCGGCGCGCCATGTAGCCGTCTGGTTTCAGGCTCTTTTCACCCCCCTCTCGGGGTTCTTTTCAGCGTTCCCTCACGGTACTTAGTTCGCTATCGGTCTCGGGAGGTATTTAGCCTTAGAGGCCGTTGGCCCCCAACTTCCCTAGCCAAATCCAAGGCCAGGTACTCGGGCCGATGACGCGCACTCCATCCCCTTTCGCCTACGGGGCTTTCACCCTCTGCGGCGGGCCATTCCAGGCCACTTCAACTAGGGGATGAAGTTGCGCTGCGCTCAAGGCGCAGCCATCGACCGCACGCTACATCTCCCGTACGTCACCGCACGGGATTCGGTTTGGACTCTTCCCCTTTCCCTCGCCGGTACTCAGGGAATCTCGTTTGATTTCTCCTCCTTCCCCTACTTGGATGTTTCCGTTCGGGGAGTTCGCGCTCCCGGGTATTAACCCCGGGAACGATGGAACCCTATTCGAGTTCCACCGGGAGGTCCCATTCGGGAATCCCCGGATCTAAGGCCGCATGCGCCTCCCCGGGGCTTATCGCAGCTTGCCACGCCCTTCCTCGCCCCCCGAGCCAAGCCATCCTCCAGACGGCGTCTTCACGCCTAGCCGGATACAACACGGAAGCGGTCTGCACGCCTATGCACGGTGCACATTGTGTGAGCGAGGAGCAGACCACTTATGCCTCGCCCCCACTGCACCCTTCGCCCATCAGTTTCCTGACGGGCTGCATCCTTAGTCGGTCGTGCGGAATCCCATTTCCGGAGAAAGTTAGGCTTCCATAGGAGGTGATCCGGCCGCACCTTCCGGTACGGCCACCTTGTTACGACTTCTCCCCCCTCGCCCACCCCCAGTTCGATGGCGCCAACACGACGCCACCTCACTGATGATGGACTCGGATGGAGCGACGGGCGGTGTGTGCAAGAGGCAGGGACGTATTCACCGCGCGATGATGACGCGCGGTTACTAGGGATTCCAGATTCATGAGGGCGAGTTGCAGCCCTCAATCATAACTGGGGTGGGGTTTGAGGATTACCTCCCCCTTTCGAGTTCGGCTCCCATTGTCCCCACCATTGCAGCCCGCGTGTAGCCCAGGGGTTTCGGGGCATACTGACCTGCCGTAGCCCCCTCCTTCCTCCGCCTTGTCGGCGGCAGTCCCGCCAGTTCGCCTTCCATCCCTAGAGGGGACGGAATGGCAACTGGAAGTGGGGGTCTCGCTCGTTTCCTGACTTAACAGGACACCTCACGGCACGAGCCGGCGACGGCCATGCACCTCCTCTCAGCGCGTCAGGTAAGGTCTTTGACCTGACCTTCATCCTGCTGTCACCCCTGGTAAGGTTCCGGGCGTTGACTCCAATTGAACCGCAGGCTTCACCCCTTGTGTGCCCCCCCGCCAATTCCTTTAAGTTTCAGCCTTGCGGCCGTACTCCCCAGGCGGCAGGCTTAACGGCTTCCCTGCGGCGCTGGAGGGGCCCGTAGCCCCTCCAGCACCTAGCCTGCATCGTTTACAGCTGGGACTACCCGGGTATCTAATCCGGTTCGCTCCCCCAGCTTTCGCCCCTCACCACCGGTGGTCTTCCCGGGATCAGAGGATTTTACCCCTACCCCAGGAGTACCCCCGACCTCTCCCGCCCCCTAGCCCGATAGTATCCCCCGCGGTCCGCCGGTTGAGCCGACGGATTTAACGGGAGACACACCGGGCCGGCTACGGGCGCTTTAGGCCCAATAAACGTCCCGACCACTCGGGGAGCTGGTATTACCGCGGCGGCTGACACCAGACTTGCCCTCCCCTTATTCCCGGGGCTTTTTAGACCCCAGAAAAGTCACCCTCAGCGGGCGACACTCGGGGTAACCCCGTCGTGGTTTCCCACATTGCGGAGTTTTCGCGCCTGCTGCGCCCCGTAGGGCCTGGGCCCTTGTCTCAGTGCCCATCTCCGGGCTCCTCCTTCCAGAGCCCGTACCCGTTATCGGCTTGGTAGGCCTTTACCCCACCAACTACCTGATGGGCCGCAGCCCCATCCTGAGGCGAACCTGCGCAGGATGCGCACAGGCCCTTTAAACCTGAAACCATTCCAGGAATCCAGGTCTATGGGGGATCGGCCCCAGTTTCCCGGGGATGTCCCCCTCCTCAGGGCAGGTTAGCTACGTGTTACTGAGCCGTATGCCGCGTCCCCGCGTGCCAGGGGACGCACGACTCGCATGGCTTAGTCTCACCCCGATAGCAGTCGGGTCCGGCAGGATCAACCGGAATCAAGGAGTACGGCGCCTAACTTTCTCTAACGGAGGGATTCCGCACGACCCACATCGGATTCAACCCCCCTGGTTGAACCCCCATCTTATGCGCGCAATTGGAGGTCGACGCCCCATCGATTGGGGATGCACCCCACTCTTGGACGTC
This sequence comes from Nitrososphaeria archaeon, assembly GCA_046536535.1. GTDB lineage: Archaea > Thermoproteota > Nitrososphaeria > Conexivisphaerales > Conexivisphaeraceae > Conexivisphaera. Next base: position 4,384 of record JAWDMO010000002.1, read on the forward strand.
GACGCCGCCGCTGCTTAGTGCGCGCGAGCAAACATTACTGGTCTGAGAAGGGGTTTATAAACGTTATGCCCTGTCCTGAATGTAGTCCTCCCCCGACATGAGGGCGCACTCGGCGCGGGCGAGTTCCCTGCCCAGGTATGCCGCGTGATCCAGCCTGGACAGCAGCCCCATCTTCACGACCGTCTTATATATGGCGCGGGCGGAGTTCCCCGCTATTTCAGCGGTCTTCCTTCCTGCGTTATCGTAGTGCTCGCATATTATATACTTACTGCCTTTATTTATGTAAATTATGAAAAATCCTCTATCGTCCAGCGTTATATCGCCATCGTCGGACGCCTCGACCTTCACGTAGCCGGCGCGGCCCGGGACGCGCAATGGGCCCCCGGCGGATTTCCGAGGGGAGAGTCCGTCCACGAGGTCCTCCAGGGCCTCGGGATCCCTGACGCCCGACATGTCTATGACCCTGACCCTGCGCCTGAATTCCTCCACCTCCTCCCGGGTCAGGTTCACCAAGTTGACATCGCGGCCCTGGATCGACATCGTGAGGTCGGGGCCGTTCCAGCGGCGGCTGAGCGCGAGTATTACAGGGGCGACGCGGCTCGACTCGGAGTCGTGGCCGGCCAGCACCAGGTACGTTATGTGCGGGTTAGCCGCTATGTTGCGGATGAGCTTCTCGACCCCTATATTATGAGTCCTGGTGACCCCCAGTATAGCGTATTTACCGGGATCCAGGCGTGCCTTCAGGTCCCTCAGTAATTCGAGGTCAGATAGCGTGGATATCGCCACGGGTGATTCGGGATTCCCTATCACGTAATCGCCGGGCTCGACCGGCCACTGCGCGCGGTCCGACACGCCCCCTGACATGCCGATGGACCCTCATTAAGCTTGCAATGTGCGGGGGGCGGGACTTGAACCCGCGAAGCCCTGCGGCAGCAGATCTTGAGTCTGGGCCGATGTCTGCCCCCTCTTGTCGCCCCGTCCAGGGCTTTGACCGAGCTCGGGCACCCCCGCATCGCCACCGTCGCGGAGGCGCCCTAAAATTCTACCGCCGCACCGCGCATCTCCGGAACGACATACCGGATGGAATTTGACCTTCTCGCGGCCCGGGCCGGGGATCTGTGTTAGCCCCTTATGGGAGCAATTACGCTGCCGCCGAACGCATTGCCGGCCTCCTGTGGACGCGCTCGGATCGACGCCCATCGGATCGCATGTCGGCTACGATTATTTTGGTGAACGCGCCGGGCTGGTGCGGGGGGTGGGATTTGAACCCACGAACCCCTACGGGACGAGGGCCTGAACCTCGCGCCTTTGACCGCTCGGCAACCCCCGCGTCACCTGTCGGGTTCCAGGGCCGCTTATAGCCTTTTCACCCGGTTTTCACATGAATACCGCATGAAAAGGATTGTGCGCCGGGTGTGGAACGGCAGCCGCGCGCGGTTCCGTCGCCCGCGAGGGATATCCCCCTCACAGGGGACCACGATAACAGCCCGCGTCTGAAGCGCCGGCTTCCCGCCGCGGCCGCCGGAGTTCCTCCGCATCCCCGGGCCACTTAGTTCGATGACGCCGGCCCACGTGGAGCGAAGCCGGCGGCCGAATTCCCCCGCATTTTTTAACCAGGCCCCTGATGATACCCGGCGCATGCCCGGCCTCGATGAACTGATAGCGGCCGCGATGCTGATCTCGCTGACGCTGTTCCTTATCACCAGGGTGAGATACCCCAGGGTACCCATATGGTCGTTCATGTCGTTCCTCGCGTTCCTGAGCGTGATCCTCGGGCTGGTACCCGTGGATAGCATAGGGAGCGCGGTGAACTACGATGTCGTGCTCTTCCTGATAGGCATGTTCAGCCTGGTCTCGGTGGCCGAGAGCTCGGGGCTCCTGGACTACGTATCATACAGCTTCATGGGGAGGTTCAGGTCGAGGCTGGGCATAATGTCGGCGGCGGCCCTGCTGTTCGGCCTTCTGGCGGCGATCTCGGTGAACGACACCGTGGCGATGATGGGCGTCCCGATAGCGCTTTCGGCGGCGGCCGCGGCCGGCGTGGACCCCGAGGCTATGGTGCTCCTGCTCATGTTCTCGCTCACGATCGGCTCGGTCTTCACGCCGATTGGAAATCCCCAGAACGTACTGATAGCCGTGGAGTCCGGCATCAGGGCCCCGTTCGTGACGTTCGTGGAGTACCTGGCGCTCCCGACGCTCGTCAACCTGCTGATACTGCCGCCCATCGTGATGGCGCTCTACCGCGGGGGGGCTTCCGCGGCGGGCTATCCAAAGGCCCCGGCGCTGAAGGACAGGAGGGATGCCGCGGTCGCGGCGATCGGGATCGCCGCCGCCATAGCCGCTCTGATCGCGAACGATATCCTTGAGCTGAGGGGGCTTCCGCACGTGCAGAACGTCGGCTTCATACCGTTCGTCGTGGCCGCCGGCGTGTACATATTCGTGAGGAATCCGAGGGAGACGATAAAGAATGTGGAGTGGGGCACCATCATATTCTTCATATCCATGTTCATCACGATGTACGGCGTCTGGAGGAGCGGCCTGTTCTACGAGCTCGCGCACCTGATGATGCCGCGCGCGACGTCGGGGATCCTGGGGATCCTCCAGATAAGCGCGGTGTCCGTGGGGCTGAGCCAGATACTGAGCAACGTCCCGTTCGTCAACCTGTTCGTCCAGTACATGGGACAGATAGGCTACGGCGGCGGATCGATATGGGCGTGGTTGACCCTGGCATACGCATCGACTATCGCAGGAAATCTCACGCTGCTGGGCGCCGCCTCGAACATAATCGTGCTGGAATCGCTGGAATCCAGGCACGGCAGGACGATATCCTTCACCAAGTTCCTGAGGGCCGGCGCGATAGTGACGCTGGTCAACGTGGCCGTGTACTCCGCGTTCATCTACGCGCTCCTCAGATGACTATCCTCCTGAAGAGCTGCACCTTCAGGAAGTTGTTCGCCACCAGGAACAGCACCGCTGAGAACACCAGGGCGAACGCTATGGCCATCGGCGACAGCGGCGGCATACCGGGGAGGCCGTGGAACGTTATAGCGGCCGCCGCGGCTATGTCGGCTATCATCGCTACGAGCATCGTGCGGCTCGGCGCGCTCCTCCAGAAGTTCCTGCGCTCGCGGACGTTCAGCAGCGTGAATATATTGCTGTAGAGCAGGAAGAGGAAGCCGAACGTCTGCAGGTTGGTCGGGGTCACGCCGAACCACCTCAGGCCGATGAACGTGGCGGCGAACGCCTCGATAATCATCGCGATGCCCATCGTGGCTGAGACCTTCATGAAGTCGCCTATGCGCCACGAGACCGGCCTGCCGGACCACCAGCCGACGTAGTCGGTCGCCTGCGTCAGCGTGACGAAGTCGAACATGAAGAGCAGCAGGAGCATTCCGAGGGCGTTTATCACGTAGAGCCCGAATATTATCGCGGCGAGCGCCACGAATATGACGTTCTGGAAGAGCCTTGAGAGCCTGCTCAGTATCCACGTCGCCACCCTCTCGTAGACCTGCCTCCCTATGCTCACGAGGCTGACTATGTTACCCAGCCCGGGCTTCGTCAGGACGACCGCCGCGGCGCCCTTCGCGACGTCCGTGGCGTTGCTCACCGCGATGCCCACGTCGGCCTGCCTGAGGGCCGGGGCGTCGTTGACGCCGTCGCCCGTCATCCCGACGACGTGGCTCCTGCTCTGCAATCCCCTGACCAGCGTGAACTTGTCCTCCGGATAGGCCTCAGCGACGGCGTCGGCGGCTTCAACTGTCGATGCCGCCGCGACGGCGTCGGTCTGCATCGTCTCCTTGACGTCGCTCATCCTGACCACCTTGTCGCCCAGGCCTATCTCCGACGCTATCGAGCGCGCGACCGCTACGTTGTCGCCCGTGAGCATCTTCACCTTGACGCCCAGGCCCCTCAGGGCCTCTATCAGCTTCGGGGTGTCCGGCCGCGGCGGATCCCTTATGCCCACGAGCCCCGCGAGGTGCCAGGATCCGTCGTCCCTGTAGGCGACGGCCAGCACGCGCTCGCCCTTCGTGGCGAGGGGTGCCGCCATCGGGGTGGCATCCCGGCCGTGCAGCGACGAGATGACCTCCACAGCGCCCTTGGCGACCGTGAACTCCCTGCCGTCGCACCTGACCACGGCCTCCGTCCTCCTGGTCGAGGGATCGAACGGCGTGAACGACAGCTGCTGGCATTTCCCGAGGTCCAGCCCGCGCCTCCTGGCCTCCGATATGAACGCCAGATCTATAGGATCCCGGTTCGCCTCCTGGGACGCCAGGGCGCCGTAGAGCACCACGGTGTTCTCGTCCACCGACGCGGGAACCACGTCGTTCACCGTGAGCTGATTGAGCGTGAGCGTCCCGGTCTTATCGGAGACCAGCACGTCCATCGTGGCGCCGCCCTCTATCGCCTCGAGCTTCGTCACGAGGGCTCCGGAGTCCGCTAGCTGGCGAGCCCCGATGGCCATGCTGACCGAGAACATCGCGGGGAGCGCAATCGGTATCGACGCAAGTATCAGCACCAGGAAGAGCGGCAGGTCCGATATCACGTTCTGTCCCCTGATGACCGTCGACGCGGCGAGCAGCGCTATGAGCGCAATCGCGACCGCCGCCATCCATACGGTTATCCTGTTGACGACCGCCGCGACCCTGGGGCGGGGCTTGGCTATCTTGACGAGTTCGGTCGTCCTCCCGAAGTACGTGTTGACGCCCGTGAGCGCGACTATCCCTGTCGCCTCCCCCCTCCTCACTATGCTCCCGGAATACACGACGTCGTTCGGTCCCTTGGTGCGGGGGAGCGACTCGCCGGTGAGCGCCGACTCGTCGACCTCTATATCGCCCGACGCCAGCTTGACGTCGGCCGGCACGAAGTCGCCGAGCCTGATCCTGACGACGTCCCCGGGCACCACGAGCCTCGCCGGCACCTGTTTCCATTCCCCGTCGCGCAGCACCCTGGTCTGCACCTGAAGTTTGCTCTTCAGAAGCTCCAGCGCCCTGTTGGCGTTCTCCTCGTGCATCCAGCTTATCAGCGCGTTCACGAAGAGCAGCGCCACCACGACGTAGAGGTCCAGTAATCTGCCCATGATGCCGCTCAGGGCGCCGGCCGCCATCAGGACCCAGGCGCCGGGCCCCCAGAACTTGCCGGCGAACGATTTCAGGGGGTTCCTGCGCTTCTCGGGGACCTCGTTCGGGCCGTAGCGGCTCAACCTATTCTCCGCATCCGCCGACGTGAGGCCCCGCTGCGGATCGGTCCCCAGCTCCTTGATCAGGTCCGCCGTGGGCGACTTGAGCACGTGATCCTTGTCCAGCTGGCTCATGTCCGTCCGCCCCAGACGCCGTGTTATCTCATTTACGGGTTTTGAGGGCGGAAGACCCTCCCGCGAAGGGGGATAAGGCTCTCCGACCGCGTCTTCTTCTATCCCAGGTGCGGCCGGGCCGCGGATCACGACCACAACGCGTCCCTCAATATACTGAAGGTGTGGGAACCACCCCTGGAGCCCGTGGAGCTCCGCCCTCTACCCTCTTTCAGCGGGCAAGGCGGGGCTTTGAAGCGGGAAGCCCCGTCCTGACGGACGGGGTAGTTCACATACAAGTTACCGCGACGGGTTACCGAGGATAAGAAGCGATAGGCCGACCCTCCGGCTACCCCGGCGATGGACCGGGCGGGATTTGAACCCGCGACCTCCCGCGTGCAAGGCGGGCATTCTACCGCTGAACTACCGGCCCGGAGGGCGTCCGATGGGGACTCGATTATCCTTTTCTTCTTCCTAGTCCACCGCCCCGCTCCCCGTTTCCGGGGCGCCATCGTAAATGCGCTGCAGGTCATCCGGGGTACCGGGCACCTTCTGGAAGAGCGGGATGGGCTCCATCAGGGGGCCGCGCCCGGGCGGGGGCATCCGGATGCGCGAGTCCTCCGGAGTACCGCCGCGGCCGAGCATCCCCCAGAGCCTCGCGGACCTCCTCGGCATGAACGGATACATCATCATCGCGATCGCGTCCAGCGCCGAGAGGTAGGCGCACAGAGCCTCGTCCGCCCGGGGATCGCGCGACCTGATGAGCTCCCACGGCTTCTCGGAGCTCAGGTGCTCGTTGCCGGCCGCCGATAGCTCCAGGATCCTCCTCGTGCCGTCCTTTATCCTGAAGGAGTCCATGTCGTGTACATACCCGTCCAGCGCGGAGACAGCCGCATCCACCAAGGAGCCCCGGGGTTCACAGCGGGGCGGATTGCCTCCGTATTTCCTGAATGCTAGGGTGAGCACCCTGTGCGCGAAGTTCCCCAGGTTGTCGTTCAGCTCGGAGTTCACCACCCTGATGAACTCCCCCCAGGAGAAGCTGACGTCCCTCGACTCCGGCCTCATGTGCATCGCGACGAACCTCCATATCTCGCCGTCGGCCACGCGGAGCGCCCTGTCCATCCACACGCCCACACCCGCGCTCTTGGAGAACTTCTCGCCGTCCATGGTCACATACTCGGTGGACGACACCTGCCACGGAAGCGCGTACCTCTCGCCCGAGGCCATGAGGAGCGCGGGGAATATTATCGTGTGGAACGGTATGTTGTCCTTCCCTATGAAGCATACCGGCCGCGCATCGGGGGACAGCCAGAACCGCTCGAGGATCCCGGGGTCCCCGGATTTCAAGCCCAGCTCCTTCACCGCGGATAGGTAGCCGAGCACGGCCTCCATCCACACGTATATCGTCTTGCCGTCGGCGCCCGGGAACGGCGCGGGTATGCCCCATCTGTTGTCGCGCGTCAGCGCCCTGGGCCTGAGCCCCTCCTCAAGCAGGCGGAGGCTTGCGTTCCTGGCGTTGTCCGGCAGCCTGTCGTTGGCCAGCAGATATTCCCTGAGCATGCCCTCGAGCTTCGGCAGGTCGAAGTACCAGTGGGTCGTCCTCCTGATCTCCGGCCTAGATCCGCAGATGGCGCACCTGGGATCTATGAGCATCGTCGGCTCCAGCAGCTTTCCACAGCGATCGCACTGGTCGCCCTTGGCGTTCGTGTACCCGCAGTAGGGGCACGTGCCCACCACGAAGCGATCGGGGAGGAAAATGCCGTCCTTGGGACAGAAGGGCATCTCCACGTCCTCCTTGAATACATATCCATTTTCGTCGACCTTCCTGTAGAAATCCGCCACGAATTCGCGGTGCACCGGGGACTCGGTCCTGGTGTAGTACAGGACGTCGATCGAGTATTCCTCGAGGAGCTTCCTGATCATTTCGTGGTTGGCATCTGTGATTTCGCGAGGGCTGACCCCCCGGCGCATAGCCTCCACCTCTATGGGTGTCCCGTGTTCGTCCGAGCCCGAGACCGCCACGACCTCCTCGCCCTTCATGAGCAGGTAACGCGCGTAGGTGTCGGCCGAGAGCAGGTGCATGAAGGTCCCTAGATGCGGTATCGAGTTCACATATGGCCAAGCCGAGCATATTATCCATTTAGCCATTTGCCGGCGTGCGGTGCTCGACGGTGTACCGCTATTTATCTCATTAGGGGTTTGGGGGCGGAAGACCCTCCCGAGGGGGGGGATAAGGCTCTCCGACCGCGTCTTCTTCTATCCCAGGTGCGGCCGGGCCGCGGATCACGACCACAACGCGTCCCTCAATATACTGAAGGTGTGGGAACCACCCCTGGAGCCCGTGGAGCTCCGCCCTCTACCCTCTTTCAGCGCGCAAGGTGGAGTAATGAAGCGGGAAGCCCTGCCGTGAGGGCGGGGTAATTCATCCTAATGGGGGAAGGCGCCCCGTTTCCTATTTTCTCAAGCTCACCCTAATCCGGGCGAGCGCGTCCGGCGGCCCGGGCACGGGGGCACCCATCCCGCAGCGTCCGGCCCGGTGGACGATGGGATATCCGCGCCTCGCGCGGGAAATCGATGCGGGGATCAGTAGAGGTGCATTCGGCCATATTTAGGCCTGCAGATCAGTCACATCATCCCCTGGCGCCCGATATCCCCCTGAAGTATAAGCATTCGGATGGATCGACGTACGTCTCGCCGGGGCCATGGCGCCTTCCATCCGCGTATTCCAGCAGCCCCTCGATGATCGCCATCGGCACCATCTCGCCGGATTCGCCCATGACGATCTCCGCGGCGGATGCTATCTCGTCGGCCAGCGCCCTGTACGTGTGGCGAAGCCTGCGGCCGAACAGATCGGGCGACCCGCGCTCATCCAGCACGCCCTCTATGCCGGAGTAGGCCACGGCCACCCCGACGGTGCCCCTCCGCAGCGGAAGCACGCGGCTGTCGGCGAGCACGACGCCCACGCGCCCGCCCGCCAGCATCTCCAGCTTCCACCTGATCTCGTCCGCCGTCTGGAACGGCCTGCCCGGGGGAAGGATCACCGCGCCCCCCGGGGCGTTGGATCTATCGATGGACGAGTTCGGGGTTATCCCCTCCTGCCTCACCGTTATAATTATACCGAGCGCATGGCCCAGAAAGCGCCTGGACTCCCTGAGCGCCAGCTCCACGATCTCCGGCTGCTGTCCGGCGTCCCGGGCTATGTCGACCGCGTCCTCCAGCGCGTGCACGCGCTCCAGGCTGTAGTAGCGCCCCTGGGCGACCGCCACATATTTCGACGATATCACCAGCACGTCGCCGACGTTAACAGGCTCCCGCGCCGACGCGAGCTCCGATAATATGTGAGCGCCCACGTCGGGGACCGCCGACGTCAGGGGGCCGCTAACCCTTATCCCCCGTACCCTGAGCGTTCCCTTCCTCCCCCCGCATGGCCTTTATCCTGAGCTCCAGGTATTTGTCATCGGGTGAAAAGGGCGGAGGATGCGCTATCTCCGTCGGCCCCCCGCACAATGGACATGTCTGCTCAAACGTGTAACGGTTGCACTTCCTGCAGATCCTGAGAAGCTTAGGCCTCATTTGCCCCTGATGAGCTCGAAATGCCCCCTCCCCTTTAACGCTTCCTCGGCGCTCTCGGCGAACGCCGACAGCGCGGCCTCCGCCGCCTTGTAGTTGTCGGCCTCGACCCTCACCAGGTAGCGCGGGCTTCCGGCATAGGTTATCCGGGGGCGCGCCCCGAGGGACGAGGCCGCGTCCGCTGCCCCCATGAGCGCCTCCTTGACCACGTTTATGCCGCTCGACGCCGGCGAGTACGCCTTGACCTCGGCCATGATCGACGCCTTCCTGGGCTTCAGCCTCTCGCCCGCCAGCTGGGCCGCGGTCTCCAAGTACACGTTGAGCGCGTTCTGGTCGATCGACTTGGCGGCTCCGGCCAGCGCCTCCAGGACCTTCGCCCTGTCATCCACGAGCGCCCCGAGCGATTCCCGGAGGCTCCCGAACGCCGCGACCAGGGCATCCCTGAGCTGGCGATCGTCCTTGATGCCGGCCTTGGCCTTCGCGACGTCGAGGACGCGCGCGGCCCCGACCTCCTGCCGGTACTGGAGCATCCTCTTCCTCCTCTCGTCGCCCGACACGCGCCTCAGCGACAGGTCGACCTGGAGCTTGCCGGGATTGGAATATAGCACCTTGAGCACTATCTTCTGCTTCGGCTTGAAGAAGCTGACGAGGTTCCTCGTCATCGTGCTCGGTATCTCCTTCACGGGCACGAACCCGCGGATGCCGCCGTACTCGTCGAGCGACACGTACAGCCCGAACGACTGGACGCTTGTGATGGTGCCTACCGTTAAATCCCCTACCTCGGGAAATCTCTGGGCCCTAATCAAGTCTCCGGACTATCTCCCCGAGTATCTGGGCCCTGCCGCCCGTCGGCTTGGCCAGCTCGGCGCCGCAGCTCGGGCACTTGACCACGGTTTTCGCGTGCGAGAATATCACGCGCTCGGCGCCGCAGCTCGGGCACTTGACGAGCAGGAACGCGCTCCTCGGCAGCGGTATCAGTACCTGTTCCTTCTTCAACTGCCCTTCGACCTCCCGCCCTCGACCAGCTCGAGCTTCTTGAGCCGCATTCCCTCCTTCATAGTCACGTGGCCGCACACCCTGCACTTGAGCTTGAGCGTCTGCTTCTTCGTCGTTTTCGACGTCCTCTTCAGCTCAGGCTCCTTCTGGCCGCCGTACCCCTTCTTCTCCCACTCATGGCGCCTGGCACCCCACGCGGTCTTCCTGTCCTTTCCCTTCTTGTATATGCTGACGCTGTGCTCCGTGTGTTTATGGCACCTGGGACAGTACGCCGTGACGACGTTCGGCATCTTCATCCCAGCACCACCACCTCGTCCGCATGACCCTTCGCTACTAGGGATCTGGCATCCTCTCTGGGCACCATAGCCACGTCGCCGGACGAGAATGGACCGTAGCTATTTAAATCTACCCCCCTGAAGGCCGGGACGTCCTGCCTGATGAGCAGCGCGGCCATGTCCCTGGATGCCTCCCAGCGGGCGGCGTACAGGACCAGGGGGCTGCCGTTCCTCACGGCGCTTTCCAGGAGCCCCCCGGCGCGGATGGCCCTCTCCAGCAACCCGTTGACGAGCCCCTCCTCGGGGAGCGAGGTGTTCGGGGCGACCCCCCTCTCGGAGATCCGGCCGGACGCCTTCGACAGCCTGAGCTCGAGGAGGGAATCGACCAGCGCGGTATAGTACTCGATCACCCTGCCGGCGATCTCGGATCCCGGGCCCCCGCGTGCCTCGTCGACCATGAGCTCCTGCGACAGGATGGATGCCCGGGCCAGCAGGTCCTCGTCGACCGCCATGAGCTCCTCGGCGGCGGCCTCCCTGGAGAGGTAGCTCAGGAAATCCTCCAGCCTGTGCTGGCTCATGTGCGCTGGCGGCGGTCGGACCTATTTAACGACTTTCGCCACCCCCTTGCTGATCAGGAAAGCGGCCACGAACGCGGGCAGCCTCATCGTCGTCAGTTTGAACGGGCCGTATACGTAGCCCCCCAGGTGCAGCTTGGGTGCGTACGATATCTCGACCTTAACCGGCTCCTCGCCTATCGCCACCGCGTCGCTCAGGGGATCGCAGGTCACTATGTCGTCGCACCTGAGCTTCATCATGCCTGTCTTCTCGTTGAGGGACGTCGGCAGCCGGAAGATCCTGGAGACGTCCATGGTGACCTGTGGATCCACGCGCACCCTCACCTCGGATGCCGCGGCCTCTATCGCGGCATCCACGTTCCCCCTGGTGACGGCCGCGAGCGCGTCAAGAGTTGGCGATATCCCGTACCTGCGGCGGAGCGCGTCGGCTATCCTCCTGGGCCAGCCGACCAGCGTGTCCAGATACGCGCCGGATGTCCGGAGAAATCCCTCAGCGAGCCCGGGATTGTACGAGCTGAGCGTCAGGTAATCGACTATCTGGGCCCTGGCCTCCCTGCCGATGTCGAGCAGCTCCTCGTCCTCGACGTGCAGGTGGAATCCCCTGTGGCCCGAGAAGTAGATCGATATCGCGTCGGGCCGCATGCCGAGGTCGCGCTGTAGTACGTCGAGGAGCTTCAGGACCTCCCTCCTCCCGACCTCCACGCAGTTCGGGCAGACCCAGTCCACCCTGCGGCATCCCGGGGATCCGTCGGCGAGGGCGTGCACGGATCCATCGCCGCAGATCAGGAAGTCGTGCTCGTCGATGCACTGCGGATGGAGGTCCTTGACGTCGATGTCGAACGCTATGTCGGCGCCCATCCATCCCTTCCTGTCCATCTCCGGATTCTCCGGATCCTCGTAGAGGGATACGGAGTAGAAGACCCCCCACGGCACCTCCCTCAGGATCGACGTTGTGAATTCCCCGGGCGAGTTCGCGCGCAGGTGGCGCCTGAAGTAGCCATCGAACGTGAGGAATCCGATCTCGCGCGACTCCAGGTGGTGCGGTATCCACAGCGAGGCCGAGGCGCGGTAATAATATTCCCTATAGCTCGTCCTCAGAAATTCTATCTCTTCTGCGCCTAATCCCCGTCCCTCCGCCACCCCCTCCACCTCCGTCCGGCCTGGGAATCCCCCTGCGCCCGGGATACGACATGGGGCTCCTTATGTCGTTGCACGTCTCGTCGCGCGCGCACAGGCCCTGCGCCTCCAGCTTGGAGCACGATGGAACGCTGTAGCGCTTTCCGCCCTTGATGCCGGCTATGTGCTCCACCTGGTACCTGGTTATCCGCTCGTTGAAGTCCGGCGAGCGCGAGAACGCCGCCACCACGTCGTCTATTGGGACGCCCGCGTTCACCATGAAGGTGGCCAGGAAGAACCTGGCGGAGTGCGGCAGGTTCTCGCCGGATTCCAGGCGTTTCAGGAGGGACCTGACGCATGGCGGATACCGGCTCCGGTCGATAGGCGCGTTCCCGGCGGGGGCGGACGGGCGCGTCCTCGCCATCTCCTTGAGGAGCCCGGAGGCCTCCTCCGCGAGCGGGCCGGGCAGATCCGCTATCTTCATGGACATTATGCGGTTCTCTATTATGCCGGCGATCCCGCTCCTGAGCAGCCTCGAGGCGTCCTCCAGTTTCATGTAGACCTGGCCCCCGTCCACCGCCCTGGTGACTATTCCCCACTTGGAAGCGTCCAGGGAGGAGGACAGCGATAGATAGTGCTTGAGGCCCAGGCGCACGTCGAAAACTTGGCCGCCGATCCTGCGCGCCGAGGCGACGAGCGGCATGCCCAGCACCCTGGAGTATATCGCGGTGAGGAGCAACCTTCCGTCCTCGGCGTTAGTCCTGATCCTGCGCATCACGCGATCCTCGAGGTATCTGGCCTCCGCGAGCGCGAATCGCCTGATCGCGTACTGGTTGTCCGTGGCCCTGACGATCAGCGCCGCCACGACGAACGACAGTATGCGATGTTCCGGCGGCATGCCGTCCAGCGCGCCCGGATCTATGCCTCCGCCGATCACCGCGCTCCTGGCCCGATCGATCCCGGCCCTGATGAACGGCTCGTTCCAGTTTTCCGCGAGCTCGGATATCGACATGGCGTAACCCCTCCTCATTATGAGGTCCCCCGCCTCGGGGAGAAACGGCAGATCCCCGAGCTCCTCCGCGCCGAACGAAACCCCGGACACGCCCCGACGGCCCCTGATGAATCCGCGCATTCGAGCTAATAAGGGTAGGGGTCCCCGTGGCGGGCCCGCGCCCATTCACGCCCGGGCAGCGGGCGTCGCATCGGATGCGGTTTCAGTCCGGCGTCCCGATATCGCGGATTGCGAAGATCATGCTTATATTGCCGGGGATTAAATTTCGTGCGGGATGTCATTCAGGGCAGTAAGCTCCAACCCTGATGCATGGAAGGCGCTCGCCGACGCGCTGGCAGGCCTCGTGGAGGAGGCGTCGTTCGAGGTATCGCCCGAGGGCATCTCGCTGCGGGCGATGGATCCCTCAAGGGTAGCGATGGTCAGCCTGTCGTGGATGGGCGCGTCGTTCGAGGAGTACAGCTGCGGTTCCAGCACCACGATATCGATCAGGATCGACGACCTGAGGAAGGTGATGAAGCGCGCCGATAAGAAGGACAGGATCACGATAGAGCTGGGGGAGGGCAACCTCACGTTCAGGCTGAAGGACGGCTACGACAGGGAGTTCGTGGTGCCGCTCGTGGAGGCGGGCGAGGCGCTGAGGCCGCTGCCCAAGCTCTCATTCAACGCGCAGGCGAAGATCCTCCAGAGATCGCTCAAGAAGGTGCTGGAGGACGTGGAGTCCGTGTCGGACCACGTGACGCTGAAGGCCCAGCAGGACTCCCTGGAGTTCTACGGGAGGAGCGAGCTCGGACAGGTCCGGGCGAGGATCACGAAGAACGACCCGGATCTTCTCGAGATGCTCGTGAAGGAGCCGAGCGAGGCGACGTACAGCCTGGAATACCTGTCGGACTTCGTGAAGAGCGTCAAGCCGGCCGAGGTATCTACCCTGGAGTTCTCGAGTAAGATGCCGATAAAGCTGGCTTTCCCGCTGGACGAGCGCGGCAGCGTCATGGAGTTCTACCTCGCTCCGAGGGTCGAGTGATAGGCCCGCTCGGCGGCGATCGCGATCGGACTATTGTGACGGTATCGGCCGCATATCTATATATATTGTACACATAGCTGTGCCGGTCCTGGAGCCATTTCTCGGCGACTATGCACAGCTGCCTGTTGAACGCCCTAGATGCCTCCCTGGCCCTCAGGGCGAACGAGGTGAGGCCCGTCACGGAGCCCCTCAGGCCGCGCTCCATGTAGGCGAGCGCCCACAGCGCCGAGAGCGAGTAGGCGCACACCCCCGAATTGGTCCCCGCGGCCATCGCGTAGGTCAGGTCGGCCAGCGCCTGGCCGATGCCCTCCGAGCCTATCGCGGGGAGGGATGACTCCGGATGTGCCCTGGAAAGCCTTCCGGAGTAGTCCAGCAGGAGGAGCCCGCGCGAGAGGGACCTCCTGACGAGCCTCTCCTCGGAGCCCTCCGGGAGTATGAGTAGCTCCAAACCACCGGATGCCGCGCGGAAGCCACGGATAAGATTAATCCGACCGTACGGCGATGGAGGGCCGTGGAACCGGTGCGGAGCCTGGGCGAGCATCTGGCAAGGCTGAAGGGCGCGGGGGAGCTGAAGGGCGCGGGCCCGGCCGCGCTCGAGGGCGTCCCGTCGATCATGGCGGGATTCGGGGAAAGGGCCGGGCTGATAGACGTGGAGGGTTACTCCTCCCCCGTGGCGTTCAACACGCTCTCGGGATACAAATACGCCGCGCTGGCGCTCGGGATAGATGAGGCGGAGCTCAGGGGACATCTCCTCAGGACGTCGACCGACGCGAGGCCGCCGGCCTCGCTGGGGGATCTGGGGCTCAGGGGACCGTTCGAGCCGAACCTGGGATCGCTGCCCGTACCGAAGTACTACGAGGAGGACGCAGGGAACTACATAACGAGCTCGATCGTCTTCACCAGGGGTCCCGAGAGCGGCGCCGCGAACGCGTCGATCCACAGGATCAGGGTCCTGGACGCGCGCAGGGGCGTCATAAGGATGGTCGAGAACCGTCACCTGCACAGGCTGTACATGGAGGCGAAATCCATGGGCGAGGACCTGAGGATAGTCGTGGAGGTGGGGGCGAACCCCGTGGTCGAGCTGGCGGCGGCTTACCAAGCGCCGTTCGGATCGTACGAGGCGTGGATAGCGAACGCCATGGCGGGGGGCACCCTGCCGTTCGCCGAGGTCGGGGGCATCGAGGTCCCGGTCGGGTGTGAGGTCCTTCTGGAGGGGGTCGTGAGACACGACGCGGTCGACTCGGACTCGATGGTCGACATGCTGGGCCTCATCGATAAGCCCAGGATGCAGCCGGTCGTGGAATTCCGGAGGATGTACGTCGGCGACGCGCCGGTCTTCAGGGGCATCCTGGCCGGGGGACCCGAGCACAGGTTCCTCATGTCGTTCCCGATAGAGGTCAAGCTGGAGCAGCAGCTCAGCGGACTTCTCCCCGGCGTCAGAAGGGTCGTGCTGACGGATGGCGGGGGACGCTGGCTCCACGCAGTGATCCAGATGGAGAAGAGGCTGGAGAGCGATCCCAGGACCGCGATAATAGCCGCGTTCGCGTTCGATCCGTCCCTCAAGATGGTCATCGTGGTGGATGAGGACGTGGATCCGGGGAATCCGGAGGACGTCGAGTTCGCGCTGGCCACCAGGTTTCAGCCCGACAGGGATCTGATACTGCTGTCGGGGATGCGCGGCTCATCGCTCGATCCGTCGAGCGACCAGACGACGCTGGCCACCGGCAAATGGGGCATCGACGCGACGGCGCCCATGGACGACAGGAGCAGGTTCAGGCGCGCCACGCTCGTGCGCGGCGGGCGATGACGTTGGTCGCCGGGTGGAGGGTGCTCGTCGGGGGCAGGGGCGCCGGCAGGCCCCTGATCCTGGACGTGCCGGTGTCGCCGCTCGGCGACGTGGATCCGGAAGGGGTCCTGCGGCCCGCACGGGCCAAGCTGGGCGGGACCCTGCTGATGTTCCCGTACGCCGTGGGGAGCAGCGTGGGGAGCTACGTCCTGTACTCGCTCGCCGCGAAGGGGCTCGCGCCCTCGGCGATATTCGTGGAGAAGGCGGACCTCATGCTCGTCTCCGGATGCGCGCTGGGCGGAATACCGCTGGTGGAGCTGCGCGGAAGCTACGGCCGCCTGAAGGAGCGGCTCGCGCGCTGTGCGCTGGCCGAGTTCTCGGCGGACGTCCCCGACGGCCTCGAGATCACCTGCGGAGGAACGCCCTTATGCGATCCACGAGGTACCCGTTGACCGCGACCGGGTCGCCGGCGGCGTCGACCGAAATGACCGCCGATCCCGGGAAGTACCTGTCGAGCTCCATGAACATTTCCCTCGCGTCGGAGAGCAGCTGGCGCCGCGATTCGAAGAGGTCCCCGTCGCCGCCGATCCTGCGCGCGGCCTCCTCGGGGTCTATGTCGAGGACCACGAAGAGATCCGGCCGGGA
Source organism: Nitrososphaeria archaeon (assembly GCA_046536535.1). Taxonomy (GTDB): domain Archaea; phylum Thermoproteota; class Nitrososphaeria; order Conexivisphaerales; family Conexivisphaeraceae; genus Conexivisphaera. Next base: position 20,667 of record JAWDMO010000002.1, read on the forward strand.
GAACCCGGATTCCAGCGCCAGTATGCGCTCCGGGCTGACGCCCTGCGCGGCGTGATAGGCCAGATTGCTCTCGCTCCATCTCTTGGAGATGACGGCCCCCCGCTCCCTGGAGAGCCAGAATTCGACGGATGGATTCACGAGGGCCCTGTTGAGCGACCACAGTATCCAGGCGGTGTCCGGCGACAGGGTCCCCGATATGCGACATGCGGCGTCGAGGCCCAGGTAGGACCTTATGAGCTGCCCGCTCAGGAAGCCGTATTCCGGCTGGCGCACGCCGAGCGGGTGATATCCGATCTCGCCCAGGAGGTCCACCAGCGGCTTTATCCCGGGGATCCGCGCCGGATTGAATATGTGAGTCTCCTTGCCCGCCTTGTCGATGCCGGTTATCACGATGAAGGGGCCCCTCCTCCCCGTTCCCGGGCCGGCCGACAGCGCTAGGGACGCGGCGAGCGAGAGCTCGGCGCCGAGGGGACCCCCGATGGCCGCGGCGATGCGCACGGCGGAGGGATCCCGTCCCTCCACCGCGGAAAGCAGGGCACCGAGCTCGGCGGATCCGACCTCGCATGCGGACGTCATTTCCCGGCTATCCGATCCTTAACCCTCAGGAGCATCTCGAGCACCTCGAGCTCCTCCTTCACGGATCTGAGCGACGCGCTCCTATCCTCCGCGTCCTTCGCGTCCCTGAGCTCCTGTATGCCCCTCCTGAGGTCGTCGTAGAGCAGCTTCTCCAGGCCGCCGAGCAGATCCCCGGGCGCCGACAGCTTCTCCTCGATCTCCTCCACGCTCGTGAAGCCGGAGCATCTCGGACAGAATGTCACGCCCTTGTACCTGAGCATTATGCCGCCGCATGTCGGACACGACTCGCTGAGCAGGCTGGCGCCGCGGCGCATAAGCTCGACTACGAGCCGGTTGACGTCCCTCGAGCTCACGTGCGCCATGCGCCATCTAGTAAGGTTTAAGTCTAGTGCCAATTCACCGTCTAAAACGAGGTGTAGTGACCGATGCCGGATGATAACGCGGAGAACATCAGGCAGGCTGTGGCCATACTGCAGTCGCTGGCAAATGACACGGTTATCCCGAGAAACGTCAGGCGCTCCATAAAGGACGTCATAGATACCCTGAACGATAGCTCGCTTTCGCAGGCGGTGAGGGCCGCCAACGCCGTGACGGCGCTCGAGGAGATAGCGCAGGATCCGAACATGCCGTCGTACGCCAGGGTTACGCTCTGGAACGCATTTTCATACCTGGAAAGGATAAGGGAGGCCTGATCCGTTGGCCGGGGAGGTCCTCGATGGACCGGCGCGGCGCATGGATGGGGGGCGCCGGGCGCCGTGCCAGCCCGGGGGGGACGGATCGATCAGTTGAGCAGGCCCCGGAAATTCGCCGAGGATATCCGCAGGATATCCGCCAGGGATCCGGTGATCCTGGCGATCGACGATCCCCTGGGCGACGGCGTCGAGTCCACGCTGCGCGGCCTCTCCGAGGGGGGCGCGCTGAACCTGAAGATCGGATGGATGCCGATCCTCCACGGAGGACTGGGCGCCCTGTCGACTGCCCGGGAAATCGCCGGCGGGGGCACGGTCATAGCTGACCTGAAGATAGCGGACGTGCCGCACGTGAGCGGCGCGCTTGCGCGCACGCTCCTCGACGCGGGGGCGGACGCGGTGATCATGCACGGATTCCTCGGATCGGACGTGGTATCGAGCGTCCTGGAGGCGGCGGGGGACGGGGGCGTCCTCGTGGTGGCCGAGACTTCCAATCCCGGCGCGTCGCTCTGCTATCCCGGGTGCTCCGACGCCATAGCGGCGATGGCAAGGGAACTCGGGGCCGACGGTATAATAGCGCCGGCAACGAGGCCGGACCGCATAGAATCCCTGAGGCGTGCAGTGGGCTATGAAATGGTGGTGATCTCGCCCGGCATAGGAATCCAGGGGGGAGAGGCCATCAGGGCCGTCTCGGCCGGGGCCGATATGATAGTCGTGGGAAGGAGCATAATGAGGTCCGGGAGCCCGGGGGTCGAGCTCGAGAGGATCAGGAAGGAGGCCCTCGACGGCCTCTCGCTTCGCCGCCCACCTGGATCTCGCTGAGCTTCAGGACGCTGAACAGCCTGATCCCGGATGCGGAGAGCAGCGCCGAGGCGCCGAGCTCCCTGTCGACCAGCACGACCGCCGTATCGACGCGGGCCCCAAATGCCCTGATTATGGACGCGGCGCACGCCAGGGTCACCCCGGTCGAAGCGACGTCGTCGAGCAATATCACTCTCTCCCCCTGGTTCAGCTCGCCCAGCAGGGGGTCCCTGAAGCTGTTGTCCGCCTCCATCTTCTTGACTATCACGTACGGCTTCTGCAGCTTCAGGCTGACCGCCACCGTGAGGGGGGCCGCTCCATCTCCTATGCCGGCTATCCTGTCGAAGTCGCCGACGCCAGTCGACAGCAGCTCCGCGAGGGCGGACGTGACCTGGTCGAAGTCGTCCGGATACGATGGCAGGGCCCTCAGATCCACGTAGAACTCGCTCGAGTTGCCCAGGTGAAGCAGATAGCTGCCCTTCCTGATGAAGCCCCGCCTCCTCAGTATATCGGCTATCCCCGATCTGCTATCGCGCATTTTCACCGGACCTCCTCGCGCTCAGGTATTCCCTTATCACGCCGACCTGGTCCGCCGGTATGCCCCCCACGACCTCCAGCCATGAGAGCAGCTCGCTGATCCGGGAGACGGCGTGCAGCTTCACGCCCGCCTTCGCCAGGTTCTCGAATCCCCCCTCCTCCCGATCTATTAAGACGACCGCGTGCTCCACCCGGCCGCCCGACATCCTCACGGCCTCGGCGGCCTTGAGCAGGCTTCCGCCGGTGGTCGCCAGATCATCTATCAAAACCACGGCGTCGCCCTTAGAAAGTATACCCTCTATCATCTTCATCTCGCCGTGCAATTTGGGGGTCTCCCTCACATATATTAAGGGAAGCTTGGCCCTCAGGCTCACGGCCGTAGCCAGTGGGAGGCCCGCCGTGGGGATGCCGGCGACCTTCAGCCCGCCGATCTCCATCTCGTTCTCCATAACCGCGACGTACATGTCGGCTATCCTCTCAAGGACGCCCGGATAGGACGGCAACAGCCTGAGATCTATGTAGTACGGGCTCGTCCTGCCGGAGGTGAGGACGAAGTTCCCGAATCTGAGGGCCCCGAGCCTGACCAGGATCGCCGCGAGCTCCTTGCCCAACACGGATTTCTTCTCAGCCCAGAGCTTGGTCTCGAGGCCATACATCCCCGGGCTATGTGAACGACCGCGTCAATAAGGTTTCCGCCGCGCGCGGGATTTAGTAATGACCCGACCTTATCTCACTTAGGGGGTTTGGGGCGGAAGATCCCTCCCTCGAGGGAGGGATAGTTCACCGTGGAGGACGAGCGGTCCTGCGGAGGAATCGAGAGGCCTGGGCGCCGGTGGTTCATGCGCAGTATTTCGCCGAGGATGCGGGGGGTGGGATTCGAACCCACGAACCCCTGCGGGACGGGGGCCTAAGCCCCGCGCCTTTGGCCGCTCGGCGACCCCCGCACCGGGCTAAGACGCCATCACCGGGTATAAAGATTCTGACCCCATCCCGTCCCGGCCGGTAGACGCAAAAATCATCCCGTGCAATTCCCGTTTGGAAACGCATCCGGTGGGGAACGTCCGTACCATCGGTGATCTGGATGAGGAATCGCTCCTCCGCCGGGACACGGCATCGGACACGCTGTAGGGCGAGGCTGGCCGTCATTATCGGGCGCCGCAGGGGGCCGCGAGGAGGCCGAAATCGTTTTAGAATGGTCGCGCTAAGCACGGTGGAGCCGGGGTGCCCGAGCGGCTAAGGGGCAGGCCTCGAGATCCACATTCGAAGGGCTGGAGAGCCTGTGGGCGAAAGCCCATGTGGGTTCAAATCCCACCCCCGGCGCGTCCGCACAATTCCCACATATGGCGCCGGAAATCCAATCTTCAGAATATTTCGGTTCACATGTCAGTCTCTGCGCTTCCAAACGCGGCCTTCATGCCGGCCATACTCCCTGCCGCCTTCATGCCGGCGTCCGCGGCCTTCCCGGGCTGCCCGCGGCGCCCTGAGCCTTTCAGCGTCCCCGGGCTCCAGGGGCTTTATCATGGCCCCGGTCATACCCATCACCTGCGATAACAGGCCCAGGTCGTGCTTCGTCACCAGCGAAATAGACCTCCCGCCGTTCCCGGCCCTTGCGGTCCTTCCGACCCTGTGGAAGTACATCAGAGGCTCGTTCGGAAAGTCGTAGTTCACGATCAGCTTGATGCCGGGCACGTCTATCCCCCTGGCGGCGACATCGGTCGCGACCAGAATGCCCGCCCTCCCCTTCCTGAATGCGTTCAGCGCCCTCTCCCTCTGCGGCTGGGAGAGATCCCCGTGTATAGCGGCGACGCCGTCGAAGCGATACCCCAGCTCACTTGCGATCCTCCCGGTTCTACGCTTCGTACCGCAGAAGATCAGGCAACTCTCGGGCTTCTCATCCCCTATTATTTGCATCAACCTGTCCAGCTTCTCATCCTCGCCTACGACAGTATAATACTGGTCGAGCCCGTCGACTGAGAGCTCGTCGGCGCTCAAAATTATCTTCTCATAATTTCTGGCGTACCTTGAGGCAAGCATCACTATTTCATCCGGCATTGTCGCCGAAAACAGGGCCATCTGCCTCATATTCGTGAGCCAGCCGAGGATCAGCTCCACGTCGTCTATGAACCCCATGTCGAGCATCCTATCGGCTTCGTCGAGGACCGCATATTTCACGGAGGAGAGGTCCAGGTAACCCCTGTTTACCAGGTCGATTATCCTCCCGGGCGTTCCGACCACTATCTGCGAACCCCTGTCGATCTGCTCCCTCTGGATGTTCATCGACTGCCCGCCGTAAACCGCGGCGATCTTGGCGCCTGTGTATTTGCCCATTCTCCTGATCTCATTCGTTATCTGGACGGCGAGCTCCCTGGTGGGGGAGAGCACGAGCGCCTGTATGGCCCTTTTCCTGGGGTCGACCAGCTGAAGCAACGGCAGCCCGAAGGCCGCGGTTTTACCCGATCCGGTCTTCGCCTGTCCCACAACGTCCTTTCCATCCAGCATGGGGACTATCGCCCTCTGCTGTATCGGGAAAGGCTCGGAAAACCCCATTTCGTTTAGAGCCCTTACTAAGTTTTCACTCAATCCGAGCTCTTCAAATCCATTCCTGTATTCTATCATTTCTATTTTTCAACTTCTCAGCAAAAGCGCCCGGGACCGCTGTCCCGGCGTCTTGCGTTACGTTGCGTCCCCGGGCCCGCTATTTAACTATTTACTTAACTATCAGCGCAAGAATGATGCGAGCTTTTCACATGATCGATCTCCCCGTTTATCCCACTAGGGGGTTTGGAAGCGGAAGCCCAGCCCGCGAGGGCGGGGTAGTTCATCACGCTGTGAATCGATAGACAAGGATTCGACCGCCCATATAGCCACGATGGAACGGGCTTCCTCATTCCACATATTCTTATAAATAAATATGAAATATTTTCAAGACCCAAATGGGCCCGCGCCCTTGAAGGCGCAATTTCGACACAATACCTATAAAGCACAATGCAGTAAATATCTTAATGACTGACGTGATCGTCGTCCATAGCTGGAACGACTCGCAAAAGGCCGCATTCGATAAGTTCGCCGGGGATCTCCTGGCCATGGCGAAGGGTGGGAAGTTGCCGCCCGGCCTCAAGCTCCAGGAGGTCTTCATGGCCAAGGGCAAGAACATCGCTATCTGCAGGTGGAACGTCGATTCGCTCGACCACCTGCTGCAGGTCGCCGGCTCCATGAAGCCGAGCTGGAAGATCGACGCGTACGAGGTCAACGCGGCCTATCGCGCGTAGCCGCCCGCACCCTTTTTACAGACATTAATCTTTTATGGCAATTAGTCTTCCCTTTAAATTCGTGGATTGGCGGGGGAGCGTCGACGTCCCGGCATTCCTGGCGATGGCCATCTTCTGGGGGATCAATTATCCGCTCGTCAAGATCGCGCTTGAATACGTGGATCCGTATCAGCTGCTTTTCCTCAGGCTCTTGGTGGCCCTGCCGTTCCTGGCCCTGCTGACCCCGAGGAGCCTGCGTCCTCCCGGCGGCCTCCGGACGAATCTCCTGATAGCGCTGTTCGGCGCGCTCGACGTATTGCTCATGCAGCTGCTCTGGTTCTCCGGGGAGGACCTGGTGTCACCTTCAATGGCATCCCTCATAATATACACGTACCCGGTGCTGGTCACGGTGCTCGGCGCGGCCATCCTGGGGGAGAGGATGACGCGCCTGCGCGCCCTGGGGCTGGCTTTCGGATTCCTCGGCATGATGACGCTGTTTTCTGGGGGAATAGCTGTCTACTCCGCGCTCGGCCTCGTGCTGTTGTCGCTCGCGGCGCTCAGCTGGTCCTTTGCGACTATCGTCTACAGGAAGTACCTTCTCGGGGAGAACTTCGCGCGCGTGAACGCGTATCATCTGCTTTACGTGTTGCCGGCGGCCGCAATCCTGGCATTTTTGGAGGGCGGCCCGGGCAGCATAGTGTGGAGCCCGCACCTGGTGGTAGCCCTGATCATGATAGGCTTCCCGGGCACCGCGCTAGCCTTCACGATTTACGTGTACCTCTACTCCAGGCACGAGGTCGGCAGGGTGGCACCATATATGTTCCTGGTGCCGGCGTTCTCGATAATATCCAGCTATATGATAATGGGTGTCGCCATCACCGCGCCGGAACTCGCCGGATACTCCTTGCTGGCGGCCGGCATATATTTCTCGTCCCGCGCGAGGTAGCAGCTGGATGCACTGTTACATTAATGGTGATCTTGGGAAATGAGGAGAAAGCCCGTTCCTTCAGAGGGTGAAAGTGTGTCATGGCCGAAAGCACGGCCGAGGGCGGGAGGGAGCGCGATGCGGAAAATTGAATCGTGCAGCGGATCGCCCGCCGGAGTTTTGAGGAGCGCTGCGCGGATCCGCGTTCCTGCGAATGCCTTTTATTGGACCGCCGTCCACATTGCGATGAATTGGGGTAATTGAGGATTTACTAATGGCGTTCCTCGTCATAATAGTGCTGGCCATACTGCTGAGCGGGATAAAGATACTGAACGAGTGGGAGAGGGCGCCCGTGCTGACCCTGGGAAGGTATGCTGGGATGAAGGGGCCCGGAATCATCTACGTGACGCCCTTCATAAGCAGGATTCCGATGAGGATCAGCACGAGGCTCCAGACATATTCTTTCATGGTGGAGCAGACGCTCACCAAGGATAACGTCCCGGTGGACGTCGACGCCGTCATGTACTCCATGGTGGCGGATCCCGAGAAGTGCGTGCTCAAGGCCGAGAACTACATCGACGCGACGAGATATGCCTCGCAGACGACCCTCAGGGAGGTCATAGGCCAGACTATGTTCGATGAGCTCCTCGCCGAGAGGGAAAAGGTGGGCGAGATAGCGCGGAGGATCATCGATGAGAAGACCGAGGCCTGGGGCGTCAAGGTGACGTCGGTCGAGGTCCGGGACATAAAGATACCGTCGGCGCTGCAGGACGCGATGTCCAGGCAGGCGCAGGCGGAGAGGGAGAGGAGGGCCAGGGTCACGCTGGCGCTGGCCGAGGTCCAGGCCGCCGAGAAGATGGTGGATGCCGCCAACCTCTACAAGGGGAACGAAAAGGCGTTCCAGTTAAGGTGGATGAACATGCTCTACGAGCTCGGGCTCCAGGGCAGGGGGCCGCTGATCATAATACCGGCGAACATACCGTCAGCCGGCGTGTCCACGATAGGCCTGCTCGGGGTGGAGGACCTGACGGGGGAGAAGGAGAAGAAGGAGAAGGGAATAAGCGAGGAAGCGAAGGGAGAGGGCCGAAGCGGGAGAAGGCGCAGGGGCGGACGCGGAACCGAGGGGAAGACGGGGGACGAGGGAAGCGAGGGGAAGGCTGAACCCTAGCGGGGAACGCGGGTGCCCGCCATGAAGGGACGCGTTGAGCTTATTTTTGTCCTGATCATTTTAATGCTGGCATCGCCCGCGGCGCTCCCCGCGCACGCGTACAGCCGGGAGGGACCGGTGGTCGTCGTCGACATGGGCTACACCGTGGATCTCGGCTCCTCCGAGATGGTCGGCGCGGCCGTCGGATACGCGATATCGCATAACGCGAGCGCGATCCTGCTCGTCATGAACTCGCCCGGGGGATACCTCGGCGACATGTTGAAGATCGTATCGTACCTGAACGAGGCGAATCAGTCCGGGATACCGGTTTATACGTACGTGATCCCGGGCGGGCTCGCCGCATCCGCCGCGAGCTACATAGCGATGGACACCAACGTGATACTGATGGGCCCCGGCTCGGAAATCGGGCCCTCGACCCCCATAGTGGTCGGCGGATCCCAGCTGGAGCAGAACCACACGGAGGCGGCCATGCTCTCCCTCATGGAGAGCGAGGCCGACAGATGGGACAGGAACTCCACGGCGGCGGGCGACATGGTGCTGTACGACGAGTCGTATACCGCGCAGCAGGCGGTCGGGCTCCACCTGGTGAACGGCATGGCGGCCAACCTCACGGACGCGGAGAAGGAGGTCGGCGTCTACGGCGCTCCCCAGGTGCAGTTCTCCGAGGGCTACTACGATCAGTTCCTGAGCGCCATAGGCAACCCGACGGTCGACGGCATACTGATGCTGCTGGGGCTGATCCTGATAGCGCTGGACGTCCTCCATCCCACGTTCGTCATGAGCGCGGCGGGCTCCGTGTCCCTGGTGGTGGGGCTGGTGGGCGCCGAGCTGATCGGGGCATCGGTCATGGGGCTCGCGCTGCTCGCAGTATCCGCAGCGCTGCTGATACTGGAGCTCAAGACCGGACACGGGCTCGCGTTCCTGGCGGCGGTCCTGGTCGGGATAGCCGGGATATACCTGCTGGGACAGGGCATGGAGGTCTCCCCCTCCATTTACGGCGCCGAATTTTACGCCGCGGCGGCCGCAATAGCGGTGGGGGGCGCGGCGCTCGCGATATACGTGAGGTCCCTCGCAAGATATGGAAGGAGGGGGTCGCTGACCGGAAGGGAATCGCTGATCGGAAAGAGGGGAGTGGTCGTCAGGAACGTCGACCCGTGCGGCGAGGTCCGCGTCGAGGGGTTCGTGTGGAGGGCGTGCTCGGAGGGCGGTGGGCTGCGCAGGGGTGAGGAGGTCGTCATCGTGGGGTTCGATGGGCTGGTCCTGAAGGTCAGGGGAACCGGGGAAAAGGATCGCTGAACGATATGCTGCGGGCTGATGATGACACGGCTCCGAGCGACAACGTCGAAGCGGACTTAAAGGATATACAGGAGCAGAACCGGCCAAGCGAGCTGAAGGCCCGGTGATGGGCATCCTATTAGCACTGCACGGGTCGAAGGATCCCTCCTGGAGCAAGGTGGCCGAAGGGTACAGGAGGCTCCTCTCCGGGCACTTCGAGCTCGTGGAGGTTGGGTATCTGGAGTACAACTCCCCGAGCCTGAGGGAGGCCCTGGAGGCCCTCGTGTCCAAGGGAGCCGACGGCGTTGTCGTCGTTCCCCTGTTCATATCGCTCGGAACGCATCTGAAGAAGGACTTCCCCAGGACCCTGGGCCTCACCGGCGGATACGCGGAGCTGAACGGAAGGAAGGTCGCGGTAAAAATAGCAGACCCCATAGGGGTGGACGCGAGGGTAGCGGAGGTGCTCGTGGAAAGGGCTCGGAGCGCCGCCAAATCCCCTTAGGAGGATCCGCTCACGGGAGCTTTGCTGCTTCCGGCGCGCGTAATTCCGGGGAATGGTGCGGCGGGCGGGATTTGAACCCGCGATTGCTGGCTTGGAGGGCCAGCGTCCTAGTCCAGACTAGACGACCGCCGCGATACCGGCCAATCACCGCCGCCCTTTAAGCGTTAGCCGCGTTGTCCCGTTGCACGGCCCCCAGTGAACGGTTCCTCCGCCGGGCGGCCTCCCGCGGGGCGGCTCCAGATCTACGCCGTGAACGCGCCGTATACTGTGGGCCCGCCGTTCGCCCATACGGCATGTGGAGGAGGATCCGGATACGGATGAACGGCTCCGGGCGGTGGGTTCCCTATCCGGCTCAGGTGCTTGGACCCCCGAGCGACGCCCGCTCCACCTCGTATATCAGGCGGCAAGCCAGCAGGCTGGCGTCGTAGGACCTCTCGCCGAGCGACGCCCGCTCGGGAAAGAGCTCCAGGACCTCGTCCGAGAAATCGCCCGCCGGGAACCCGCCTATGCCTACCAGCGGATTTCCGGAGGAGGCGAGCGACGCCGCCAGGTCGCCCAGCGAAGTCGCGGCACCGGATTCCCTGAGGAGTATCGCGCGATCCGGCGACAGCTCCTCCATGAGATCCCGGAGCCGCATCCTCCTCATGCTCATGAGTTCTTCGCCATTATCCGCTATTATAGCGCCTTTATAATATAAATCTTCAAGTAAACCTATAAATCTATGATAGGACCTCGGCAGATGCACGCCCTCGCCCACCCTCATCACCATTCCGTCGCGCGTATCCACGTAGAGCGCGAGCCTCCCGGCGGCGTAGAGGGGCGTGCCCATCGCGTCCAGCAGTACGTGATAGACTATGTCGGGCCTCCCCCTTTTGTGGGCATCCTTGAGCCCCTTCATGGCCGCGTGGTGGTAGCTCCTGTCCAGCAGGACCGCGGCGGGCCTCCTTCCCCTCCTCTCCGCGTACCTCCGGACCGAGGGATGATCCGAGATGCCGGGGGGCACCAGCTCCACGGCGGCCTCCACCACCACGAGGGACAGCCGATCCACGGAGGGACATGCGCGTTCCTGAATAAAGCTTAACGCGCACCGCGCGCTGCGGCGCACGTGCGGAGGAGGGACATCGTCCGCGCGCTGGCACTGGACGCGCTCTACAGGTCCGCGGCGTACGGGGGGGACGCGGGTGAGCTGCTGGCGAGGTACGCCGGCAGGTTGCTCGAGAAGGGCAACGTGAGGAAGCCGTACGAGTACAGGCTCGTGTATTGCAGGAAGTGCAAGGGATATTCGCCGATCGGCGTCTCGCGCAGCGTGAGGCTAAGGAACGGCAACCTGGTGTTTCGCTGCTCCCTGTGCGGCGCGACGTACCGCGTGCCGTACGGAGGGGAAAAGGCGCGGAGGGCACGTGGCCGATGCCGATGCGGCCGATCGGACGGGCAATCCCGGGCCCCGCGCCCGTCATTTGCGGCGCAAAGACTATTATGTCCCCTCGGAGAACCCGCGGCAGGATTGCCGACCGCATACGATATTCCGCCGGATCGTCTCCTGCCCAAGCTGGCCGACTATCTGAAGCAGCAGTTCCCGGAGATCAAACCCCCCGACTGGGCGACGTACGCGAAGACCTCGAGCGGCCGCGAGAGGCCACCCGCGGAGAGGGAGTGGTGGTACGCGCGCTGCGCATCGGTGCTCAGGAAGATATACCTGCACGGCCCCGTCAGCGTGAAGGATCTGCGCTCCGAATACGGGGGAAGGAAGAAGAAGCTCGTCGCCCCGCCCCACCACGTCGAATCGGGAAGTTCGATAATCAGGCACGCGATACACCAGCTGGAGGCCGCGGGGCTCGTGGAGAAGACCCCGAGGGGGAGGGTCGTGACCTCGAAGGGGAGGAGCGTCGTGGACGCCGTTAGCACGGAAATTTTCAGGGAAATAATTAAGGAGGACCCCGAGCTAGCGAGGATAACGGGTGCCGGTGGAGTTGAGCTGGGATCAGCGTAAGGACTCGGACGAGGAAGCGCGCGCGAAGGAACGCGCCCTGAGGGAGCAGTATCTGCGCGTTTTCCTGACGTCCGACGCTAGGGAGAGGCTGGCGAACGTGCGGATGGTGCGGCCGGACATCGCGGAACAGGTGGAGAACTACATCCTGCAGCTGGGCCTCGCGGGCAAGATAAGGAATCCCGTGGACGACGATGACCTGAGGGAGATCCTGGCCAAGCTCACCCCCAGACAGCGGGAGATAAAATTTAAGTTCATTTAGGTGGGAAGCCGGGCCATGAGCAGCAGGAAGACCGCGGGGGAGAAGATCCGCTATATGTCGTATCTGAAGTCGAACAGGCCGCCTCCGACGTGGGTGATCGTGAAGACCAAGAGGAAGGTCATGCGCAGCCCCGCCCAGAGGAACTGGAGGGCCAATAAGCTGGACATGTGAGATGGGGTGAATCGCCTTGAGCCAGGCCGAGCGCGAATACGTGATACCCCTCCACGAAGTGCTGCTCACGCCGAAATATCGGCGCGCCGAGAAGGCCGTGTATATCATCAGGAGCTTCGTGGCGCGCCACATGAGGACGAAGCCGGAGCTCGTGAAGCTGGATCCCGCCCTGAACGACCTCGTGTGGTCCAGGGGCATCCAGGCAAACTGGCGGAGGATAAAGGTCAAGGTGGCGAAGGAGGTCGAGGAGGAGAGGGAAACCTACAGGGTATCCCCGTCCTAGAAGAGGAGCTCCATGGAGATCTACAGGGTTCTGATGTACAATAATCCGAACATAGGCCTGTACGCCAGGGCGGACGATGAGTTCCTGCTGATCCCGAGCGGATTCCCCGACGATAAGGGGATGCGCCTGGCGGAGCTCCTGGGGAGCTCGCCGCTGCACACATCGATAGCGGGCACCAGGCTGCTGGGCGCGCTCATGGTCATGAACAGGAACGGCGTGCTGGTGAGCAGGATGGCGGACGACGGGGAGCTGAAGGCCCTGAGGGAAGCCATGCCGGGGAGGGTCGTCGAGCGCCTCGACGCCAGGGCGACGGCGGTGGGCAACCTCGTGGCCGCCAACGACCACGGCGCCGTGGCGTCCGATATACTGGGACCCCGGGAGATATCGCAGATCAGGGACGTCCTGGACGTGCGCGTGGAGAGGATGGAGGTGGCCGGGTTTCACCAGGTGGGCGCGGTCGTGGCGGCGAACAACGCCGGGGCGCTCGTGCACCCGCTGGCGACGGATTCCGAGATGGCCGCTATATCCGACGCGCTCGGGGTCGGCGACGTGGACAGGGGGACCGTGAACGGCGGTATCCCGTTCGTGTCCTCGGGGATAATCGCCAACGGCAGGGCTGTGCTCGTGGGCTCCAAGACTGTGGGGCCCGAGCTGTTCATCGTGGGTAAAGTCTTTAAGGGCGGATAGCCGCCGGCGCCGTCATGGCGGAGCAGCAGGATCTTCAGACGCTCGCGTACAGCGCCAGGGTTCTGAGGGAATACCTGGGCGAACTGATATCGCGCGAGACACTCGTATCGAGGCTGATAGCCGAGCACAGGGCGGCGCTCGACTCGATAAACAACCTGCCGAGCGGCGAGGGCGACATCGGGTGCATGATGCCGCTGGGGGGCGGGGTGAGCGTGCCCGCCAGCGTCAGCGGGTCGGCCAAGTACCTGGTCGCCGTGGGCGCCGGCGTTTTCGTGAAGAAGGACAGGAACGGGACCATCGAGTTCCTCAACAGGAAGGTGCAGGAGCTGGACGCCGCGCTGCGCGAGGTTTCCACCCAGAGGCAGAGGGTGGAGGAGGAGCTCGCCAGGCTGGAGGATCGCCTCGGCGCGCTGTATCAGGGAGGATCCGCGGGTCCCGCGGAATCCATGGGGAGCGCATGATGTCCTGATGTTCGGCAAGCTCCGGGACGCCCTGGCGGGCCTCAAGGAAAACCTGACGACCAAGGAACTGAGCGAGGGAGAGATATCGGAGGCGCTGGAGGAGCTCAAGTGGCGGCTGATAGAGGGGGAGGTGGCGCTCGACGCCGCGGAGGGATTGGAGGGGGCGCTGAGGGAGGCGCTCTCGGGAATCAGGGTGAGGCGCGGGCGCCAGGACGAGGACGTGGAGGAGAGGATCAGGGAGGCCCTCCTGTCCGCGCTGAAGCCGCTGGAGGCGGGGCCGCTCGAGGACCGCGTGTCCTCCAAGAGGCCCTACGTCATGGTCTTCCTGGGGGTGAACGGCGGCGGCAAGACGACGACCGTGGCCAAGGTGGCATACGCGCTGAAGGGGAGGGGGATCCGGCCGCTGCTGGCCGCCGCCGACACTTTCAGGGCCGGCGCGATAGAGCAGCTGGGCCTCCACGCGCAGAGGATAGGGGTGGACCTCGTCGCGCAGGGATACGGCGCGGATCCGGCGGCCGTGGCCAGGGACGCAGTGGAGCACGCGGCATCGAGGCGCTACGACGCGGTGCTCGTCGACACGGCCGGGCGCATGTATACGAGGTCCCGCCTGATGGACGAGCTGAGGAAGGTGGTCGAGGTGGCCGGCGCCGACGAGAGGATAATGATAGTGGACGCCCTGACGGGCAACGACGCGGTCGCGCAGGCCAAGGAGTTCGACCGGGAGGTCGGCGTGGACAGCGTGATCGTGACCAAGCTGGACGCGGACGTCAGGGGGGGCGTGATACTCACCCTGGCATACGAGCTCAGGAAACCGATCAGGTACCTGGGCGTGGGCCAGGGCTACGGGGATCTGGTGCCGTTCAGGGCCGGGGAGGTCGTAAATGACCTTCTTGGGCGAGCCTGACCAGGAGCGCCTTCTGCACGTGCATCTTGTTCTCCGCCTGGTCGAACACGACCGAATAATCGGAGTCGATGACCGAGCCCTCGACCTCCTCGCCCCTGTGGGCCGGCAGGCAGTGCATGAAGATGGAGCGCCGCCCGGTCCCCGAGATCAGCTCGGGCGTGACGCGGTAGCGCGGGAGGAACGCCCTCATCCTTTCCGCGCGCTCGGATTCCTGTCCCATGCTGACGAACACGTCGGTGTAAACGACGTCCGCGCCCTTCACGGCCTCGCGGGGGTCCTCGTAGACCAGGACGTCGCCGCCCAGCTCCCGCGCCCTCCGCACGAGCGATTCCGGGGGGCCGAAACCCCTGGGGGACGCTATGCGCACCTCGACCCCGAGCTGCGCGCCCAGGAGCGCGAGCGAATTGAAGACGTTAGTCGCGTCCCCGATGAACGCCAGCGAGACCCCCTTCAACCTGCCCAGCTTCTCCCTGATCGTGTAGTAGTCCGAGAGCGCTTGGCACGGATGCTCGACGTCGGACAGCGCGTTTATGACCGGTATCCCGGCGGCCGATGCCATCCTCTCCAGCGTCGCGTGGTCGTTGACCCTGGCGACTATGGCGTCCACGTAGCGCTCCAGCGTACGCGCGGTGTCCTCGACGGTCTCGCCCCTCGATAGCTGGGTCGACGTGTAATCCATGTAGATCGGCGTCCCGCCGAGCTGGCCTATCCCGACCTCGAAGCTCACCCTCGTCCTCGTGGAGGGCTTCTCGAAGAGGAGCGCTATCGAGCGGCCGTCGAGCGCCCTGGACAGCCGCACAGCCTTCAGGTGATCCGCCAGGGAATAGATGCCGTGGACGTCCCGCGAGGTCAGATCCGCGGACGACAGCACGTCCTTCTTCATGACCGGTGTGATCCGACAACGCTTAATTAAATCTTAACCACTGGAGACGGCGTGAAGGCGCGCGGCAAGAAGGAAGAGCAGCGGAGGACATCCAAGGCCAGGGAATACTGGGAATCGATAATCAGGGTTTTCAGGTACAGCCGGAAGCCCAGCACAGATGAGTATTCGATGTTCCTCAAGGTCGTCGGGCTGGCGCTCCTCATCGTGGGCGGCATAGCGTTCGTGATACATTTAATAGCGACTCTCATCTCCGGTGCATTCTGATGAGCGGGGAATCGGCCGTCAAGGCGCAGCTGTTCGCCGTGAAGGTCGCGAGCGGGCAGGAGAACAACGTGGCGAAGCTCATCGCCACCAGGGTACAGCTGAAGGGCCTCAAGATATACTCGATCGTGGTGTTGCCGAAGACGAGGGGGTACGTGGTGCTGGAGGCGGACTCCATCGAGAGCGTCAACGATGCGATAGCCGGGATAAAGAACGTGAAATCGGTGGTCCCGGGGATCCTGAAGCCGGAGGATCTCGATTCGCTGGTCTCGAGAAAGAAGGAGGCGATCAAGCTGGAATCCGGGGACCTGGTGGAGGTGATATCCGGGCCCTTCAAGGGGATGAAGGCGCGCGTTGTCAGGTTCGAGGACGGGAAACAGGAGGCCACGGTCAACCTGGTCGACGTCCCGTACCAGTTGCAGGTGACGGTCGACGCGAATTACCTGAGGAAGACGAAGGAATAGGGGGACGCGGCGCGCGCCCGGCGCTGATCTTTCCATTCCTTCACGTTTATAAGGGCCCTTAAGCCGCCCGGGTCCATCATGGCCGAGAGGAAGACGCTCTCATTCATAGTGGACGGCGGCCAGGCCACGGGCGGACCCCCGATAGGCCCGGCCCTGGGACCCATGGGGGTCAACATCATGCAGATAGTCAAGAGGATAAACGAACTGACCGCGGATTTCCACGGCATGAAGGTCCCCGTGAAGGTCCACGTGGACCCGGAGACGAAGGATTTCGACGTGGAGGTCGGCGTGCCGACGACCACCGCCCTGCTGATAAAGGAGGCGGGGCTGGAGAAGGGGGCTGCGCAGGCGGGAAAGGAGTTCGTGGGGAACGTGTCGATGGCGCAGGTGATCAAGATAGCGAGGCTCAAGCAGCCGGAGATGAACGCGGCCAGCCTGAAGGCCGCGGTGAAGGAGGTGATAGGGACCTGCACGAGCGTGGGATTGAAGGTGGAGGGCAGGACCCCCCGGGAGGTCACGGAGGAGGTGGAGGGGGGCAAATGGGACTCGGACCTGGAGGGGTCGGCCAGCTGAGGTGACGCGGATGGATCGCGGGGAAATCCTCAAGCTGATCGGGGAGGCGCGCTCCAAGCTGGAAAAGCGCGGGTTCAGGCAGTCGTTCGAGCTGTACGTGGTGCTGGACGACAACAAGGTGAAGAAGGACGACATCCAGATAAACGAGATAGTGGCGCTCCCCCACAGGTTCTCGGAGATCCCCCGGATAGCCGTGATAGCCGGGGGGGACGCGGCCGTGAAGGCCAAGGAGGCGGGGGCCAGCTCCGTGATATCCCCCGACGACGTGGACAGGCTGTCCACGAATAAGAATGAGGTGAGAAAGCTCGTCAAATCGTACGATTTCTTCGTATCGGAGGCGAGCCTCATGTCGAGGGTCGGAAGGACGCTCGGCAGGTATCTCGGGCCCAGGGGCAAGATGCCGGTGCCCGTGCCGGGCAGCGCGCAGATGGGCGCCGCGCTGGACCGCATCAGATCGAGCGTCAGGGTGCGCGCCAGGGGGCAGTTCTCGGTCTCTGCGAAGATCGGGGACGAGGACATGGATGACGGGGCGATCGCGGACAACGCGATGGCGATCATCGAAGCCGTGAAGAACAAGCTGCCGCAGGGCGAGAAGGCGATCAAAAGGATAATAGTGAAGGCGACGATGGGCGAGCCAGCGGAAACATCGGTGGTGAGCGGATGAACGCGGGAACTCAGGTGACGGCGCGCGTCTACAGCGAGAAGAAGAGGGAGCTCTACTCCGCCGTGCAGAGGCTGTCCCGGGAGAATTCCGTGATAGGAATCTCCAAGCTGTACCAGGTCAAGGCGTCGCTTCTCAGCGAGGTCAGGAGGCAACTGCGCGGGAGGGTCGTGATGCTCGGCGCCAAGAACAGGTTGGTCGTGAAGGCCCTCGCGGATGCCGGGGTCAAGAACGCGGATCAGCTGGAGCGCCATCTGACGGGCCAGACCCTCCTGATGTTCACCGATATGAATCCGTTCGAGCTGAACCTGTTGCTGGAGAAGTCGAAGGTGAGGATGCCCGCGAAGGCCGGCGACGTCGCCACTTCGGACATAGTGGTGCCGAGCGGCAACACGGGCATGCAGCCGGGGCCCGTCCTCAGCTCGTTCAAACAGCTGAAGATACCGACGAGGATCGAGAGCGGGAGCATATTCGTTTCCCAGGATACGGTCGTGGCGAAGGCCGGCGAGACGATCTCAGCGGACCTGGCATCGCTGCTATCGAAGCTCGGGCTCAAGCCGATAATGCGCGGTCTATCGCTCGACGTCGTCTACTGGAGGGGCAGGCTGGTGCCCGGGGATCAGCTCAGGATAGATCCGCTGGCGTACGCCGACCAGCTGAGGGCCGCGTACGGGGAGGCCGTCGGCCTGGCGCTCGGCATAGCGTATCCGACGCCGGAGGCGCTGCCGATGCTCCTCGTCAGGGCGAGCCGGGAGGCCAGGGCTCTGGCGCGCGGGACCGGGTTTGTCACGGGCGAGACCGCGGCGGACGTGGTCGCGGCGGCCGAGGCGGAGGCGAGCTCCCTGGCGGCCGCGCTGAAATCCAAGGGATTCTGAGGCCGGCCCCTTCCCCGGTAAACTACCCCGCCCTCGCGGACGGGGTCTCTGGCGGAAAAAGATGAAGCGCGGACCCGGGGAATCCGGCCCCGATTTAATCAGTGCACAGCCGGGGAAGTCCACGCTACGGTGGAAGGCGCGATCGGTATTGTGATGAGGAAATGCGGTGAATTCCGGCCCATTTGAGGGGCGAGGCCCGCCGCGGATGCCCGTACATCCGGGCGCGATCGGACGACGCGAAAAGTCCGGCCCGGCGACGGGACGACCCGCGACGCGATGCGAATTGTCTGTCTTCGATTGAATCGCGAACTGCGCGCATCAACCGAAGAGGGACGACAGCCCCTCCAGGGCGGTCTCCTCCTCCTTCTCCTTCTTTTCCTCCTCCTTCGCCGCCTTCTTCTCCTCGGCCGCGGGCGCCTGGGCGGGGGCGGCCGGGGCCGGCGCCGCGGCGACCGGCTGGGCTGCCGCGCTCTTCAGCACCTCGTCTATGTTAACCTGGCCGAGAGCCGCTATCAGTGCCTTGATGCTGACGTCGTCCGCCTCGATGCCGGCGGCCTCCACGACCTTCCTCACGCCTTCCTCGTCCACGCTCTTGCCCGCCTTGTGAAGGAGAAGCGCTGCGTACACGTATTCCATACCCAACTCCATCACCTGCAGATGACCCAAAATACGCGCCTTAATTAGCTTTTTCCGGGGCCACAACGCTTAATTTTGATCGGGGGGCTGCGATCGGCGTGCCGTACGAGCGCGAGAAGCGCGAACTGCTGGAGAAGTTCTCCTCGGAGCCCGAAAAATATTACGCGGTGGAGCCGTTCAGGGAGAACGGTTTCGTGAGAAAGAGCTGCGCGGTGTGCGGCAGGCATTTCTGGACGCTGGACCCGTCGCTGGAGTACTGCCCGGAACACCGGCGGGGGAGGACTTTCGTTGGGGAGAGGGTCACCGGGCGCGAGTTCGGCTACGTCGACGCCTGGAGGAACATCGAGGACTTCTTCGTGAGGGAGGGGCACACGAGCGTCCCGCGCTATCCGGTGGTGGCCAGGTGGAGGCCGGATCTCTACTTCACGGTCGCGTCCATAATAGACTTCCAGAGGGTGGAGGGCGGCAAGGTCGTGTTCGAGTTCCCCGCTAACCCGCTGATAGTCCCCCAGGCATCGCTCAGGTTCAACGACGTCGAGAACGTGGGGTTCACCGGGCGCCACTACACGGAGTTCGTCATGATAGGCCAGCACGCGCTGAACGACGGGCGCGGCTACTGGAAGGACAGGACCATCGATCTGGACTTCAGGTTGCTGACGGAGAGGTTCGGCGTGCCCCGCGAGGAGGTGGTTTTCGTCGAGGACGTGTGGGTCGGATACGGCGCGTTCGGTTATTCCCTGGAGTACTATGTCAGGGGGCTGGAGCTGGGCAACGCGGTCTTCACGGAGTTCGAGGGGACGCCGTCGAACTACAGGAGGTTCGAGCCACAGGTGGTGGATATGGGGGCCGGGCTCGAGAGGTTCGTGTGGCTGTCGCGGGGCACGCCCACGAGCTACGACGCGGTGTTCGCGGACGAGGTCGGGGAGCTGGGGAGGAGGCTCGGGATACCCCGTGACGACGGCCTGGCCGGGAAATTCTTCGCGGTGAGCGGCATGCACGATCTGACGGAGGTCCCCGATCCGTCCAGGGCGCTGGGGGAGGTCCTGGGGGAGGCCGGGATCCGGGAGGACGAGTACGCGAAATACGTGAAGCCGTGGGTGGATCTGTACACGGTTCTGGATCACTCGAGGACGCTGCTCTTCGCCGTGGCGGACGGCGCCCTCCCGAGCAACGTGGGAGGGGGATACAACCTCAGGGCGATCCTGAGGCGCGCCCAGGGGATCCTGGAGTCCAATTCGTGGGATATCGGCCTGGCGGACGTGGCGGAGCTCATCGCGAGGTCGCTGCGCCCCATGTTCCCGGAGCTCCTCGGGTCGATCCCGGCGCTGCGCGAGATCCTGGACGTGGAGCTGCAGCGCTACAGGGCGACGAAGGCGAAGGTGGGGGGAATCGTGGAGGGGATCAGGCGGTCGGGCAGGCCGCTCACGAAGGACGACGTCCTGACGCTCTACGAGTCGAACGGGGTGACGCCGGAGATGCTCGTGGAGGCGGGGGTGATCCGGTCGGCGCCCGCCGACTTCTACTCCGAGCTGACGAAGAGGCACTCAGCCCAGCCCAGGGAGGCGGAGGGGGCCGGGCCCGCGATCGACGTGGAGGGGCTGCCGCCCACCGGGAAGATCTACTACGAGGACCCGTACAGCACCGCGTGCACGTCCAGGGTGCTCAGGTCGTACCCGCGCGAGGGCGCGGTCGTGCTGGACCGCACGATCTTCTACCCGCGCGGCGGCGGACAGGAACCCGATCACGGCGACCTGGGCGGATTCCGCGTGAGGGACGTCTTGAAGGTGGGCGACGTTATCGTGCACTTCCTGGAGGGAGGGGTGCCGACCGAGGGGTCCACCGTGGAATGCCGGATAGATGTGGCCCGCAGGAAATCGCTGATGAGACATCACACGGCGACGCACGTGGTCAACGGGGCCGCGAGGAGGATCCTGGGCCCGTGGGTCTGGCAGCACTCCGCCTTCAAGGACGAGGACGGCGCGAGGCTGGATATAACGCATCATTCGGCGCTGACCAGGGAGCAGATCGAGTCGATCGAGAGGCTGGCCAACGAGGTCGTGCAGATGGATCTCCCGGTAGATGTGCGGGCCCTCCCGAGGGGGACCGCCGAATCGCTGTACGGATTCAGGCTGTACCAGGGGGGCGCGATACCGGAGAGGGAGCTGCGCGTCGTCAGGGTCGGCGACTTCGACGTGGAGGCGTGCGGCGGAACGCACGTCGCGAGGTCCGGCGAGATAGGGTCCATCAGGATACTGCGCTCGGAGAGGATACAGGACGGCGTCGTCAGGCTCGAGTTCGTGGCCGGCATGAAGGCGGTCGAGTACTCGCTTTCGCAGTCGAGGACCCTGTCGGAGATGGCGGGCGCGCTGGGGGCGCCGCCGGAGCGGGCCGTGGGGAGGCTCACGGAGCTGCTCGCGGAGCTGGAGTCCCGGGAGGACGAACGCCGGAGGCTCAGCGCAGCGCTGGCGGGCTATATAGCGGCGGGCGCCCCGAGGGCGCGCCTGGAGGGCCGGCCGGTGTACGCCGCGCGGTTCGAGAGGATGTCCCAGAGGACGCTCATAGAGATAGGGGACGCCGTGGCGAGGGCATCCGCCGAATCGATCTACGTGGGGCTGAGCGCGTTCCCCGAGGAGGGGCGCTCGCTCCTGGTCGTGATATCGGCGAGCGGGAAGCCCGACGCCGGCGAGCTCGCCTCCAGGGTCCTGGGTGCGCTCGGGGGCCGCGGGGGCGGGAGGGGGCGCATAGGGCAGGGGGCGATACCGGGCATCGTCGGGATGGATGATGTGTTAGGTGCGCTCGGGGCCCGGGCCCCGTGAGGGCCTGCCCGCGCGCTGGGCGCGGATCAGCCGCTCGAGCCCGCTGCTGTACTGGAACGCGCGCTTTTCCCTCATGGCCAGCCGCTCGGGCAGGCCCAGGGCGATGGCCGCCATCCTGAGCGCGTACTTCCTGATACCTCCCCTCACCCTGCAGTCGGGCGGCATCGCGAGCGCCACCGGCACGAGCCCGCTGCACGTGTAAGGGAATATCGGCATCACGCCCCTGTCCATGATCGCCGAGGCGTCCCTGACGAGCGATACGGACGTCCCCTCGAGGTCGGACATCATCGCGCGATCCAGCTCGCGGCCGCGCAGCGCCAGGTACCTGTGGTAGCCGCCGAACAGCTCGTCAGCCAGCTGGCCCACCACGAGGTGCCGGACGCCGTCCTCGCGCGCCGCCTCCGCGGCCGATGAGAATCCGAGGGCCAACGCCGCCTCCATGTCGCTCCGGTAATCCCCGGCCGAGACGAAGTCGGCGGAGCGGGAGGCCGTGACGACGACGGTCCTGAGCGGAAGCCCGAGCGCTGCCGCGGACTCCATAGCGTCCCCCACGCCCTTCATGCCCTCGTCGGTGACCGCGTAAAGGATCACCTCCTGCCCGCAGAGCTCGGACGCCAGCAGGGCCAGAAGGGAGCTGTCGAGCCCGCCGGAGAACGCTATCGCCACCCTGCGCGGCCCGCACGCGATAGCCCTGTGGCAGTCGGTGAGCGCGCGCACGAGGCGCTCAATTTGGCAATCCTCCGACGGCGGCGCCGCGGTCGGAGGGCTGCGGCTACGCTCCAGCCCATCGGGGCGCTCGATGACGCGGGAGCCGGGCTCCAGCAGGACGCACCCGGGGCCGCCGCGGTCGGTGACGACGCGGTCGGATTCGCACACATACAGAGGGTACGGCGACCATATCTCCCTCGACGCCTCCAGGATTTCCCCGGAGTCGGAGAACCGCGCGTATGAGTAGCTGCCCAGGTGGCCGTGCGGGCTCCCCGAGCCGTCCCAGCCGGCGAGGAACCCGCATATCCACGTCCGCGGACCCCGCCGCGCGGGGCCGGGGGCCCCGCCGCACATGTCGCGGACCGCGCGAAATGACCAGCCGCCGCCCTGCCCGCTCAAGCGCCGGCCGTAAGGCAAATATCCCGATTAAACGGTTCCGCGCACATGGCCCCACGCGCGTGGATAGTCACGCTGGGAAACGAGGTCCTGCTTGGGGAGGTCGAGAACACCAACGCGGGATGGCTCGCCAGGAAGTTGACGTCGCTCGGCTTCATGGTCAGGAGGATCGTGACCTCGCCCGACGACGAGGAGTCCGCCGGGGTATTCAGGGACGCCGCGGGAAGGGTGGACCTCGTGGTCTCGACCGGGGGCCTGGGCCCCACGTACGACGACAGGACCATGTCGCTCCTCGCGGCAGCGCTCGGGCTTCCGCTCGAGGTGAACCCGGAGGCCGAGTCCATGGTGAGGCGGCGCGTCACCGGAATGGGATATCAGGTGACGCCGGCCAGGCTTAAGATGGCGGAGATGCCGAAGGGGGCCGAGCCGATCGAGAACCGCGTGGGGACGGCGCCCGGGGCCATCGTGAGGTGGGGCGGCACCGTCTTCGTCGCGCTGCCGGGGGTCCCGGCCGAGATGATGCCCATGTTCGAGGAGGCGGCGGCGCGCCTCGGCGGCATGGCGCGCGGGCCGCCCTGCAGGCGCGAGGCGACATTCGAGGGAATAGTGGAGGCCGATCTGGCGGGCGCGCTGGAGGAACTGTCGAAGGACGGATCTGTCTACGTCAAGACGCAGCCCAGGGGCGTGCCCGGGCGGCGGGCGGTCAGGATACTCGTGATATCGTTCGAGGGCGCGTGCGATGAAGCCTTCGAGAGGCTCGAGGCCGCCGCCCGGGCGGCGGGCGGCACGGCGGCCGGCGCTTGATCACTCGGCCACGCCCAGCGTGTTGCCGACGCCGATGACGACGGCAACCCCGTCCCCGGGGACCCTGTCGCGCAGGACCTCCCTGAGGACTTCGTGCACCGATTCGGCGGACTCGGCTATATCCCTGGTCATGGGGCTCAGCGCCTCCGCGTAGCCCTCCTTGACCAGTATCGCGTAGAGCGGGATCCCCTCCTCGGATGCCCTCTCCTCTATGTTGAAGCGCTCGACGCCGATCCCCCCTATGGCGACGCCGACCCCCCTGGCGGTATCGCCGCTGCGCTCGCTCTCGAGCCTCAGCTGCGCGTCGATCGTAACGATGGCCGATATCCTGCCGTAGATCATGCGGGCGCGCTGGACGGCGTCGTCGAGATGGCCCAGGTTGCTCGCGGGCCCCCTCGCCTTCATCAGCAGGACCCTGCGCCCCTCGATCTCAGTCAGCGCCGCCGAAGTGTCGGGGGCTATCTCGAACTTCTGAGACCCGAGCATCAGGAGCCCCACGCTCATGGGGCCCACGCCGTCGCCTATCGGCACCCCCTTGTCGAGGGCGTCCATGAACCCGACGAACGACTTTCCCATCTTGAGCACCTGCGGCATTATCGCGTAGAGCTGCTGCAGCAGGCCGAGGCTGGAGTACTTCGAGGACAGCCACAGGAAATGGTTGACTATCTTGTAGAGGACGTCCAGGGACGCGGCCGCCTCGGCGTACCCGACGGCCTTGCCGACCGTCACCCGGTCGTCCGTCTTGAGGGCGGTGGAGACCTCCGACTTGAACCTCCTCTCGTAGTTGTCCATGAGGTGCTTCAGCTTGCCGACGATGCCGACGGGGTCCAGATCCACGGGGGATATCGCGAAGAAGTCCAGGAGGGACATCAGGCGCGAGCGCGCGTCGGGGTCCTGCGTCGCGGACGACACGTATGTGTTGAACCTGGAGACGCTGCTGTCCCTCAGGCCCTTCAACTCCCTGAAGGCCTTGTTGACCTCCCCGCTCATCATCCAGTACTGGAACTTGTTCGCGTAGACGGTCATGAGGGCGACGTAGATGGCCGGAAGTATGATGTACCATGCGAGATAGTAGTATATCACCTGGTCCCCCGCGGCCAACGTCCCGATCCTCGAGCCATGTCTATTATTTAACTTCTCGGGAATTAAAGGGGGTCGCCGCCTCCACGGTGAGGAATGGATGGCCCCCTTACGGCGCATGAGCAAGAAAGCTCCGACCTTCAGGGAGGAGATGAATTGCGGAAAGCATATATGCACAGTAATGCTATA
>JAWDMO010000003.1:0-42984 GCA_046536535.1 Nitrososphaeria archaeon
TGCGCCGGTCCCTATCGCCGGGCATGGCCCGGGTAACGCAGGCCCGGCGCAAGTGCGCTGGATCAAAATCGGCGGACAACGAGCTCGGACCGCGCAACACGGCACAAAATCCCTATCATTCGCTAAAAGCCTCGGGCGGGATTTGAACCCGCGACCTCCGCCTTACCAAGGCGGCGCTCTAGCCAGCTGAGCTACCGAGGCGCGAAAAATTCCCCCGGTCAATTTATAAGCGTTCCCCCGTCGAATTATACGTGTGGAGAGAATAGGCCTCTTGGATGGTCTGGAACTCCTCTCACCGTACCCGGCCGCGATCATGGGGGATGCCCTCCTGGTCGCGGATCTGCACCTGGGGATCGAGGAGGATCTGGAGCTGCAGGGGATCCACGTGCCGTACGACATATCTGGGGAGATCAGGAACACGGTGCTCGATGCCCTCCGGGAGGGCGGTACCAGGAGGCTCATCGTCATTGGGGACTTGAAACATGAGCTGGGATCGGGGCTTCGCGCGGAATATGACGAGGTAGGGAAACTTCTGCGCGGCGCCGCGGAGCTGGGTGTGAAGACGTCGTTGGTCCGCGGCAACCATGATAACTTCATCGCGCCGACGGTCAGGAGGCTTGGAGGCGAAGTGCTCCAGGACTTCGCGATGATCGACGGTTGCTGCCTCGCCCACGGCCACGCGGATTTCCGCCCGGGAAATCGCGGATGCAGGTGCCTCGTCATTGGGCACGAACATCCCACGGTGACTGTGATGGATGAGGTAGGCGTAAAGCATCGGTTCAAGGCATTCCTCTGGGGCAAGGTGGACGGCGTGGAGACGCTCGTGCTTCCGAGCCCGAACCCCCTGGCGGGAGGTATGCCGGTGAACGAGGTCGGAGCAAATGAGCTGCTTTCCCCGATCCTGAGGAGGATCGGCGTGGACTCGTTCGAGGTCTACGCCCTGGAACCGCGCGAGGCGATCGTGCACATGGCGACCGTGGACGCCCTCAGGGCGCTCTTGGCGCCCCGACACCGCGTGAACGGTTCGAATGTACTATATCGAGCTGTCCGACAGGCCGATCACGGGGCCCGGTCGAAGCCGATGCCATCCGCGCGCGCAACTATACCCCGATGGACGAAGTACACCTGGCGCACCGCGAGCTCCGCATCGAACTCGTTCAGCGCTGACACCGCGTCTACGGGATAGACCACGTTGTAACCCCTCACCGACGCGCCGGACGCCGCGTGCAGGACGCAGATGTTGGCCACGGTGCCGGTTACCGCGATTGTGTCGACCTTCAGAAGCCTCAGGTAGTGGTCGAGCGGGGTCCCATAGAACGGGTCTATCGTCTGCTTCCTCACCACGAGGTCGCGCGGACCGGGGGCCAGATCCCCTATTATTTCCGAGCCCCATGTGCCGGCCACCGCATGCTCCCCCCATATCTTGAACTCGGGATCGTCCGGGAGATGCCAGTCCTGCGTGTAAATAATCTGTACGCCGGAGGATCTCGCGCGGTCGACGAGCGATTTCACTTTCGGGACCGTGTCGGGGGCGGAGGGCACGAATAGCTTCCCCCTGGGATCCACGAAGTCGTTCTGCATATCGACTATCAGGAGCGCTGACGTAACGGGGTCCAGGTGGACCTCCTCCGATACCCGATATTCCGGGATCACAACCTTCCTGAGGCCGGACATCGCCCATTCCCGAGGCCGTCCCCGCCCTTAAGCGCTTCCTCACCATAAATCTCGCGCACCAAGCCCATCAGCACGGACACGTCGTCCGGGCCGAAGCTGAACTCGCGCGTATACGGGCAGTCGGGATCGAGGATGGCCGCGCCCCGCTCCGCGGACCAGACAAGCGGATATATGCGACACCCGTCCGGCCTCCGCTCGTAGACGGTGCACAGGCCATCTTCCCCCAGGAAGAAGCAATCGCCGCTATCCTTCGTTGCCAGCACGAGGACTCCGTCCACATGCCTGGTGAAGTCCTCGCGCCTGTAGCCGAGCGACTCCAGCCTCTCCACGTCCCGCATAGTGAGGGGCATCTCCGTCCTCACGCAGCATGAGTGGCATCCGTGCGCAATGCATGGATTCAAGTCGAGAACCCCTGTGTATGCTTAAGTAAACTATCCGTCCGCGAGGGCGGGGCTTTCCTGTTCATCGGCGCGCTTATCTTCACATATGGGATCGGGAAATATCCCGGCATACTCGCGGAGGCGCGGTCATACCCGGGCGTCTCCCCCGCGTTCCATGAAGAAAGCCCCTCCATACTTATCACCATGGCCGAGGCATCTGCCATTATTTTGCCATTACGTAAACTACCCCGCCCTCGCGGGAGGAGTCTTCCGCCCCCTTATTCCCCGGCCGTTAAAGCCGCAACCCGTAAGCCTTGGCGAAGCGCTCGAGCCTCTCGTATTCATCCAGGAACTTCAGGCCGATCTCCGTGAGCCTGTAGCCCTTCACATCGCCGGACTCCACGATCTCCAGCATGCTGCTCTTGGCCAGCTCATCGAGTATCCCGGACAGCTTCGCGTACGACGTGTTGGCCTTCCTCATGACGGCCGATATCCTGGCGAAACCCTCGTCCCCGGCCCCATCCCTCACGGCCCTCAGGACATCTGCGTAGAGACGGACCCTGCTCCTGTATACGCTCATCCGCCTCCCTCCGCGCCCCTGTAGGAGTAGACGCCCGACGCCAGCAGCAGCGCGTATCCCGCGGCCTGGACCGCCTCCACGATGAGCAGGTTCGCTATCCCGAGCGACGTGAAGCCGAGCACCAGCGATGCGAACAGCACGTAAAGGCCGGTGGCCGTCAGCAGGCTCGCCCGGTACCTGTTCTCGGTGTAGAAGATGGTTGTCTCCACGGCGGCGTAGAGGACCAAGTAGAGCGAGACGCCCTTTGCCAACGTGTACGCCGCGAGGACCGGTGTGGGCAGCATGAGCAGTAGCATGTAGGATGCGGACGCGCGGGGGGATACCGAGTACACGTGTGAAATCGCCAGCACGAAGAAGGATACCGCCATCACTGCTGAGCTGAGCGCCAGCGCGATTTCGGAGCTCAGGATGAGCCACGCTATTTTGAGGGCCGAGCTGAGCGCCAGTAGGCCGAACGATGCCGCGAGGAGCCGGAGGGTCCTCGATTCGAGGCCGAGCGCGGCCCTCGCGGAGAGGGCGGCCAGCGCAGCGGTCAGCGCGAATTCTAGCACGACCAGCGCGAGCAACTGCACCGGGAACACATCGTGTACGGGGCGAATGGAAATATAAGCATTTAGTGCAGACGATGCGCCTCACGATAGCTGGACCTATACGCCGATGCTGTTCATCCATATACATCCACGTCGGGCGATCGAGCCTGCGCCCACCCGGGAGATGAGATATCCTTAAAAGGAGGCTTCGGCCTAGCTGTTACGAACAGTGTCTCAGGATATATGTCCGGTCTGCGGACTGCCGAAGGATCTCTGCGTATGTGGGGAACTGGAGAAGGAGCAGTCCAAGATAGTCGTGAAGTTGGAGACGAAGCGCTACGGCAAGCCCATGACGGTTATCGAGGGACTCGATGGCAAGGAACTCGACGTCCACGATCTCACGAAGCAGTTGAAGAGGAAGCTGGCATGCGGCGGAACGGCCAAGAACGGCGCGATAATGCTGCAGGGGGATCACCGGGATAGTATAAGGGGGATCCTGGTGGAGCTGGGGTTCAAGGGAGATGGCATAGAGGTCTACTGAGGTGCCCGCGAGCGAATATGTAATTTGATCCGTGCATGTGATTCGGGGCTCGCCGAGCCAAGCTGGTAGTAAGTATTGCCATGCGCACTGGGATCTTTGAGGTCGATGGCAAAGGATATCTGAAGCCGCGGGCCGACCCTCGGGGTATGTGCGTGCTGGGATATGATGAATTCATCGAGGCCAACGAGCGCTACAAGGTCATACATCCGTTCAACGCCGAGCTCATGGATGGGGACGGCTATGTCCTGACGGTGAGGGACGACGTCGAGATCAGGTATCTGGAGCACAGGAACTTGGTATCGCATGAGATAGTGTTCGTGCCCCCGAACTACGTCGCGCACCTGACGGCCAAGAGCAGGTTCGGGAGGCTCGGGATATCGTTCCTGAACGCCGCGAAGGTGCACAGCGGATTCGCGGGGAGGCTGGCCCTGGAGGTCGTCAACCTGAACAACGATCGCGACAGCGTGACCGTGAGGAGGGGCGAACCGTTCATGCACTTCGAGCTCATGAGGAGGGAGGGAGTTCCAAGGCCTTATCAGGGGAGGTATATGTTCCAGTTCATGGACGACGAGGAGGTGGAAATGTACCTCAAGTTAATAGGGAGGGAGCTGGCGGATGTCATGGACATGAGGACCCTCAGGGAGCTGGCCGGGAGGAGGGTCAGGGCCATAGAGGAGATCTAATTGGTCCAGAGGAAGCTCACGCGCGTCGAGAGGCTCTTCATAAGGTCAGGCGAGAGCGCCAGGGCGGCTGGGCTCTACCGCAGGAGGGTGCTGAACCTCGTAGCGTCTATCATAGCCAACCAGTCCATGAACAGGCGCGAGTATGTCCAGGTGAAGCTCGGGCTCCTGGAGATCTATAGGGCGATTTCGTCCCGGAAGGCCGGGCTTGAATGGTTGGAGCGCGCGTATCTGGCGCTGGAGGAGCTCGAGGGGCTCGCCAAGGAAGGTGCGGAGCCTGGGGTGCTCTTGGACATGGTGCGTGAAATAAAAGGGGAATTGAACCTGTGAGGCCTAGCTGGCCTCCTCCTTAGCCTTCAACCTATTGGCCTCGGCGACCGCAAGCGCGTCGTCCAGACCCAGCGCCGCCTTGAGACCCTTGTACCGGTTCCTTATCGTGACCTCCGTCACGCCCGCGGCCTCCGCTATCTCCTTCTGGGTCTTGTTCTCGCCCTCGAGCACGCATGCTATGTAAAGCGCCGCGGCCGCCATCCCCATCGGATCCTTGCCGGCGGATATCCTGACTTCGGACGCCCTCCTCAGGAGCTCCACGGCCCTCCTCTGGACCCTCTCGCTGAGCCCGGCCTTGCTCGCTATCCTGCTCACCGACTTCACGGGATCGGCGATCGGCATCCTCAGGTCTAGCTCGCGGACCAGCAGCCTGTAACATCTGGCGATATCCTTCTTCTTGAGGCCGCTCACCTCGGCTATATCCTTGAGGGTCCTGGGGGTCTCGAGCGCCCGGCACGCGGCATAGAGCGATGCGGCTATCAGCCCGCTTATGCTCCTCCCCCTCACGAGGCCCTTCTCGAGCGCCTTCCTGTAAACGTACGCGGCCCTCTCCACTATCGCCTGGGATACGCTCAGCTTGTCGGCCAGCGTGTCCAGCTCGTTGAACGCCTGCCTCAGGTTCCTGTCCACCGGCTCGTGTACCTGGCTCCTGCTGTTCCACGTCCTGAGCCTCTGCATCATGCTCCTCACGGGGGCCTCCAGCGGCTTCCCGCTCGCGTCCTTGTCCCTCGGGCCTATGACGGTGGCCAGCCCCATATCGTGCATGGCAAGCGAGAGCGGGACGCCCGCGCGGCTCCGGTCATCCTTCTCCTCCTTGCTGAACGCGCGCCACTCCTGTCCGGGGTCTTCGATCCTCTCCCTGACGACGAATCCGCAGTTGGAGCAGGTCAACTCCCCTGTGTTAGGATCCATGATCAGCGTGCCCTTTCCGCACCTAGGACACCTAGATCCGGGTTCGTACTCCATGAAACTTGGCCCATAGACCAACTATTAACACCCCAAATGGTTTTATACCCGAGTGGTAATAGATATGAGACCGATATTTAAACTTTGTTGAGGATCAACGCGCTCGAGGAGAGGGCCAGGCGCGCCGCGCGCAGATACGACGGCCTGTCCATCGCTATCATAGGCTGCGCCGCGGAGGGAATCCCGGCCGAATGGTGTCCGATGGATGTCGTGGCCTTCCCGAGCGAGGAGGAGGGTCAGGAGATCTGGAGGGAGCGCGGATCCGTCGTCAGGATAATAGTCGCGCGGAGGCCGCCGCGCGAGGAGATCCCGTCGATGATAATCGTCGATGATAGGTCCATGGAGGCAGCTGCACTGAAGGCGAGCTGGAAGGATAGGAGGGAGGAGCTGGCGCGCGCCGTCGCCAGGCGCGACGCTATGGATGCCGCCGAGAGCACCGCCAGGGGGCTCGAGGCCGCGGACGCCACGGCCGTATACTACTACGCGATGAAGTCGTTCTCGCTCCTCACATCGTCCGCCGTGGCGGCGGCCGGCAGTATCCCGAGGCCAGCGCACTTAGTTAGACAGGCGAGGGCTCTGGACGTGTTGCCGCCGGGTCCGCCCGGCGAGCTGGCGCATGTGAAGAGAGTTGTGGATGCCGTCGGTAGGATCCTGT
This sequence comes from Nitrososphaeria archaeon, assembly GCA_046536535.1. Taxonomy (GTDB): domain Archaea; phylum Thermoproteota; class Nitrososphaeria; order Conexivisphaerales; family Conexivisphaeraceae; genus Conexivisphaera. The sequence goes on from JAWDMO010000003.1 coordinate 6,337, forward strand.
ACTCGGAGCTGGACGAGGAGGTCGAGGGATATGTCTTCCGCAGGAAGGCCGAGGCGCTTATCGAGTCGGGGCTCCTGCTTGACGCAATCACGCTGGCATTCTACGAGGCATCGCGTAGAATAGGTGACGACCTCGCCCTAGCGCATATGAGGAGCGCGTGGAGCCCGGAGGACGGCAGGGCTTTTCTGATGAAACTGGCGGCCGAGGAGTCCAGAATCTGGAGGCACATCCGGAAGTCTGGCAGGGGATGAAGCGTCCGCTTTGCCGCACATCGGACGCCGTTGGCGGCTGTTCGTGAGTAGCTTGCTGTGTACACGCGCTTTTCATTTCAATCAACGCGGCCATCAACCTCCACCTGGGGATGAAGGGGGTTTCCCCGCCCGTGGCGGAGAAATGGATGTATATCCGCCCACGTATGGTGGATTGATACCCCCGAATGGAGGCGGAGGAACTCCGATGAACCCGCGAGGGGTCTGTATGATGCCGTGAAGCCCCAGCTCTACGCGTACGACAGGTACACTGATGCGTACATGTGCGCGCCTATGTAGAGCGAAACCCGTCGATCCTATGGAACAATTTCGCATGCGGCGTCTCGGATAAGACCTCCGGGAGGGCAGTCGATCCACGGCCTGACCTCGCTACTGTGAGGAGGACTCCGTGGCCTTCTTGAGCGATATCCGGCTGTCCTTGAACTCGAGCTCGTAGACGTCGTTGACCTCGAAGCGTATTCCTAGCATCTCATACTCGTCCTCGGTCAGGTAGAGTACTATCTTAGGCATGGCCATCTCCCTCATGGGGGGCACCAGGCCCCAGCTCTGAAGCTGGTTCATGAGGTTTGAGAGGAGGGCTGCCTCCTCCTGGGGGGCTCCGATGAATCCGGACGTGTGCCTCCTGACGCCGATGAGCTCTATCTGTTTCCCGGACGCGCCCGTCTCGGGGTCCGTGAAGCTCGATATGCGGAACACCCTGACAAGGACCAAGGATATCCCGGGTCATCGCGCAGCCTGAATTAAACGTTTTCCCGGTCGTCGTGCAGCCTGAAGTCGATTCCAGACAGCCTCCCCGCTATGTAATCGGCTATTGCGTCCAGTTGCTCCTCGGTCGGATTCGGGAACAAGTCCTCTATTGATCCGCCGGCCGCGTGCCGGAGATGCCCGCCTCCCCCGAACGCCTCGCCTATCGCCTTCGCGTTCACGTCGTCACGATCGCTGCGTATGCTCAGATGCCCCCTCCCGGACACCATGAATATGATGTCGCCGCCGATTCTCTCTTGGACAACGTTGGAAGCGTCCGTGCCGCTGTAGGCGCCGCGCAGCCCCACGACCAAGCGATATCCGTTCACCTCGCGAACCCTAGACCTGAGCAGGAGATCGTAGTCTTGCCTGAGTATCTTCCCATATTCCCTGGCCTGGATGTCCATCTCTACAGTCCACAGGATGCCGAGCGAAAGCGAATTTATCAGGCGCAGTTTCAGGTCATCCCCGCGGCCGCCGATGTAATGATAGTATGATATCAGGCGGGATAACATGTCGGCGAGCGGTTCGCTCCTCAGGTTGAAGTCGCTGTCGTGGGCCAGCTCCGCGAGCCTGGACTCCACGGGATCACCTGCCCTTCCCACGTGCTCCAGGACGACCTCGGCCGCGCACCTGCCCTCCGTGTCGTGTGTGAGCAGGTCGACGACATCCCCGACGGCCCTTACGCAGTCGTCATCCCAGGCGTGGTGATCCAGCCATAGTACCCTAGCGCCCCGGGTCTTCCAGCCGGATACTATGGACGCCCATCTCGATATGCTCTTCCTATTGCAGCCTATGTCGGCTATGATCACGGTCTCGCCGACCCCCGGCCTCACATCCCTCTCCACCGCGTTCACGTATTCATCATCGTAGTCCGCGAGCGCGACCTGTGCCCCCGGATTCTCCCGGACGACGATCGCGGCGGACGCCATGCCATCGAGATCCTTCGTGTGGGTTATCACGACTACCATATGCGCGAGTTCCCGGAGGTACCTAGTTAGCCTTTCCGGATTCCAGCTCCCTCAGTTTGCGCCAGACGGTTGACTTGCTCACGTCCAGCGCCTTGGCTATGGCGCGCACGCTCATGCCCCGCTCGCGCAGCTTGAGGAGCTCCGCCTCGTCCACCGATCTGGGAGGGCGGCCGGTCTTCTTGGAGGACTGCTGTCTCTGATTCCGCTGCGAGGCGGCGAGCTCCACGGCCATCGACAGCAACTCCATCATGAGCTTCCCCAGCGCCGTGCGCCCATCTATCCTGAGACCCCTACTCACGAGGACAACCGATATCCCGGACGCGTAGAGCTTCCTCACCACCTCATAGGATGACTGGAGGTCCGGGCCGAACGAGGAGAGGTCACGCGCCAATATCGTCTTGGCGCCGTTCCAGCTGCACAGCTCAAGGACGCGACTGGGTGGATCCCGATCCCCGGACGCGCTGACGGCGCCGACCAGCATGTAACCATGATCCTCAGCCCACGCCCTGATGTCGGGTTCCTGATCGTCGCCATCCCCTAGATAGCCCACGGCGAGCGCGGCCCTGACCTCCTCGACGGTGCGGGACATGATGCCGCATATTATACGGTTGCCGACCCTAATGGTTGAGATCTAGATTGATAGACAAATCGCTGACTTTCGGCCGCACTTTCGAGTGCAGCATGATGCGCCCTCGGACTAGGCGTCCCGCTGACGGGACAGCTGTGTTTCAGATGTCGGCGCCGACGGCGGCGGTCCCTCAGTAGGTAAGTTTTGAATTATCATTGTTGTTATTAATTATTAGTAATATTGCTCGGGATAATTGCCGGGATTTTTAAGTTAAATCGAAATATCATATCCAGATGACCGCATCATCCAACCCTTTCTGGATGGAGTGAGGTCCGTGTTTAAGGAGGGTCGACGGAGCCGTGGAATTATCCCTAGGACACGTGCTCCTGATACGGGTGGGTCGACTAAGATAGGAGGCGCGGCCTTCAGGTGCGGGCTCGCAATTGACATGCGACTGAACGCGGCCGTCAACCTCCACCTGGGGATGAAGGGGGTTTCCCCGCCCGTGGCGGAGAAATGGATGCATATACCGCACACGTACGGTGGATTGATACCCCCGAATGGAGGCGGAGGAACTCCGATGAACCCGCGAGGGGTCTATACGATATGATGCCGTGAAGCCCCGGCTCCACTGTTCATTCGATGTGTACGATCACGTATATCCGCGCATGCCTACGTAGGGTGAAACTCCAGGAGGAACAGGTGGGACTCCGGGGATCCTAGGGGCTCCGACATGTCGGCGCGGAAGTAGCCGGCAGCCCTGTTCAGATATGGCGGCCCCCTGCGGCTGAAGACGGTGATGACCCTGCCTCCGTGGTCGATCCGGTAGCCGTCGCACGGCTCATGCGATCTGACGATCGCTGAGAGCCCATTTTCCGACAGGAACCTGGCCGTCACGTCGGGGCCGTAGAGGTGTCCGGCCCCCCTTGGGGAGGGGGCCGAGCCCGGGAGCGGTGTGGGATCCCCCCAGAGCATGTCCTCTAGATCCTCCCTGCCGGGGCGCTCGATTTCGTCCAGGCGACGGGGTTCGGATGGGGGACCGCCGTGGACCATGAATACTCCGTTTCCGGACACCGCGGCGTGTGGGAGCCTCTGGAAGAGGTCCATCGAAAGCCCGTGGAGCGCGGCGCTCCTATCGCCGAACCTCGATGCCAGGACGTCCGGGTAATCGTGGGGCACCGGCATCAGCCAGGGAGGCGGCTCGTGATTTCCCCTGAGGACGACCACCGATTGGGGGTATTCGAGCTTCAGCGATAGCACCACCGCGAGAGCCTCGACCTGGTCCGGCCCTCTATCTACGTAGTCCCCCAAGAACACCAGGGCGCCGCGCTCCAGCGCCGCGGGCGCGGGGCCGGCGAGTATCGAGCCGATGGCGTCGTAGTCCCCATGGATGTCCCCTATGACCACGAGCTGGCCGGATGAGCTCGTTATGCGGACGACGCCGCCGCGCCTCTGGAGCTGACCGCATGAACCATCCTCCTGTCCCAGGAGCTCGATGGCCCTCTCGAGTATTCCCTCGAACTCGTCGGCGCCGAGCCCGCGAACGGATTTGTAGATCTCAAGGGGGTCCCTGATATCCATACCCGTGGTCGGCGACGCGGTGGCCATTTAACGTTGCGTCTGTAGTTCGATCGGAATCGGGCGGTTTGTATGATGTCGATCGCGATCATCCCGGGATGAGCACCAGCCGTGGCCTGAACGGCAATCCCATCACCTCGGGCTTCCCTGAAACGCGTTCCCGGCCACCTACATCCACTTCCTTTCACGAAGCCAATGGGGAGCGTCCCGGTGAGGGTATTTGCCGCACGGATGGTATATAGTACGGGCATCCCACGCCGGTTGTGCCTTCAGACTGGAATTGTCCGGAACGAAATTTGGACCTATTGTGAGGAGGTGGATTTGCGGCCGTTATGACGCCGCCTACGCCACACCGGTGAATATTGGCCGCAGGGATATCTCCCTGGGCACGTAGAGCGGCCTTGTCGGCATTCCGCCCTGCGCGCGCTCCAGCTCGGCCACCAGATCCTCGAGGCCCATGCGGAGCGTGGGCTCCTTCCCTATCGCGCGGCCCTGCCGCGGTGTGACTGAGTAGTGGCCGCCCGCGATCTCCTCATCCCCGATGACCACCAGGTACGGTATCCAGCTGGACTTGGCGTCGCGGATGCGCTTCGAGAGCGTTAGGTCCCTGTCGTCCAACCCTACCCTGAAGCCCCTGCGCTCGAGTTCCCCGGCCAAGTGGACCGCATGGTCCATGTGATCGGCCACCCTTACGGGTATTATCCTCACCTGTTCGGGCGACAGCCAGAACGGAAGCATCGGGTTCAATCCCGCTCTCTCATCCCAGGCTGCCCTCTCGAGCAGCGACGCCAGCGTCCTCTCTATGCTCCCGAAGCTCGACGCGTGGAGTATTATGGGCACCGGCCTCTCCCTCCCGTCATCGGCAACGTACTTTATGTGGAAGCGCTCGCCGTTCTTCACGTCCCACTGCACTGTGGATATCTGGACGTTGTTGCCGTCCGGGAATATCGCCTGGTACTCGCTCTTGAAGGCATAGTAGTGCGACATTTCCTTCATCAACTTGATGAACGCGGGCACTTTCATCTCAGCGACGAGCGATTTTATATATTCTCTGTATTTCTCGTAGTAATCCTCAACGAATTCGAACCCCAGCACCCAGTGGTCCCCCGATATGACGTCGTCCATGAGCTGTTTGAACAGGAGGCTCAGCCTCCTGTACTCGGCCTTCGCCTGTTCCTCATCGGATATGAACGCGTGGTGGTCGGTCATGAGGAACGACCTGACCCTCATCAGGCCCGTGAGCTCGCCCTTCTGTTCCTTCCTGAAACAGTTCGCCTCCTCGTAGACCTTGAGCGGCATCTGCCTGTAGGTGAACGTAAGCCTCTGGACGAACGGGAACGCCCCGGGATCGCTTGCGAACCTCAGGACGAGCCCTCCATCCATCGAGTAGTCGCGCTCGTGGAATTCGCCCTGCAGCATCCTTATGGATTCCACATCGGTCCTGTAGACTAGCGGATTCTGCATCTTCATGGCGCCCCACTCCCGCGCCACCCGGAAGTACGCGTAGTCGAGTATCAGGTCCCTGATGAGCGCGCCGTTCGGATACCATTTCATGTGCCCGACGTCACTCTCGGGGGAATAATCCACGAGTTCTAGCTTCCTCATGTAGTACACGTGCCTAGGGGCTGCGCCCTCCCCCGGCCTGCCCTCAAGCTCGTTTCTTATGAACTCGGCCAGCATCCTGTGCTTCACGTCATCCCTCGCGAGCGGGGGAGCACTCCTCCAGTTTTCCCTCGTGACCTCATGCTCCGAGCCATCATCATCTATTACAATGAACCTGTGGAACTTCTCCTTCGGAGCCTCGGCGCCGCGCGGGCGCCCTCCTCTCCCCGGCTCCACGACCTTCAGCTGCTCGGCTAGAGGATGCCCCTTGATCCTGACCTGGAAGCTCTTAGTCCAGCCGAACGGTGCCTTATGCACGTCGAGCCCCCGGGATGACAGGCCGGCGGCTAGCGATCCCAGAATCTCTATAGCGACCTGTGGCCGCGCGAGTTCGCTACTGAGGTGAGCGTATGGGTAAACGACCGCACGATCGCACCCGACTTGGCGGGCGACATCCGCCACCTCGGATGCCATCCCCTCCGCCTCAATCGGGCCATCCCCCGCCTCGACGCTCACCAGAGCGACTATAGCGTCCCTGAATTCGCGGGGGCCCTCGGGCGCCTCGTCCGCCACGTCCCCCTCCCTGCCGACCGGCCAGTATGAGAACTCGTCGACGTGCCATATCAGTGCCCTCATTAGCTCGCTCAGGGCTCGCCGGGGCTTCTAATTTGCTTTTCATCCCCCACCATTAACCGCGGTCCGGCGAACGTGTCTCCAGGCCTATGCGGGGACATATGTCGGACATGGGGCATTCGTCACACCTCGGGCCGCGGGCGCGACAATGAACCCTCCCGAGCTGTATCAGGAGCCTGTGCACCGCCCGGTAATCTCCGGGCTCGAATATCGACTGTAGCCTTGACCTGATCTCCTCGTAGCCGGCGCCCGCGCGCACCAGACCTAGGCGGCGGGAAACGCGCGATATGTGGGTGTCGACGGGGAACGTGGGCATCGACGCGCAGAAGAGGAGGACGACATCCGCCGTCTTGGGTCCCACGCCGGGCAGTTCCATGAGCGCGGTCCTGGCATTCTCCATATCCATCGCGAGCACGCGCGAGAGATCCCCACCGTACCGCTCCACGACAATCCGTGCCATCTCCCTGAGCTTCCTGGCCCTCTCCCTGTAAATGCCGGCCGGCCTTATGGCATCCTCCAGCGCGCCGAGCGGCGCCCGGGAGATCTTCCAAGGGGTGACCCCTATTGATTCAGCCAAGGAGGAGAATGCAGCGTATCCGTTCCGATCGTTCGTGTTCTGAGATAGGATGGTGGCCACAAGGGCGCCGAATGGATCGTCGCAGCCCGGCGCTGCATGATCGATTAGGAAATATCCGCCGTCCAGCGCGCGATCCCGCCGGAGCCTCCGCAGCACCTCGGATCCTAACGCGCGCCCAGCCTCCTCTTCGCCTCCACGATTATCCTGGCCGTCATCCCCCAAATCACTGCCCCCTCCCTGAGCCTGAACTCGGGCCGCCCTCTCTCGTCGGCGCGCTCCCTGAGGTCATCCAGCGGCGCCCATATATAATCCACGAGCTCGCGCGACAGCCTTACCTCGACCGGCACGATCAACCTGAAGACGAACGGTTTCACGAGCATCTGCGGCGCGTTGGTCGGCGAGAAGAAGTCCATGTCGAACATGAACTCCGCGGACGACGACAGATCTATCCCGGTCTCCTCGAGGGTCTCCCTGACGGCTGTCGCATGGAGATCCGGGTCCGAAGCCTCCATCCTGCCGCCCGGGAGCGCCCAATCCCCGGACCACGGGTCGAGCGCGTTATCGACCCGCTTCACTATGAGCGCGCGGTAGCGGCCGGGGGCGCCCTCGAGCACCATCGACACAGCCGCATACGCACCGTTCGACCGCGTGGCTTCCGACTTCCCCCTCGGATGTTCACGCCGCGATTCGACATCCCCGCCGTCCTGACCGGGGATTCCCTGAGATCTCAAGCGTTACACCCCTTTATAGCTTCGTTCAAGATTACTGCGATATTCATGGACGGGGTAAGCGTCACCGAGGCGCCCCGGTTGAAGCGGGGGTCGGTGAGGTACGCCTCTGCCCCATCGACGGCCCGTGCGGGCAACACGGATGCATCCCTCAGTATCCTAAGGGGATCGGGGTGGGAACCACCCTTGGAGCCCGTGGAGCTCCGCCCTCTACCCACTGTCAGCGGGCAAGGCGGGGCAATGAAGCGGGAAGCCCCGTCCGTAAGGACGGGGTAGTTCACGGCCACGATGTACGGGTGCGGCCTCCCCATAGCGCCGAGCAGCGCGCCGCTGAGGTCAGAGCGCATTTTGCGCACAGCTGGACGGTTAACAATCACCCTCGGATTTCCCTTAACCTTAACATCGTGAACGACATAGTAACTCGGTGTGTTATATCCCACCACCTCGTGCGCATTGATCCCGTATCCCTGTGCCTTCAGCGATATCACCCCCATTACTCTGATGCGTGACCATGGGTTGGCCGTATATTTATTCCCCATGGCCGATCATTTCTCTTAGAGATGGAGAATGCGCGCGGTCAGCTTCCCGGAAATCCGGAGCGCCGCCCACAATGGAGATGTGTCGGCGGGCCCGGACAGCTTCAGGAAGTTGAAGGTCCGCCCCGCGTGGAGGATGGAGCCTCGTCGGCAATCGACGCGAGCATCAGGAGGGCCTTTGCCGCCAGCGCGGAGGTGGCGCCCGATTGATCGTAGGGGGGGCTCAGCTCGACGACGTCGAACCCCGCGAGCGCCGCCCCGTCCAGCGACGCCAGCAGACGGAGGAGATCGATGGATCCCACACCTCCCGGCTCCGGATTTCCCACGCCGGGGGCAAATGCGGGGTCTAGTGCATCCATATCCAAGCTTACGTAGATTCTAGTCCCGGAGCGGCCGAGCCCTGACAGGACTTTCCGGGCATCCTCCAGATCATATACGGTGTAGATCGACACCCCGCGGGACCGCGCGAAGTCCAGCTCCTCGCTCGAGAACGCGCGGCCGCCCACGTGCACTATATCCATGTCACATGACTCCATGAGCCTCCTGAGGAAGGTCGCATGCGATGTCCTGAGGCCGTAGATTTCGTCGCGCATGTCCAGGTGCGCGTCGAACACGACCAGGGTGGCGCCGCAGAACGGCCTGTAGGAGGCCAGCGTGATCGTGTGCTCCCCTCCCACGACGGCCGGCACCTTCCCGGACTCCGACAGCTCCGACACTGCGGCCTCCACATATCTGAGCATGCTCGCGGTATCCGACGTGTATTCCAAGTCGCCGGCATCCCCTATTGAGAGGCCCTCCAGGGATCTCCCGAGCTCAAGGCTGTAGAACTCCATGTTGGGCAGGGCCGTCCTGACGGCCGATGGCCCCAGGCGGGCGCCCGGCCTGTAGCTCTGCGTGGCGTCAAACGGCACCCCGATCATGACGACCCTGTAATTCCCCGGCGCCGGGGACCACTCGGTCGGAGATCTCACGCGGAACAATTCAGGAGAAGAACTCCTCTATGCTGGTTATTCCCATTATCTCCTCGAAGCTATAGCCGAGCGCGTCCAGAAGCTGATCGAATGTTGAGCGCAGGTAGTCGATGTATTTATCCACGTCGACATCCTCCGGTCTCGCCATCGAAACAGGCTTCACGCCGAGCCCGCCGGCGGTCTTCACGTATGATATTATATCCCCCGGTTTGACGTCCTTCCCGGCGTTCCTGAGGAGCCGGGCAGCCTTCACGTGCTGGGGCGTCGTATCCTTATACTGGTCGATCGACTTGCTCAGCATCACGTGGAACGCTAAGACGTCGAGCGGCACCTTCCTGTTTCTTATGTCCAGGTATGCCTGCCTTATCATCCCCCTGATCTCGGAGCTCGCGTGCTCGAAGTCCTGCTCCGAGCTGACCCTCGATAGCACGTCCAGGACGTCGTAGAAGACCTTCTTTATATAATCGGGTGTGTTGCTCTTCTTGCCGGTGAGCCCCTTGACCTCCACGCGGCCTCCCGGATATACGCCGATGTAGTTCTTCTTCCTCTCGCTGAATGCGACGTAACGGAACACCTTATCCACGTCCAGATCTATTCCCAGCTTCTCCTTCGCCCAGTTAGTGAGCTCCTTCACCTGATCCTCGCTCGGCGCCCTCACGAAGAGGGAGTCCGTGTCGCCGTAGATCACCTCCAGGCCCATCTCCTTGGCATGGTTCAGCGTCTGGGTGATCGCCCACCTGCCATACGCGGTCGTGGCCTCGGCCACCGGCAGGTAGTAGAGGGCGAAGTTCTCGAACCCCATCACGCCGTAGCTCGCGTTGAGTATCACCTTGAGTGCCTGTGATATGACGGAGTAGAATTCCTTTTCCTCATTCGTGACCCCGGGCCTCTTTGAGAGCGCCTTGAAGTAGTCCACGCGTATGTCCCTGAGAGATCCTATCAGCAGCGACGTTATTCCGCGCCTCTTCTTGCAGATCCAGTGGGCGGTGTCCGGGACGCGCAAGGAGGGGTCGTCGCGGCACTCATCGTGCGGACAGCGCACGGTCTCATACGATATGTTGTAGACCTTTATTATGCTGGGATACAGCGACGCGAAGTCCAAGACCACGACGTTGAAGTGTATCCCGGGAACCGGCTCTATGACCAAGCCTCCCCTGTACTTCTTATCCTTTATCACAGCCTTCGAGTAGGAGATCGATCTGGACTCCAGGTCCTCCTTCCTCGGGACTATGGCGCCCCACCGCCTGTGCTCGAATATCAGCAGGCTCCTTATCCAGTTGGAGACGCTGGTCCTAGCGACGTCCGCCATCGGCATCTTCGCGACCCTCATCACGGTTATCAGGAGCCTCATCAGCAGGTCGTTGTTGAACTCCGAGAGCCTGTAGGTGAGCTCGGAGTCGGTGTAGTTGTAGTATGCGAGCATTTCGAACGATAGATCGTTGATGGAGCCCTCGAATTCAACCTTCTCCATCCCCAGCAGGGCCTCGGCGAGCGCGTTCAGCGTATGCTCTGAGTACCGGTTGTTGAACGCATATCCCTGTATGGCCCGATTGTTGAAGACCTTGTACAGATCCACGTGGATCCCGTGGCGGACGTGGGCCTCGTTGCTACCTAGCGTTATGGGGATCGCGTCCTTGGGTATCCCGAACCTGAGCGCGCGGTGATATAGATATGGGAGGTCGAAGTCGTCCCCGTTGAACGTCAGGATCACCGGATAATCCATCATGTCCTTGAAGAACGCTAGGAGCAGTTCCTCCTCCGAGTCGAACACGAGCTCCTGGACGTCCGGCGGCAGCCTGCGCTCCCCGACCTCGAGCTCCGGCCGCCTCAGCAGATAGACGCGTTTTACACCATCGCTCCCCACGAGCGAGATGCTGATCACCTTCTGATCGGCCCTCTGCGGATCGGGGATCCTGTCCATCTGCTCCGTGAATACCTCTATGTCCATGGCCGCGCGCTTCACCTTCGGGAACGGCTGGCTCAACACCTCCGCCCACTCCTCTACGTAGCGCCTGAACTCGGGCTCGACCCGCTCCAGCGCGTTCGTGAGCGCGGCCCTGACATCGCCGGGGACCTCGAACGCCGGCGGCTTCACGACGCCGGATTCGACCCTGTAGAATGCGCCCGGATGTATCCCCATGTCGTAGATGTAATTCAGGTAATACGTTATATCGGCCTCGTACGCCTCGACGACGTCGCGCAGGCCCTTCCTGCCGCCCGATCCCGAGACCGCCAGCGGATCGTCAACGACTATCTTCGTGAACGGCACACGCCCGTCGTTCAGCAGATCCATCTTCTCCTCCACGCGGAGCTCCAATACGTCGTCCCTGTCGCGGAGGAATACAAGTTCCTCCGGGGGCGCCCTTGTGTACAGATATGGCCTGTGCCCCGTAGTGTCGTAGTAGAACCGGATTTCCTGGGACCGGGGGTCGTAGAATTGCAGGTATGCCAGCTTCCTCTGCCCATCATAGCCCGCTCCCAGGAGCAGGGAATCCGGCACATCGTTGCTGTGCTCGGTCAACTTGGACAGACTTTCGATTAGCTGCGCGGGCGTGGGAGGATCCATGGGGTCGGGAGGGGTTTGATGGTCCCTTTAACCTTAATGGAGGGTGAACTCCCCCAATGGAGGTTAAGGAGCGGAGGTTCCCTTAGCGATGTAGGCTGGATAGCCCCCGGCGCGAGTCAAGAATTAAAGGACGCCGTTCCACGGCCGGGCGTGGAGCCGCTGAGATCTGAGCGCGTGTTCTCGGGCAGGATATTCTCCGTCAGGCGCGACGTGTTGAGGACCCCGACGGGCGAGATTGTGCGCGACGTCGTCGAGCACCCAGGGGCCGCCGCATTCCTGCCGGAGGCGCCGGATGGATCCGTCGTGCTCGTGGAGCAGTACAGGCACGCCGTCGGGAGGAGGCTCCTGGAGGTCCCCGCGGGCACGCTGGAGCCGGGCGAGGCCCCCGAGGATTGCGCCAGGAGGGAGCTCCGGGAGGAGACGGGTTACGAGCCCGACGAGGTGGAATACCTGGGGGACATCTTCCTGGCCCCGGGTTACAGCTCGGAGAGGATATACCTGTACCGCATCAGGGTCTCGAGAAGGGGGAAGGCGGAGCCGGAGCCCGACGAGGATATACGCACGGTGACAATGACGTTCGACGAGCTCCTTGCACGCGCATCTTCAGGGGAGATAGAGGATGCGAAGACCCTCGCGATAACATTGATGATGGCGGCGCGGAAGGGCCTCGTCCGCGGTCAGCGCTCGGGCGCGAACTTGAAGCCGTAGTATATTATGCCGTCAGTCCCGTCCTCCCTCAGTTTCCTTATGACGGCCCTCACGCGCGCCCCCACCTTGAGCTCATCTCCCGTGAAGTCGACCAGCTGGCCCAGCACGACCACGCCGTTGTCCAGCTCGACCAGTCCGAACGTGAGGGGTCTGTACCTGCGGAAAGACGTGCCCACCTCGTTGGTCGTCGTGAAGCCGATGATCCTGCCGCCCTGCGGCATCGGGGCGCTGTCGAGTTCCCTGCTGCCGCACTTGGGGCAGACCTTGACCGGCGGGTAGAACGCGGCGCCGCAGGATCTGCAGATGGAGCCCTTCATATCGTAGTACGTGCGCTTCGTCCTCCAGTAAGCTATGGGCGGTAGTGCCATTGCTCAGCGCCTCCTCACGGCGGTCAGGACCGCCGTCCCTCCGAAGCCCCCGAGGTTGACGGCCACGCCCATCCCCGCCCCCTGTATCTGGTTGGCGCCGGCGTTCCCCGAAACCTGGAGCGCCGCCTCCGCCACCTGATAGACGCCGGCCGCCCCCACCGGAAAGCCCCTCGCCTTCATGCCCCCGAACGTCGATACCGGGAGCTTCCCACCCGATGAGAATACGCCATTCTTGGCGAGGGCCGGGGCGCCGCCCCTGGGCGCCGCGCCGAGCTCCTCCAGCTCCAGCGCTGCCATCACGGCGAATGAGTCGTGCAGTTCCAGGAAATCCGCGGCCGATGGGTCGATGCCCGAGCTCCTGGCCGCGGCCGCGATCGTCGCGAGAGCGGGCAGCGACAGCGGATCGCCGCGCGAGTAGAAATCCACGCTGGACGTCGCGTAGTCCGAGAACGCTATCTCCGCGTCGGCACCCGATGGATCCGTCGTCAGGAGCAGCGCCGCGGCGCCGTCCCCCATCGGCGGCGAGTCCATGAGCCTCACGGGGTCCGAAACGATTGGGGACTCCATTATGTGCCGGATCGTCACGGGCCTCCTGAACTGCGCGTGCTGCGCCTTGGCGCCGTTCTCATGCGCTATGACGGGGAACTGCAGGAGATCCTCGTACGATGAGCCGTACCTCTCCATGTAAAGCTTAGTCAGGAGGGCGCCCAGCGTGTATATGTTGGCCCCGGTCATGAGGACGTACTCGGCGTCCTCCGACATGGACATGGCCTCGAGGGCGTCCTCCGACATGGAATCCCTCACCTTCTCGACCCCCAGCACCAGTATGCGGTCGAATGCGCCGCTCCTAAGCATCCTGTACGCCGTCGCGACGGCCACACCGCCCGACGCGTGTCCGGCCTCGATCCTGAGCGCCCTTATGCCCCTGAGTCCCGCCCTCTCGGCGGCCAGGGCCCCCAGCTGCCCCTGTGAGAGCAACCTCTCCGCGGCCATGTTGGACACTATCAGCAGGTCCACCTCGGGCCATCCGGCCTCGTCCATGGCCCCCATGACCGCGTCGGCCGAGAGGTCCAGCAGGGACATATCCCAGTGATCCCCCACCGGCAGCATCCTCAGGGACCTGACGTACGCGCCGCTCATTGTCTGACCTTCCCCCTGTACCTGGCGTACGACGCGTAATCTATCTCGATCCCCCTCTCGACCATGCTCCTCACCGTCACGTGCGCGCCATCCCTCCTCTTTAGCATGCCGTCCAGCACGTTTATGACGAACGCGTCGCTTCCAGCACCGCTGCCGAAGCTCGCCAGCAGTATCCTGTCGCCGGGCCTTGATACGTCGAACGTTGCGGCGAGCCCCATGAGCGCGCTCGCCGAGTACGTATTGCCTATCTTATCGTTCAGGAGGCCCGGCTCCAGCTGCTCCATCTTGAACCCGAGCTGGAGCCCCGCGGTTACCGGGAAGCGCGGATTCGGCTGATGGAAGATAGCGTATGCGAAGTCCCGGGGGTGATACCCGGTATCCTCCATGAGCCTCGACACGGATGATTTTATGTGGTGAAAGTACGCCGGCTCGCCGGTGAACCTGCCGAGGTGGCGCGGGTACGGTTCACCCTGGCGGCGCCAGAAGTCCGGCGTATCCGTGACGTAAGACACGCCGTATTCGATCTCGGCTATCGGATCCGCCGTGCCGTGCCCCAGCACGTACGCGACGCTCCCGCTGGCCGCCGTATATTCGAGCTCGTCGCCCGGCCTGCCCTGTGCGGTGTCGGACGCCACGGCGAGCCCGGAATCTATCATGCCGGATCCCACAAGCCCCTCCACTATGTGCAGGCCCTCGGTCGCGGCCTTGCACGCGAACTCCAGATCAGCTGCCAGCGTGTATCTCTGTCCCAGCGCCTCCGCGACTATCGTGCTCGTCGGCTTCACGGCGTACGGCTTCGACTCGGTGCCCACGAATATCGCGCCCACGCTGTCGATCCCGGCCATGCGCATGGCCCTCCTGGAGGACTCTATGGCCATCGTGGCCGCGTCCTCATCCTCGTACGCGACCGCCTTCTCCTTGTTCGGTCCACCCTCGTCGCCGGTCCACACCCTGGCTATCTCTGACGTAGGTATGCGCCTGATGGGGATATACGCGCCGTAGCCCAGTATGTAGACAGGCCTGTTAGTCTTCAACCCACACAACGGCACCGCCACGTGGTTATATGTATTTAGAATGCCGTAGTAATATTAGGCAATAGACGAAACAATCTCGGCCGACGTCCCCTCCCCCGCGAGGGGTCTGTACGATATGATGGGATGAGGCCCCGGCTCCACTACCCATACGGTGGATATGTCGATGCATATCTGCGCGCCTACGTAGGGTGAAATCCATCGTTCAGACAGCGGGAATCTGCTTGACGACCTCCGGCCTGACCTTCCTGAATACCCTGTAGCCGCATATGCACTTGACGCTCAGATAACTGTCCAGCTCCCTCTTCGTCACCCTTGCACCGCATCTCACGCACTCGTAAACTACGTCCTCGGATTCCTGCGCCGACATATGGCGCCGGCGGGAAATGCCATATTAAAAGATTTTCGCAATTGATGCCGCGTTGTACATCCCCCAGGAATATCGCTCGACGGCCGCCGTTCGCAAATAGTTTGCTGCATACACCCCTTCTTCGATCAATAGGTAATAATTCTATGTCGAATTTATAGGGTGTTAGGGGTCTGGGGGAAGCGGTAAAACTCCGACCTTCAGGGAGGAGATGAATTACGAAAAGCATATATGCATAGTAATGCTATAATTCCTCGTGGAAAGTCCTGCGAATAAGCCCTTCGGAGAAGGCATGCAGGATACTCCCACGACAAAACCGGTCCATGACCGGTTTGGAATGCCTCCACAGCCCGCCCCAGGTGCTGTGGATAAAGGCATGTCCAGATTGCACGCAGACAGGGATGCGTGCAAGGGGAGCACTGATACCCCCAGAGGGGCAACGTTCAGGGCGGGGACGACCTCGAAACTCAATAATGGAGGCCCTGCGAAACGCTCCCCGACCGCGAGGGATGAGGGAGTAACGGGAAGCAAAAGTAGAGCCTCCGTCGCTTTAGAGAGGAGAGCATGTCAGCATGGTGAAGTGAATTGGGGGCGGGAATGTCCCGGATGCACGCTCATCCCCGATGGAATGTGAACGCGGCGAGGAATCAACGCCGGGATCCGGGACGGGCCCCCGCGGAGGCCGAACCCCTAATACCCAAGGGACGAGCGGGTTCGGCAAGGAGTCGGGAAGCACGCCCGGACGTGTGCAGCTCACATTATCGAGGCCCTCTGTGGAAACTTCAGCTGGAGCACCGACAGGCCTTGGCCGGCTGAACTGTGGACGACCGACGGCTCCACGCCCTTGCTCCTCAGATATCCCAGGAACGCAAGGAACCACGGCGTGGGGGGCAACTTGGCAGGACTCCCGTACTCTATGGTCATTATCTTTGTCAACTGATCGTATCTCACGGATCCCCGCGGCAGGCTATCCCTCAGAAGGGCGCTCCACAGGACCATCGATGCCTCGGCGGGCTCCCCATCGATCTCGGGCAGCAGCTTGAGGAACCCGGAGTATGCCGCGTCGGCGATGGCGCCTAGGTCATGTATGGGGAGCGTCGAGAGCAGCGCCTCCAGAATTCCGCCGTAGAGTTCATCCTCACCTCCCAGCAGGCTCGCAGCGCCTGACATGCCGGTCCTCACGAGGTCCAGGAACCTCTCCAGCGGCATCCCGCTCTCCCATAGGCCGTTGAAGAGCGCCCCGAGGGCTTCCACGATGATCGGCGATTCGAGTGCCATCCCCACCCCGGCCCTGCTGTCCAGGAGGAGCGCGATCCTGCCGTCGAACGTGAACGCGCTCCATCCTCCGCCGTGCAGCGCGACGCGCGTCAGCTCCGCGAGCTCGGTGATCTCCGTGGACTCCTCGTCATAGCCGTCGACCACGAGCCTTATCTCGACGTCCCCGAGCGCGGCGGACCTGAGCTCCTTCTTGGCGCTGAGCGCCAGTTCTGCGCCCCAGTGATCGAGTATGCCGTGCACCTCCCTGGAGGCGCCGGATATCAATTCCCTCAACCTTTCCACGATCGCGGTCCCCGCGACCAGCGAATATCTCCCCTCGGGGCCCTCCACGGCGCCGATGCCCTTGCCCAGCCTCCTGAGCTCCTCGAGCGTCCTCCTGAGCCTCCTAGCCCTCCTCTCCTCCTCCTCGACCATGTCGCCCAGGACCTCATCCGGATCCATCGCCGCGCACAGGAGGGGCCTGCCGTGCAGCTCCGCGAGCCCCTTCCTCTCCAGGGATTTCACTGCCTCGTAGACCTTCGTGCGCGGCACCCCCGCCCTGACCGCCAGATCCGCCACCTTGGCCGGACCCCCCCTGAGGAGCGCTGCGTATATCCGGGATTCGTACTCGCTCAGTCCCATCTCCTTCAATCTCTCCAGCACGCCGGCCACGTCGTGTACGCCGCGCGCCGCGCATAAGTCGATGGGGGGCCACGTCGCTGGACGTCCGCGTCTAATGATTTTGTCACCGATTCCCCGGATATCGCGGTGACAAAACCGAGAACTAGTCATACGGGGAAAGGGTATCGAACATGAGCGACTTCGCCAAGAGGTGGCAGCAGGAGCCCAAGCAGGGCGTTGGTGCCCGGTTGAAGGACAGCATAGCCCCGGAGGGCCCCCTGAAGGACCGCCTGGAGCAGGCGATAAGGCAGATAAACATACAGGTATCGAAACTCGACGCGCTTTCGAGCAGGCTGAAGGACAGGGATCAGAGGCTCTTCGAGACGATAGTCAGGTACGTCCAGAAGCACGACACCACGCACGCCACGGTCTACGCGAACGAGCTGGCGGAGCTCCGGAAGATGGAGAAGATGATAGAGCAGGCCAAGATAGCGATGGAGCAGATAGTGCTGAGGCTCAACACCGCGACGACGCTCGGCGATGTGGTGGTTACGCTCGCGCCGGCCATGAGCGTGATAAAGAGGGTCAGGGCTGGCCTGATGGGCGTGATGCCGGAGGCCGAGGGAGAGGTTTCGGAGATCAACAACCTGCTGAGCAGCATACTGGTCGATGCGGGACAGATGAGCGGCCTGAGCGTGAACTTCGAGACCGCCAACGAGGACGCCGAGAGGATACTCGCCGAGGCATCCGCGATAGCCGAGCAGAGGATGAAGGAGAAGCTCCCCGAGCTCCCGACCGGCTACGACACCGGCCTGGGAGTGGGGCTCGGACAGAAGTCCTAGGCCTGCGTCCCAAAACCTCCCTTTCGCCTTTCAAGCTATATCTCCATTTTTTTCCACCTCATCACAGTTGTCCTGGGAAGCAGTCCACATTATCGGAGGCGAATTGAGGCTACCGTGGAGGAGGATCGACGACAGGGCCCGCGCTATAACGAGCCTGGAGGACGCGCTCCGCGTCCTCAGGACCAGGAGAAACCTACTGTCCGGCATGCTGGGCAGGATGAGGACGCGCGAGCGGGACCTCGTGTCGAGGATATCCATGGATAAGTCGAGCGGCGACCAGAGGCGGCTGGCGCTCCGCGTGTCGGAGTACCGCGACGTCAAGGGGATCATCGGGCTCCTGGAGGCGGCCGAGCTCTCGCTTGAGAAGGCCATATTGAGGCTGGAGAACGTCGAGTACTACCTCATGATAACGAATGAGATCTCAGCCGCCGCCCAGGCCCTCAGGGGCGTGGGGGACATCCTGGAGACGATACCCGGAAACCTGAGGGACGTGACGGACGGGCTTGCCGATGCCCTGGCGCTGCTCACGGGAAACATCTCGCTTTCGGAGGACCTCAGGATCGACGCCGCGGTCGGCATAGGCGATAAATTCGACGTGCAGGACATAATAGACGAAGCGGTGGACGAGGTCTCCGATATGATAATGAGGAAGTTCGAGACGCCCGAGCCCCAGGGCATGGTACGCGACGATGTATCCAAGATACTGGACATGGCGAAGGACGTGGGGAACGACGAGTTCAGCAGGGCGATCGCCGGGGTGATATCGGGCAGGCGCTTGGCCGGCGACGAGGAGCAGGAGGGCGTCGCCGTGTGATGCGCAACCCCGGGGAGGAGCTGGAGGACGCCGCCGCGAGATACGCGAGCGAGGCAATAAAGCTGGACAGCCAGGGTAACTACGCCGGCGCCGTCGTGAAATACCAGAACGCGGTCGAGGCGCTGCTCAAGCTGATACGGCTCTATCCGGACAATCCGGTCAACAAGATGTACTACGAGAAGGCCATGGCGTATCAGGAGAGGATAAAGGCGCTGCAGCGGCTGAGGGGGGTTTATGCGCCGTCCGACGGGGACAGGCCGTCGTCCCACGATGACGGCAACGTCAAGGTTGCGCCCATGGTCGAGACCGTGAAGGCGACGTTCGAGGAGCTCCTGGTGACCGAGAAGCCGAACGTGAGCACGAAGGACGTGGTGGGGCTTGACGACGCGAAGCTGGCGCTCAGGCAGGCGATCGTCTACCCGTATCAGCGTCCCGACCTGTTCCCGCTGGGATGGCCCAGGGGGATGCTGCTGTTCGGGCCGCCCGGCTGCGGGAAGACGATGCTCGCGGCCGCCGTCGCCAGCGAGATAGACGGATATTTCCTGAGCGTTGACGCCGCGTCGATAATGAGCAAGTGGCTGGGGGACGCCGAGAAGAACGTGACAAGGCTGTTCGCTTACGCCCGCGGCCTGGCCGAGTCGAAGCCGGTCGTCATATTCATAGATGAGGTGGACTCGCTGCTCACCGTCCACCGCCAGGAGGTCGGCGGCGAGACGAGGGTCCGGAACCAGTTCCTGAAGGAGATGGACGGACTATCCGATAAGGGCAGGAACCTGCAGCTCTACGTGCTGGCCGCGACTAATAAGCCGTGGACGCTCGACGAGCCGTTCCTCAGGCGTTTCCAGAAGAGGATATACGTGCAGCCCCCGGACAAGGACACGAGGAAACTCCTGTTCGAGAAGTACACCGAGCCGCTGGTCCTGGATTCCGACATCGATCCGGACGAGCTGGCGAAGCTGACCGACGGATACTCGGCGAGCGACATAAGGGACATTTGTCAGGATGCCCAGCTGAAGGTCGTGACTGAGCTATTTGAGAGCGGAAAGGCCAACGATCCCGAGAGCAAGCCCAGGCCCATAAAGATGAAGGACTTCAAGGAGATAGTCAAGCAGAGGAGGCCCAGCCTCATAGCGGAAAGGGTGAAGCTCTACGAGAAGTGGAACGAGATGTACAGCGCGATCTAGGGCGTGAGCCTGGTCGGATCCCTCGGATACAGCACAGTCTCCCTTATGTTGTTGACCCCCGCCACCACCATGAGATATCTGTCGGCGCCGAATCCCCATCCGGAGTGCGGCGGCATTCCCCACTCGTAGAATTTCAGGTGCTCCCTGAAGCCCTCCGGGTTCAGCCCCTTCGCCCTCAGCCTCTCCTCAAGTAGGGGTCCGTCGTGTATGCGCTCCCCGCCGCTCGCCAGTTCGAGCTGTCCGAACATCAGGTCGAAGCTCTCCGACAGGCCGTCCCCGCTCGGCTGTATGTAGAACGGTTTCGCCTCGAGCGGCCAGTCGACTATGAAGTAGTATCCGCCGTACTCCTCAGCGAGCACCCTCACCGCGTCCCCGCCCAGGTCCTCCCCGAACGCCAGGTTCAGCCCCTTCGCCCTCAGCGCCTCAAGTGCCTGCGCGTACGTTATCACGGGGAACGGCGCGCTGGCCCTGGGGGGATCGCGCCCCAGCGCCTCGAACTCGGCGGCGGAGCCGTCTATCGCGGAGTTGCCGGCCTCCACCACTAGTCCCTCCAGGAGGTCCATTGCGTCCCTCTTATCGAACATCGCCGCCTCCACGTCGACGCTGGTGAACTCGTTCAGGTGCCTCTGCGTGTTGAATTTCTCCGCCCTGTAATAGAACGCTATCTCGAATACCCTCTCCAGGGCCATCGTCAACTGCTCCTTGTAAAGCTGGGGGCTCTGCGCCAGGTACGCCTTCCTGCCGAAGTACTCCAGCTCGAAGAGATCAGCCCCGCCCTCCGCCGCGGATCCGATTATCTTCGGCGTGTTGACCTCCACGAACCCGCTGCGCGCGAAGTAATCCCTGGCGGCCCTGAGGAATTTCGCGCGTATCGAGAATATGGCGGCCGTCCTCGGATTCCTCAGGTCCAGCGGCCTGTTGTCGAGCCTCACGTCGAGCCCGGCCGGCACGTTTCCCGATGGATCGAGCGGGAGCGGGCGCCTGACGGGGCCCAGGACCTCGTATTCCTCGGCCCTGACCTCCAGCGGGAACTTATGGCTCTTCCCCCTGACGACGTCGCCCCTCACGTGGACGTAGCTCTGAAGCGCCGTGCCGCGGACGTCGTCCATCGACCCGCCCAGCTTGGCCCTGTCGTACACTACCTGGGCAGATCCCCTGCTATCCCTGAGCACCTGGAAGATCAGGGAGCCCAGATCCCGCTGCTCCTCCACCCATCCCGTTATCTCGACGGGCTTTCCCTCCATGTCGGGGGTTATCCCGTCAAGAAAAAGCCCTTTTCTTAATCGGCGGTCTCTCAAACTGGATCTCGAGATCCAGCCCCCTCAGTGCCTTAATAATCTTCTTCGCCTTACCAAGGCTCACGCCCGAGTTGCGGTCGGGCCTCCCGGCCACCAGCACCCTGGTGGTCTTGGAGCCATCCGGGAGCCACACCGTGTTGAGCGTCAGAACGCGCAGCGGGTGAAGCAGGTACTCCACGAACCTCCGATCGTCGCCCTCCTCAGTCACCCATATCCTCTCGTTGTTCAGGTGCTCCTTGAGCTTCCTGAGCACGTTGTTATCCGATAGGATCTTCCTCGCATCGCCCGATCCGAGGACCAGCACCAGATCGCCCTCCATCTCGCGCGCCCTGACGAGCGTGATATCCTCCAGAACCGGTATATCCTTGGCGGCCTTCACCAGTATATATGATACCTCCACGTCGACGCTCGTGATCTCGCCCTTCTCAAGCCTAGCCTCACATCTGGGACAGAGGACACCAATCCTTGCATCGGCGAGGCATATGGGCAACTTCAACTAATATACCACCCGGTTCTCGCTGAGCGGAGCATCCGCCTGCCACTATAAATATTTTCCTAACCGGGCCATCACTACCCAAAATACATGGCGCGATTGCGGGCCCCTAATCTCCAACGTATCCGCAGCCCGTGCACCTGCGGCAATCCGATAATGTAAACTTGCCAAAATTTTAAAAACACTGAATCGCTGGCTTCCCTGATCAGGCGCTGCGCTGAAGGATTATCTCGACGCTGCTGACGTTGCTCTTGCCGCCGGTCTGCTGGTTGTCCACCTGCTCGGTCCCTATGCGGACCTCCTTGACCTCGACGTCCTTCAGGAACCTGTTCTTCAGTATCTGCGATGTGTCCACTGCCTTGCTTATGGCCATCCCTCTGGCCTTCAGGATCACCTGGTTCTGGCCGTTCTGGAACAGCGTGAGGACGGCCAGCACATAGTTCATGGGCGGCTTTTTGCCGATCAGGACCACGTTTGTTGGCTGAGACTGTGAGGACATGGCATCACACCTTGGCTCGGGGGTGATGTCCTTATCTTAAATACATTGCGGTCGCCGTCCCGTGCGTCCAGATAAGCTTAGAACCCCGCGCGCCCCCATCGATTGCGCTTGGACGGGCGTTCCCAGGTGGCGCATGTGCCGGGGAAACGGAGCCACGTGTTCTTCGTCAATGGGCTCCTCTCCAGGGCATTCAGCTACATGCTGCAGGTGTCGCTACCTCTCATAGCGGTGTACTACTCGATCCTCGGGCCGAGGCTCGTCGGGCTCGCAATGCTGGCCCTCTGGACGTCCGGTGGGATTGCCGCAATGCTCGTCGCGTACACGAAGTCCAGGGCTCTCCTCGTGGGATCCCTGGCCGCCATGCCGGTGATCTCCCTGCTGAGCGCGCTGGGCGCCCGGTTCATATTTCCGTCATTCGTTGCGCTGTACTTCCTGGTCGCGGTGATCAGCACATACCTGGCGCCCTTCTCATACATGGCCGGAAAGGGGAGGGGCACCGCGTCCTACACGGCCGGAATATCGGCGGGCATGCTCCTGGGCGTGCTCTTCCAGCTCGCCGCCGAGTCCGCTCCCCGCTACTACCTCTACGCGCCGATGTCGTTCTCGCTCTCGCTGGCCATGGCGCTGCTCTTCCCCAGGGGCGCGAATGTCGGCGAGAGGAGGAGCGCCAGGGAGACCTCCGCCGGGATCCTCAGGCCGTTCATGAGGAGGGAGCTCCACGAGATGCTCTCCATAAATATGCTATCGTCGGCCATCTGGCCCCTTATGACGATATATGCGGAGGTCTTCGCGATCGACGTCCTCCGCCTTCCCACATACCTAGCGATAGCCGGAATCGTAGTCGCGTCCTCGGCCTCGCTGGCGTCGAGGGTCATCCTATCGTTCGTCGACGTCAGGCGCAGGATCACGCTGTACTTCTCCATAGCGGCGACGTCCCTGGGCATAGCCGTGCTCTCCGCGTCGCAGGGCGCCGGCGCGTTCTTCACGGCGATGCTCATGATAGGCATGGGCCACGGCCTCCAGATGCCCCTGATATACGCGGCGGCGTTCGAGTCGTCCCGGGGGACGGAGGTCGAGTCCTACGCGATGCTCAATGCGACCATGGGCGCCGGAGAGTTTCTGGCGTCATCGCTCGGGACGGCGCTCGTGGCGGTGATCGGCTTCAGGCTCGGATTCGACGCATTTCTCCTGATGATACTCGCGCTGGCGGCGCTAATGACCCTGGTGGCCCGCCGCGGAGCCGCCCGCTGGACTCGCGCGCTGGAGGCCTGGGTCCATCCGTCACAGCGCGTCCAGCGGCGGGATCTCCCGCCCGGCGGCGCTCGACCGCGCGTCCACCAGTTCCCGTATGATGTCCCGGGCGTCGCCGACGTCGACGCCATCCGCCTCCTCCAGGCGCCCGGAGCTCACATTGTAAGTCGCCGCGCCCCCCCGAACGTACACCCTTATCCTGTGGCTGAAGGCGTCGCGCAGCGCGTCGCGTGGAAGCCGCGAGATCCACTCGGCCGGTATCGATATAGGGCCGAAGCTCTCCGCCGCCGCGACGTCGGTTCCAATGCGTACATCCCTCGCGTCGCTCCCGGTCCCGATCGATGAGCGTATGATGGACGGTATCTGGGTCAGGCTCACGTACCGCCTTTCCTGCCTCGGTGCCCTCATCCATCCGGGCCACCTGATGTACAGCGGGACCCTGAGGAGGCCGTCCCTCAGGAAGTAACCGTGGCCTATTCCGCCGTCGCCGAGCAGCTGTCCGTGGTCGGAAGTGACGATCGTCAACGAGTTGTCCATGTACCGGCCGAGCGCCCTCACGACGTTGATGGCCCTGTCGATCGCATACCTCGAGTGCATGGGGTAGGCGCTCCTCCACATCTCCGCGACGTCCCCGGGGACGCTGCCCTTGAACACGGCGCTGAACGAGGCGCTGGCGCTGAGCCTGCCCGAGAGATCCCTCGGCGTATAGGGCTCGTGCGCCTCCATGAGGTTCACGAAGAGCATGAACGGCTCGCGCTCCATAAGGCCGTTGCCCACCGCCCTCAGGATGGAGCTGGAGCCCTTGTCGGTGATGTCCATGCCGAGCTCAAGCCTGAGCGCCCTCAGGATCGCGCGCCCCAGCAGGCCTCCCTTCCCCATGCCCAGGAACTCCCGGGCGGTCCTCAGGTAGTTCCCGCCGTTGCGCCAGAACGACTCGTTCAGGCGGGAGAATTCATCCCAGTCCAGTGCCTCCGGCAGATACGGCGACGCCGTGAGATGTCTGGTGTACCTCCTGAATCCATACTGCGGCGTTATGAACAGGTTGGCGGTGACGAAGTACATCCCATACCCATCGTCCATCAGCTCCCCCAGGATCCCGTCGTCCATCCTCAGCATGCCGTCGCTCGACACCTCGTCCAACCTCCCGTTCTCCGAATATCCCTCGTGTACGCCGTGTATTCCCGGATAGAGTCCGGTGAACATGCTCACGTGGCTCGGGAGGGTCCAGGGCGCCGGCGCTATCGCGTTCCCGTACTTCACGAAGCCCATGTCGAGCAGCGCGTCCAGTCCACTCGAGTGGTCCTCCCTCAGGGAGTCGACGACTATCAGGATCACGTTCGGCCGGGGCATTTCATTCCCTTCCCCGCGCGTCACATGTACCCGTAGCGGCGCAGGAGCTCCATGATTCCCTCCTTGTCCTGCGCCCTCCCGACCCTCTCCGGGGTTCCGTCCAGGTCCTGCTCCCAGGCCGGCCTGTCCCCCGATTGCCTCGTCTCGTACTTATCGTCGATGCTCCTGTACCCCCTCCTGTACAGGGGGTTGATCGGGAGCTTGTTCGAGAGCGTGTAGTCCCAGATATCCCTCTCGGTGAACGGAAGTATCGGGTGTATCCTCACATGGGTGGGGTCGGAC
The DNA here is from genome assembly GCA_046536535.1 of Nitrososphaeria archaeon. Lineage (GTDB taxonomy): Archaea > Thermoproteota > Nitrososphaeria > Conexivisphaerales > Conexivisphaeraceae > Conexivisphaera. Next base: position 31,585 of record JAWDMO010000003.1, read on the forward strand.
CTCCTGCTGAAGAAGACCTCCCCCGCCCTAGCGGGGTTCTCGTCCCACCTTATCCCCACGGCGAGTCCCTCGTATCCCCCATCGATCACCAGCTCCCTCATCGGCACCGTCTTCAGGAGGTGGTTCGCGGCCACGTTGTTCAGCGCAAATCTGAACGTCGGCGCGGTGTAGCCGATCCTCAGCAGCTCGTCCGCGTCCGCCGGGTCCAGCTCGTCGACGCTCACCTCCTCCCCGTATTCGTGTCCCCTCAGCCTATCGTTTCCCTTGAATATCACGCGGAACCCCCACTCCTTCGCCACGTCCTCGATGAACTCCAGCGTCTCGTCGAAGTGCATGAAGTGGTCTATGAACGCGACGTCGAATCCCCTCCCCGTCCTCGTCGACGCCTCCCTGAACAGGTGGAGCACCACGGTGCTGTCCTTTCCCCCGCTCCACACGACGGCCACCCTCTTCAGGGACTCGAGCGCGCCCCGCGAGACCGCCGCCGCCACCTCCGCCTTGTATCCGAGCGGAAGCAGGTCCACCCTCCTCTGCGGGTTGGACCTCTCCATTATATACGACACGTACTGCCCGGGGTCCATCCCCCTGGCCTCCGCCGCCTCCACTATCCTGCGCGCAAGCGATCCATCGAGCGTTATCAACCGGATCCCTTATACGCTGACGATTTTCATCCCTTATTATCCCATATGTACTCGGAGTACATGATCGAGATCGCGCAGAAAGCCCAACCCTTCTGGGATGTGAGGATATCGGGCTCCAATCGACAGTGGCTGAATCGGCAGTTCTCCGGGAAACACTAATAAGGAATCATCATGAAGGCGCGGCCATGCCGGTGGCTGATCCACAGGCCAGGGCCATAGCCATGCGCAAGCACCTCTATGTGAAGATCTGCATGAAGTGCGGCGCCAAGAACTCCTGGAAGGCCACCAGGTGTAGGCGCTGCGGCAGGAGCGACACCCTCAGGCCCAAGAACAGGGAACTGGGGCCGAAGAAGGCCTGACGGTCACCACGGATTTCACTTCACATATACACACGTAGTATATATCTATTATACGGGCAGTGGAGGTTGGGCTTCGCCTCGTCACATAGCCATCTCGCGAGTTCATTCGCTCCTCGTCGTGAGGTACCAGCCCACCGGCGCCGGCGGGACGTTCCCGTCCCACAGCTCATGCCGGTGGGAACCCCATCCATCCTCAGGTGGAGGTCGATCGCCGCGTTGAGCTGTACGTCGATCGCGGGCCCGCACCTGAAGGCCGCGCTTCCCTAATCTACGTCGACCCACCCGCATCCGGAGCACGCGTCCTGTGGATAGTTCCACGGCGCCCCGAGGCGCACGACCCCAGCGGGCGGGATACGCGGAACGCTTTTTAGCGCTGATTTGACACATAAGCCGCCCGTTCTGGGCGTGGGGGCCGATGGTCTAGCGGTTAGGACGCCGCCCTTACACGGCGGAGGTCCCGGGTTCAAATCCTGGTCGGCCCACCTGCGACAATTCATCTTTTTCGCCAGAGACCCCGCCCCTAGCTGTAGACCCAAAATCATCCTCGGCGATCCCGAGCTGGAAACGCATTTGGCGAGGATGGTTTCCCATCCAAGCGACCCAGAATGGCAAACCACCCTCGCCGGGATGAAGTACGGCTGGCCGGGTATAATGGTTTCTGGTTTCTTGGTTCCCTGCTGAGCTTCCAGGGGGAGGAAGGGGGATGCGGCGGCCAGGACCCCGGGCCTCCGCGTCTATCCGGAGGGATTCCGCGGAGGGCAAATCGGGGACGTACGGCGTGTCGGCCCAGACATCCTGAACCACGTGGAGGACCAGGGGCTCGGCGTGATCGGGGACGTGCTGGAGGAGGTCAGGGGGATATCCGCGAAGATGCTGGAGGAGGTCAGGGGATGATCCATCGCTCGACTGGACCGGGATAAGGTACTACGGCAAATACGTGGAGGGTCCGGGATCCGGCGATAAGGGATACTGATATTCCTGGAACTACGCAACCGCCGCCACAAAATATGGGGGCAGGATGGGATACTGCTGCTTGCATTCTCGCCTTACGTGAGGGGGATGAGCGAGGTCGGGATGGTCAGGTCGCTGATCGAGCGGGTGCTATCGCTGGGGTTCAGGATAAGGACGGTCGCGCTCGACTCCGGGTTCCACTCCGTGGGCGCGGCGCGCTGCATCTCCCGGTTCAAGTTCATTTCAGCGGTCCCCGTGGGCGACGTGAAGGCCGGGATCCACGGGGAGTTCGACGGGCGCCACGGGACGAGGAGCAAGAGGCCGGCCGCGGACGAGCAGGTCGACTTCAGGCCGATAGTCAGCCGGCGCCGGGGACTCGGGTACGTCGCCGGGGCCACGAACCTGGAGCTGCCGGGGCGCGACGTCCTGGGGCTCTACGACGGGATCGGGGCGCCGATGAGACATCCTACAGGGACATCTAAATCAGATCAGATCAAGAGCTTCCTCCTGTTCACGAGCTCCACGAAGGGAGATCTTCAGGCTCTTCGCCTTCCTCCTCGCGGCGCCCATCTACTCCTTCTCCACCCTCTTCAGGGGCAGCCCGAGGAGGGAGGAGTTCAGGCTGCCGCTGGCGCCGATTCTCATCCGGGGGGTGGTGGAGGTCGAGATCGATCAGATCGAACCGTTCAGCGGCGATCATCATACCTGCCATGATCCATATTTAAGGGATCCATATTTAAGGAGGTGATTTTGGGTCTACAGTTCAGGGCGTGGAGGAGGTCAGGTGATATGCGCACATCCGAAGGCGTGAGCGGTTGACACATAGCGATTAAATCTCCGCGGGTCTATCCCTCTTGGCCCTTATCGAGCTGAACACATCCTCCTCCCTCAGGACGGAAATCCCGGCCCTGTCCTCCACAATCTCCACCAATACTATCCAGTCGGGCTCCTCGAGCTTCACCTTCCTATCGATAACAGCGGCAATTCCGGCTATCAGCTCCCTTCTGCTCAGGGCGCTCCCCCGTTTCTCAACCGAGACCCTGTAGGTGTCGTTCGCCCCGATCTTCGATGCGAGCGACCTCGCGGCCAGCACTATGGAGGACGTAGAGGCATCGGTCATCTTCTCGACAGGTATTGCCCTCAGGATATACCTGATCCTCCACGGCTCCTCCTCCGCGACATTGCGCATGTGGCCCACCAGCCTGAAGGGATCCACCGTGCTCATAGCCAGCAGTAGCCCCGGGAATCCGGTCGTCTCTACCTCGATGCGCGCATCCTCGTCGCCCGTCCTCATGTTCCTCAGCAAGCGCGCCGCCTCGGATGCCGCCCTGCGCTCGCCTCCGCGGTAGGTGGTCAATAGCAGGTTGAAATCCTTCACATTTCAGCTTGAGCTGAGGCCCTATTTATCTCATTAGGGGTTTGGGGGCTCCGTTACCTTAAGCTCACCTCCTGCCCGAGCGGGAAAATCGGGCGCAGCCCGTTCAGCCACGAGCGCATCTCATCGTCCCCCCCACTCCAGCGTGAGGCCCCCGGGTCCCCGCTGGAGTGGAAAGAGTAGGCTATGCCTCCGCGGCTGAGCGAGATGCGCCGGATGCCGCGGCTCTGGGAGGTGAGCTTGATGCAACGGAGCCGAGCTTCGTTCGAAAACAATTAAACTCAGGGGTTCCATAGCGACAGCGCCTTGAAGGTAACTCTCTCGGTCATAAAGGCCGACGTGGGCAGCCTAGTCGGTCATCACAGGGTGCATCCCAAGCAGATAGAGGTGGCGCAGAGGGAGATGAAGGCCGCCAAGGAGTCCGGAATTATCCTGGATTACTACGTCACCAACGCCGGGGACGATGTGCAGCTGATAATGACGCACAGGAGGGGGATCGATAATCCCGAGATACATACCCTCGCATGGAATACCTTCAAGAAGGTGACGGACGAGGTCTCCCGGCCGCTCAAGCTCTACGCCGCCGGCCAGGACCTGCTCTCGGAGGCATTCTCGGGGAACATCAGGGGCCTGGGACCCGGCGTCGCGGAGGCGGAGTTCGAGGAGAGGCCGAGCGAGCCAGTCGTGATCTTCATGGCCGATAAAACCGAGCCGGGCGCCTGGAACCTCCCGCTTTACAGGATATTCGCCGATCCGTTCAACACGGCGGGCCTCGTCATAGATCCCAAGGTGAAGGCCGGCTTCCTCTTCAGGGTCCTCGACATGGTCGAGGACCGGTTCGTCGACCTCAAGGCTCCCGAGGAGTCGTACGATATCCTAGCCCTCCTGGGCACCACGAGCAGATATGCCGTGCACAGCGTCTGGCGCAGGTACGACGGCGAGATAGCGTCGGTCGCCAGCACGACTCGGCTTAACATGATAGCCGGGAGGTACGTCGGGAAGGACGATCCGGTGATGTTCGTCAGGGCACAGGCGGGTTTCCCGGCCGTCGGCGAGATCCTGGAGCCGTTCTCGTTTCCGCACCTCGTGGCCGGGTGGATGCGCGGCTCGCACGTCGGTCCCCTGACGCCGGTTCCCCTGAAGTACTCACAGTGCACGAGGTTCGATGGTCCCCCCAGGGTGATCGGCCTGGGATTCCAGGTGAACGACGGCTCGCTCGTGGGTCCGGCCGACATGTTCGACGACGTGGCGTTCGAGTACACGAGGGCGAAGGCCATGGAGATCGCGGACTATATGAGGCGGCACGGCCCGTTCATGCCCGCCAGGCTGGACCCGGAGGAGATGGAGTACACGACGCTGCCCGAGGTCCTGGAATCGCTGAAGGATCGCTTCACGCCGGGAAGCGGGATATCCGAGAGGCCGCGGATGTGAATGCAACGCGGAATTGGCAGCCCTGTGATCATTATCAATTTCAAGAACTATCCCGAGGCGCAGGGCGACGGCGCCCTGCGGATATCCAGAGCCGCCGAGAGGGCATCCGCCGCGACCGGTGTATCGGTGGCGGTTGCGCCGCCGCAGATCACCGTCATGCACGTCGCCCGCTCCGTCCCGGTGCCGACGCTGGCGCAGCATGTGGACGACGTGGAACCCTCCAGCACGACGGGATTCGTGCCCCCCGAGTCGGTGGCGGCCTCGGGCGCCGCCGGCGGCATCATCAACCACAGCGAGCATCGGCTGCCCGAGGACGTCGTGGGCAGACTTGTCGAGCGCATGAGGCGGTTGGGACTCGCCACGGTCGTCTGCGCCTCTACTCCGGAGGAGGCCGCGCGTCTGGCGCGCTTCGGTCCGGATTACGTGGCGATAGAGCCCCCCGAGCTCATAGGGACTGGACGGGCAGTATCCAGGGTCGCACCGGACGTCGTGCGCAGGGGCGTGGAGGCCGTGCGGTCCGTCGCACCGGACGTGGCGGTCCTCTGCGGCGCGGGCGTCACCGACGGCGATGACGTAAGGGCGGCCGCCGCGCTGGGCGCGATGGGCGTACTCGTGTCGAGCGCGGTCGTCAGGGCGCGGGATCCGGGCGCGAAGATCGAGGAGCTCGCAAGGGGCATCCTTTGAGCATCAGTGCACCGCCGATCCGGATCCCGCGCCGAGCCTCTCGGCCAGCATCCGTTTGTAGGATGAGATGTTCGGGGTACCGTACGGGTCATCGACGCCCCTCCTCCTGGCCAGCATGAGCGCCGCCAGATCGAGCAGCGCCACGCCGTATCCATACCTAACGAGGCATTCGCCGTCGCTCGGCAGTTCCACCCTCAGGAGCGCGGATCCCCTCTCGCCGGCGAGCTCTTCCACGGAGTCCATGGCGGCCCTGAGCTCGGCGTCCTCGCTCGCGCTATCCCTTATGGCGATTATCCCCTCCGATCCCCCGATCGCCTCTATCTCGTTATGCGCGAGCTCGGGCGCGACCGCCGTGTAGCATCTGGTCTTGGCGTACTCGTTCAGCATCGCGGAGAACCTGGCCGCCAGGGGTTCCCCGTACCAGCTTGTGTACACAACGACCTTCCGTCCCCTCATCCAGTCGGCTATCGATGCCGGTACGCCATCCTTCCTCAGCAGGTCGTCCATGGAGTTGCCCAGCATGTTCGCGAGCCTGTGCATGTGTCCCGCGGCCCCCCCGGCTAGACCGTAGGACTCGAGCACGAGCGCCGGCGGCGCGTAGATGCTCGGGAACGATGACCTGGGGGACGAGAGAACCCTGACCCTCACCGACTTGGCGCCCAGCCTCCCGGCCACGTCGAGCAGCCTCCCTCCTCCCGCGATCGCCACGCCTTCGGCTCCCTGCGCGACCGCCTCCGAAAGCGTGTTCACGGTCTCCATCGTCTCCCCGGAATAGCTGACCGCCACGACCAGATCCCCCCTCCCCACATGCGACCGTATCCTGAAATCGTTTGACGCGGATATCCTGCGCCCCCTCAGGCACCTGGATATTATTCTGGCCCCGTGGCCGGAGCCTCCCATCCCGGCTATGAACGCGGATCCCTCCACGGGCTCCCCGGCGGCGTATTCCATGCCGGCCAGCTCCTCCAGGAGCCCGGGCCACTCCCTGTAGTCCGCGTACAGCCTTTCGTACGGGTCCAATTTAATCGATGCTCACCCTAACCTTACTCGTCTTCTTGGGCAGGACCACCCTCAGCACGCCGTTCCTGAGGACGGCCTTCGCTCCCTGCGGATCGACCTCGGCGGGCAGCTTGATCCTGGTCCTGTACTGCGAGAAGGCCTGGAACCTCTGATAGGTACCCCACCTCTCCCATCTGACGCTCCTCCTCATGGTAGCAGTTATCTCCAGCTCATCCCCCAGTACCTCGACGCCGACGTCCCTGCTGTCCTCCACGAACGGCAGATCGACGTAGACCTCTATCTCCTTGCCGGTCTCCCTGACCTCCACCAGCGGCTCTATGTACCCGTAATCGGATCCCTCCATCGCGCTCCACCTCACCTGTACATCGCCGGGAGGTACTCCTCCAGCGCCTTATGCGACTGCCCCATGGACTCCTCGGTCTGCTTCATCAGGTCCTTCATGCTCAGCTTGATCTCATCACCCTTATCCAGCAGCGGCTTGACGTCCACCTTTACGCCCAGCATCTCCGATAACTTAGACACCACGCCCGCGGCCGCCCCGGGATCCGGATACTTTGGAAAGCTCTGGCCGAGAAGCGCTATTCCGTCTATGCGGTATTTGGCCGCCTCCCTCAGGAGGAGCGCGTAGAATCCGGCGATGAAGCCCTCCTCGATTATCTCCACGCCGTACTTCTTCAGGTACTCCAGGGCGCTCCCGCTGTTCCCCACGCCGTAGATAGCGGGTTTCTCTATATCGAGCCTGTTCGGCACCGGATAGCCGTTCATCGATATCGTTCTGCTAACCCTGTTCCTGATCGCCCAGTCCACGATCGCATATGCCAGCGGCATCTGCAGGGCCAGGGGCACCGCTATCTCCGATGTGAGCACGACGAATCCCCCGTCCTCGCTCGCGTAGAGCCTCACGGGGTGCATCAGCTCGGCGTTGTGCAGGACCATAACAGGGGGGAGGAGATCCGACTCGACATGTCCGTACGGCCTCAGCTTCAACTGATCCACCAGGAACGCGCTGGATATCACTCCCACGAGTCCGACGTCCGGCAGCCCCTCTATGAACACAGGATTTCTGAGCTCGATTTTGCCGTACTCCTTTATGTAGACCTCGCTCAAGCCTGGTTTCGAATACTTCAGGAGCGTTTTAAGTGTTTAGTCGTTTAGGCGGGTTTCACTCTACGTATGCTCGCGCTGATATGCATACGCACACCTATCATACGGGCAGTGAAGATTGGGCTTCGCCTCGTCACATAGCCATCTCGCGGGTTCATTCGCTCCCCGTCGTGAGGTACCCGCCCACCAGCGATGGCAGGACGTTTGCGTCCCACCACTCGCGCCGATGGGAACTCCCATCCATCCTCAGGTGGAGGTTGATCGCCGCGTTGAGCTGTCCGTCGATCGCGAGCCCGCACCTGAAGGCCGCGCTTCCCTGGTCTACGTCGACCCACCCGCATCCGGAGCACGCGTCCTGTGGATAGTTCCACGGCGCCGTCGACGCCTCTCAGCACGGACCCACGCCGCCTTCCTCCGGTATTTCGGACACCGGACGATTTGACGCGTAACGTTGAAATAAGATGTTTGGTGCTCGCGACGTCATGCCGTCGAGGACCACGGTCGCGCTCGTGGCAATAGTGACTGTCATGATAGTATTCATGATGGCCTACAGCGTCTATCAGGCCTACACAATAACATCTGCAAGGGTGGAGCCGCTGCCGCCTGCGCCCTACCCGCCGGTCAACGTCACGATAGACGTCCAGGGGATGGGCCAGCAGGTCGAGTCGGTGTACTCCCACGTAATAGGGTCGATAGCGATGGTCTCGTGCATCTCCAAGACCACCGTCACGACGCTGTTTGGGCCCACCCAGAGTTACGAGGAGGTGATAGGCTCCGGCTTCTTCGTGAACTACAGCGGGAAACTCTACCTGGTCACCAACTACCACGTGGTGGACGGCGCGATCCAGGTGGCGGTCACGCTGATGAACGGATCATCTTATCCGGCGATCGTGGTGGGGACCGATCCCTACAGCGACCTCGCCGTCCTGAGCGTGAACGCGACGCTCAACGTGACCCCGCTGGAGCTCGCCAACTCGAACAACCTGAAGATCGGTGAGACGGTCATAGCGGTGGGGAGCCCGTACGGGCTCGCGGGGAGCCTTACGGTGGGCGAGGTGAGCCAGCTGGGCAGGAGCATCCAGGAGTCCACGGTCACCGGGTATCCGATAGCCGACCTCATACAGACGAGTGCGCCGATAAATCCCGGGAACTCCGGCGGCCCCCTCCTGGACCTCAACGGCGACGTGGTCGGCGTCAACACCGCCATAATATCGCAGTCGCAGGGGATAGGTTTCGCGATCCCATCAAATACCGTGGCCAGGGAGCTCCCATATCTCGTTAAGTACGGGTCGTACGACCTCCACCCGTGGCTCGGCGTCCAGATAGTGGGCCTCGACTACTTCTCCGCGAAGGCGCTCAATCTGCCGGTAACGTACGGCGTCGAGGTAGTCTCCGTGCTTCCGAACAGCCCCGCCGCGAAGGCCGGGCTCATCGGCTCGAACGGCACAGTTCATTACTACGGGATGAGCGTCCCCTCGGGCGGCGACGTGATAATAGCGATCAACGGCACCCCGGTGACGGGGACCGATGCCCTGACCAGTTATATGGAGGCTAACGTGCTGCCCGGACAGACGGTCGTGCTCACGGTCGTGAGGGACGGCCATATTATCGATGTCCCGGTGGTCGTCGGGGCCCGCCCGCCGCCATCCGGACAGTAGCGCGACCCGGGCAACTCCCGCGATCATCGGCCGAATAGCCCCTCGATTTTCCCCGCGGCGTCCTCCACCCCGACCTCGCCGGCGGGGACTGAGACTGTCCCCAGCCCAGAGGCGGCCGCCACCGGCATCAGCCTGGCGCTGAGCCCGATGGCGGGTCCTCCCCTCCCCAGCAATATGAGCCCCACGTTGCCCGGGCCGAAGTCCCCCTCCAGGGACTTCACGGCCTCCTCGGCCGCCACCGCCGGTCCCTTCTTCAGCCCCTCCACGGCGCGGTATGAGACGAGTTCCACCATTATCATCTCGCCTATGCCCGTGGCCGAGGCCGCGCCGCGCGCGTCTGCATAATATCCGGCGCCGGGAATGGGGCTATCCCCTACCCTGCACGGCATCTTCCCCCTGATCCCCCCGGTGCTGGTCGCGGCGGCGAACCCCCCGGATCCGTCGAGCGCTACGGCGCCCACGGTCCCGGGGTCCCGCGATCCGGACCCCCCGGGCCACGACCCTTCCGGGATCCTGAGCCCGTACTTCGTAGCCAGGTCCTCCGCGCCCTCGCATACCATGAGGACGTGCGGCGTATCCTCCATGACGCGCCTGGCGAGCCTCACCGGATTGGGGACGTTCCTGACGCACGCGACGGCCCCGGCCCTCCTCCGGGTTCCGTCCATGATGCCCGCGTCCAGCTCGGCGGCGCCCACGGAGTTCCTGACGGCCCCGAGCCCCGCGTTGAACGCCCCCGAGGACTCCATGCAGGCGACGGACTCCTCCACCGCCGCCAGGGCGCCTCCTCCCAGAGCGGCATACCCCCTCCTGGCGCATTCCTCGATCCTGTGCAGGACAGCATCCAAATCGACCGCGCCGGACCACGAGCCGGCCCCACCGTGGAGGAGCACGAAAGGCCTCACGCCGGGGGGATGCGTGCCCCCTCTAATATACGCTGACGGGCTCCTCGTCCCTCGAGACACCCTTCTCCTCTTCGACCATGGCCCTCGCGTACGGCGGAAGCCAGAAGTAGTACGGATGGCGCGCCGGCTCGTAATATTTGAGCCCCGCTATCCCGAGCTCCCTCGCCCTCCTCCCGGCCTCCTCCGGTGATATGCCGGCCGGATCCTCGCCGAGCGAGCCCACGACGAACCCCCAGTCCGATATATATGAGGGTATGCTCGCCTGATAACCCCTCACGTGCGGGAAGACGCGCCCCATCGTGTTCATTATCAGCGCGAACGTTTTGGCGTTGTAGAAGGTCGACGTGCCCTGCGTGGCGACGACGCCTCCGTCCCTGAGCCTGGACCTGACCAGCTCGTAGAACTCCACCGTGTAGAGCAGCCTGCTGGGTCCGCCCTCTATCGGGTCCGTCGCGTCCACGAGCACGGCGTCGAACTGATCCTTCGCGTTCATCAGGAACTTCCTGCCGTCGTCGATGATCACGGACGCCCTCGGATCGTGGAAGCTCCCCCGGTGCATCTCCGGCAGATATTTCTCGCAGATCTCCACGACCTCTCCGTCTATATCCACCATGACCGCCCTGCCGACGCTGTTGTACCTGAGGACTTCCCTGAGGGTCGCGCCCTCCCCTCCCCCTATTATCAGGACGTCCCTCGGCCTACCTTGGGTTATCAGCGCGGGGTGCACTAGCATCTCGTGGTAGATGAATTCGTCCGACATGCTCGATTGCAGCTTCCCGTCGAGCACCAGCATCTTCCCGTAGTCCCGGTTGCGCATGATGTCGACCTCCTGATATTTGGTCCGCCCGGAGTACAGTATCTGCTCGACCACGCTCAGCATTCCTGACTCGGGGCTATGCCACTCGACCACCCATCTATGGCCGGTCTGCTCGGACATTTCGCTCACCCGGCCAGCGAAACCTGTTCCAGCACGCCCCTGGTCATCTCGGTGACGTCCACCCTGTCGGGCTTCAGTCCCTCCCTCAGGACTTCGAGCGCCCTCCACGGGTCCGTGTGCGTGCCGCACGTGAACACGTCCACCGCCGCATATCCGTACTCCGGCCATGTGTGTATCGATAGATGCGACTCCGCGACCACCACGACGCCCGTCACCCCCATATCGTTCTCGAACTTGTAGAAGTAATCGCCGACCACCGTGGATCCCGATGCATCCGCGGCCTTCAGCATCATATCCCTGAGGAGCTCCTTATCCCTCAAAGTATCCGGGGATATCCC
>JAWDMO010000004.1:0-39355 GCA_046536535.1 Nitrososphaeria archaeon
CCTCATCTTCGAGAAGTTGACCGGAGGAGAGCATCCGGAGGAAAAATAGTGACTTGAGTTTAAAAGCTTTCACCCCGCCCCTAGAAGGGGCGAGGTTTGTCGTTCACTTTCACTTTATCATGAGGCCGGTCACCAGCGCCAAGACGCAGCTGAACGCCTGCAGCGCCAGTATACCCCTCCCGACGTCCTTCTCCTTGAGGGGGCCCCTGGACGCGAGCAGACGCGCGAGCGTTATCGGGGCGCCCGGATCCTCGTTCGCGGCTATCGAGTCGCCGACGATGACCGTGGGCCTCGTGCGCATCTTCCTGTGCTCGGCCAGGCTCTTGACGGTCGACAGTATGAAGAACCCGTTGAGCGCCTCCGGGAGGAGGGCCACGGTCGCCACGACCTCCGCCTTGTAGGATATCGCGAGGGCGGCAATCGCCGCGCCCAGCACCAGGCTGCCGCTGTCGCCCGGCAGTATCCGGCTGGGATATCTGTGCATTATCCAGAATCCGAGGGCCGCAGCCGTCAGCACCGCGGCGACCTGTGCCCCCATGTAGCTGCCGCGCATGACCTCGAAGACGGCAACTGTGGCCGATACCATCGCGGCCACGCCCGAGACCGCGCCGTTGACTATATCTATCATGTTGACGGCGTTCGCCGCCACCGGAATGCCCACGAGCACCAGGATCGGATACACTATCGTGAGCCTGCCCAGATACACGAACGGCAGGCTCAGGTTCGGTTGATACGCCCCCATCAGGAGTATCGGGAGCGCCGCGATGACGGTGCCCGCGACCTTCACGGGCCCCGGAAGTACCCGGATATCATCGATGATGCCCACGATGAACGTTATGGTGACCACAGCGAGCATCGCGATTAGCTGCACGTCGCCGGTGGCCGCCCAGAGCGCTATCAGCCCGGCCGCTATCCCCGCAAATATTGCGGGGCCTCCCGGATGCGCCACCGGCCTGTTTCCCTTCATGACGTCCGGGACGGTCCTCCCGACCTTCGGGAGGGCGATGGACAGGTACCACGCTATGGCGGCCGACGCCACGAGCGCTGTAACGGCGGCGATCGATCCCGGCGGCAACTGCAAGGTGCCTTGACTTGCCGACCACGATATAAATAGCTTTGCGTACCCATGGCCGTCCATGTCTTATGAACTTAACGCATGCGTCTAAGTCCCGTGCGTGCAATAACTTTATCATGGCCGCGCTCGCTGGCGTTTGAAATGGCGCTGCGTGCCAGGGTGTCGGAGCTCAGGAGGGGCATCAAGCACGTCGTGGTCGAGGGCCTCGTCAAGGAAATGGGGCCCGTGAAGGAATTCAAACTCCCGGAGCCTCTCGAGCCCGCCAGGTACACGATAGCCACCCTGGTCGATGACGGCGCCGAGATAAAGCTCGCGCTCTGGAACTACGACATGGAGGGCGTCGAGGCCGGAAGGCGCATACGTGTGGAGGACGGCTACGTCACGGCCTTCAAGGGGAAGCTGCAGCTCAACGTCGGCTTCACGGGCCGCGTGGTGCTGCTGGGCGCAAACTGAACCGCTACGGCGCACGTCTACGGCATATTCCCCGCATCCCGACCGAACCCGCACATCCCTTGGGTAGTGGTTCGGCCTCCGCCGGGGGGCCGTCCCGGATACCTGGGCGTTTGATTCCTCGCCCCATCATATCGCACGATGAAGGCGCATCCGGGGCATGAGTGGATCCTTTCCGAGGCGAGGGGTTTTCGGCTCCGGCAATCCCCATCATTTTCATCCATCAGTCCCCCACGCGGTCGTCCGGGGGGATAACCCCGGCATCGCAATGGGCACCTATCACTATAACTAATATATTTATACATTACTAAAATCATGTTAATAGATTCATAGAGCTATAAGTGGCACGGGATCTCCGCTTCTACGGCCCGCTTTCATTCGCTAAAGCTTTAAAGGAGGTCCGGGAGGGCTAACTCGCAATGCCGCAGAAGGCGAGGATACGGCTAATCTCGCAGAATCTGGAGGACGTCGACAACGTAGCCGCCCAGATAAAGGAGATAAGCGAGAAGATGGGAGCGCGGGTCCGCGGCCCGGTGCCGCTTCCGACGAAGAAGCTGAGGGTCGTCACCAGGAAGAGTCCCTGCGGCCAGGGTACGCACACATTCGACAAGTGGGAGCTCAGGATACACCGGCGCCTCATAGACATAGAGGCCGCCGATCAGCGCGTCCTCGCGCAGCTCGCCAGGCTTAATATCCCGGAATCCGTCACGATACAGCTTAAGCTGACCGCCTGAGCTCTCGAATATGCGAATCATCCTGTCAATAAGGACGGGGCTTCCCGGTTCATCGGCACACTTACCTTCATATGGGATTACGGGAAGTATTCCGCCATGCTGACGGCGGAGGCGCGATCATCTCCGGGCGTCTCGCCTGCGTCCCACAGGCATAGTCCCTCCTTGAGTATGACCACGGCCGAGGCCACATCCCTGTTCAGACCCGATTGTAAAAACCTCTCGTAAGGGGGCTATCCGTCTCCTCCTTAAAGGAAGGGGACTTCCGCACCCAACCACTAAGTTAAAAAAGGAGCATATCGAACCATTCGTCGACAATGTTCGCATACATTCTACTGATACCGCTGGTGGTATCGGTAATAGGCCTAGTGTACGGGGGTTGGAGCGCTGCATGGGTCCTCAGGCAGGACCCCGGCACCGATAAGATGAGGGAGATAAGCGGGCTGATAGCGGAGGGCGCCAGGGCGTTCCTGACCAGGGAATACAGGACGATATTACCGGTCGGCGTCGTGCTGGCGGCGCTGGTGGGTGCGGCGTACTACGTCGGATTTCACAGCGGGCTGATGGTGGCGCTGGCAATAGTGTCGTTCGCGCTGGGCGCGCTGGGCAGCGGCTTGGCGGGATACATAGGGATGTATGTGACGACCAGGAGCGCGTCCAGGGCCGCGCAGGCGGCCCGGAGGGAGGGCCTTGGGGGCGCCCTCAAGGTCTCCTACAGGGCGGGAAGCGTCATGGGGACTATGCTCGCGAGCATAGCCCTGCTGATAATTTCAATACTGTTCATGGTATATCGGGCGACGCCCCTGTGGGGCGAGGCGCTCATACCGGCGGCGTTCGGCGCGAGCCTCATGAGCCTCTTCATAAGGGTGGCCGGCGGCATCTACACGAAGGCGGCGGACTGGGGAGCCGACATAGTCGGCAAGGTCGAGGCCGGCATCCCGGAGGACGATCCGAGGAACCCCGGCGTCATCGCCGATAACGTGGGCGATAACGTGGGCGACTGTGCGGGGATGGCGAGTGACGTCTACGAGAGCCTGGTGGTGGTCCTCACGGGCGCCATGTTCCTCGCGGCGGTCTTCAAGATGCCCCTCGGATTCGCGGAGTTCCCACTGCTGGCGGTCTCCTCCGCCCTGATAGGGGGGCTCGTGGGGATGCAGGTGGTGAGGGGCCGCGCCGAGGGCCCCGAGGGCGCCATGGGGAAGCTCAACGCATCGCTCTATGTCGCGACTGCTGTCAGCATCGTGCTGGTGGCGCTGGCCTCGGTGTTCCTCTTCGGGGCTACAATGGCGGCCGCAGCCATAGTGGTGAGCGACTTCCTGGGGATGATCACAGCAATAGCGGTGCTCCACTTCACCGAGTACTACACGCACTACACGCACGCCCCGGTCAAGAACATAGCGAAGCAGTCGACCGTGAACGCGGCCAACGTCATAGTGGCCGGATACTCGTACGGGCTGTCGAGCGCGGTCCCGGTGTTGCTGGTGGTGGCGCTGGTCCTGGGGCTCAGCTTCGCCTTGGGCTACAGCATCATCACACCCGGCATCACCGCGTCGGGCATCGCGATCACTCCGGAGATGGGCGGCATATTCGGCACAGCGATAGCGTCCATCGGCCTTCTTTCAATGTCGGGCATCGTGATAACACTGGACTCCTTCGGCCCCGTCTCGGATAACGCCAACGGCCTGGCTGAGATGGCTGAGCTTCCACCGGAAGTGAGGGAATCCACCGACATCCTGGACGCGATAGGGAACACCACGAAGGCCACGACCAAGGGATACGCGATAGCCTCGGCCGGCCTCGCGGCGCTGGTACTGTTCATAGGGTTCGTATACGAGGCCGTCGAGAGGCTGATGCCGCTCAATATCCCGGCGTCCTCGATAATAGAGAGGGCGTTCTCGATGACGTCGGTGCTGGAGCCGGACCTCCTGATGGGCGCGTTCATAGGGGTGGTCCTGGTTTACGTGTTCTCGAGCCGCACGCTCATGTCGGTGAGCAGGACCGCGATGGAGCTCGTCGAGGAGATACGGAGGCAGTTCCGCGAGATACCGGGGATTCTCGAGGGGAAGTCCAAACCGGATTACTCGAGGGCTGTCGATATAGTGACGAGGCACGCGCTGGGCGAGTTCATGTTCCCCGGGCTCCTGGCGGTGGCGCTGCCGATAATAGTGGGGCTCCTGCTGGGATGGATCGCCCTCGTCGGGCTCATACTGGGGACAATAATAGTAGGGTTCCCCAGGGCGCTCCTGATGTCTAACGGAGGCGGCGCGTGGGACAACGCGAAGAAGTACATAGAGGCCAACAGGGATCCATCGCTGGGCGGCAAGGGAAGCCCCGCCCACAAGAACGCGATCGTTGGGGACATGGTCGGGGACGCGTTCAAGGACACCACCGGCCCATCGCTCAACCCGCTGATAAAGGTCGTGAACACGGTCTCGGTGGTCTTCGCAGCGGCGATAGTAGCTGTGGACAGCGTCCTGCACACATCCCTAGGCCTCTTCCCGATGAGCGCCGTCATCGCGGTGTCGAGCTGGATCATCCACGCGCTGCTGGCGCTCCTGTAGATGATTAAACGGCCGTCCACCTGCATTTTAATTATCAATTATTTTCTTAATTTGCATTGTAATAGCGCCGGCGCGATCCACGCTGCATCGATGCCGCCGGCCGTCATACGCGCCGCGTGCGTGGACGGTAAATTTTTAGGCCGCCCGGGCCGCGGCCCATCGTGGTCGGGGAGCGCAGGCTGAGGCTCCATCTGTGGATATCGGGGAGGGTCCAGGGCGTATTCTTCCGGTCCAGCATGAGGGGCGAGGCCTCGGCGCTCGGCGTCAGTGGCTGGGTCAGGAACCTGCCCGATGGGCGCGTGGAAGCCGTCCTCGAGGGCGAGGAGGGCGCCGTCAGGGCCCTTGCCGCCTGGTCCAGGAGAGGCCCTCCCGCGGCCATCGTGGAGCGCGTGGAGGAGGTCGAGGAGGAGTACACCGGTGAATTCGATGGATTTACCGCGATTGGCTAAGCAAAAATGTTTAAATCCATCGGCCGCCGGGGATATCATGTGAAGGGCCGCAAGAGGACCGGTGGTTTCCTTACGGAGAGACAGCTCGAGATACTGCGCATGAGGAGGAGCGGCATGGGATACGATGACGTCGCAAAGACCATAGGGACCACGAAGGAGAACGTCATGATACTGGAGAAGAGGGCGCTCAGGAACATCAGGCTGGCGAAGGAGACGCTGGAGGCCGCCGCGTCCATAGTCGGCCAGGAGCTCGTGGTACCGAGGGGGACGCGCCTGGTGGACGTGCCGCCGCTCGTCGTGGACAGGGCAAATTCCTCGGGGGTGAAGCTCTCGGTGAACATGCCCACGCTCATGTCCCAGCTCAGCGGAGCCCTCAGGAACATGATCAGGGATGGAGCCCTGACGGAAGACGTCAGGATATATCTGCTGCCGGACGGCTCGGTGACCCTGGTCCCTAAGGAGTAGAGGAGCGAGGAATGGCAGCGCTTGAGCGCCTCCTGGAGGGTCTATCCCGGATCGGAGAATCCCTCCGTGGCTCGGTGGACCCCCGGGCGCTTGCGTCGAGGTACGATGTGCACGTTGATCAGGCCGCCAGATATCTGGAGCTCCTCGGCTCGCGCTCCGAGGTCGAGGAGCTGCTGAGGGCTCGCGAGGACGACGTCATGAGGACCGTGAGGGTCAACACCGTCAGGGTGAGCCGGGAGGACCTGGCATCCAGGCTGGAGTCCAAGGGGGCATCGGTCAGGCCTTACAGGCACACGCCGTACGGCCTGGTCGTCGAGAGCTCCCCTGTGGCGCTCGCGGCGTATCACGAACATCTCCTTGGGATGTTCTACGTGCAGGGCCCCGCATCGATGCTCCCCGCGCTGGCCCTGTCCCCGGAGGGCGCGTCCAGGATCGCAGATGCCGCGTCCGGGGTCGGCGGCAAGGCCACGCAGATGTCGCAGCACAACCCGCGCTCCCCGATAGTCGCGCTCGACGTCAACGACAGGAAGCTGATGGCGCTCAAGGCCAACACCAGCAGGCTCGGGGTCTTCAACGTGATCGCCTACCTCATGGACGCGCGGAAAATCGGGTCCATGGGCACGTTCGACCGGATCCTCCTGGACGCGCCGTGCACTGGCGAGGGGCTGATGCCGTTCCCCAGGGGGAGGAGACAGAGGCCGCAGCCGGAGGTCGAGGCGGCCGCCCGCCTGCAGGTCGAGCAGCTGGAGTCCTCGTTGATGTCCCTGGATAGCCGTGGCGAGCTCGTGTACTCCACGTGCTCCACGAACTTCGAGGAGAACGAGCTGGTGGTGTCCTCGGTCCTCGAGTCGCTGGAGGGATTCACGCTCGTCGATACGGGGCTCGAGTTCGGCGACCCCGGCGTCACGGAATACGCCGGGGTGAAGGTCCCTGGATACGTCAGGTCCTGCCGCAGATACTATCCCCACAGGCATTCGACGGAGGGGTTCACCATATGCAAGATAAGACGGCGCTGAGGCATTGCGACGACAGGGAGCTGGATCCCGTGAGATCCCTGGTCATGTGCCATGCCAGCAGGGGCATAATAGGGCTGGAGCTGCTCTGCGCCGGCGGTGGCCCGTGCACGGAGGTGTTCGCGCTGGAGCCCTCGGCGTCAGCCGAGGCCGTCAGCCGCAGGCCGTTCCTCGCCGGCGTCCACGTGTCCAGGATCTGCAGGGGGAGGATCGAGCCGCTCATGGGCCTCCTGTCCGCGCTCTGGGGATATATAGACAGGGGGTACATAGTGGTCGACGAGCGCGCCGAGGCGCTGTTTCTGTACGGGCGCGACGTATTTCCGGGGAGCGTCGTGAGGTACTCGCGCTCTCAATGCGGCACCTACGTAGTGCTGAACAGGAGATGGGAGCCACTGGGATGGGCCAGGAGGGAGGGACGCCTCTACAGGCATGTGCTGGACGCGGGCTGGTATCTCAGGAGCGGCCTGTGATGAAACGCAGCGAACCCCCTTTCATCCATCGCGCGCAGTTCACTCGGGGCGGATATTCCACCAGGGGATGCTCCGCGCCCGGTCAACTCATGGAGCTGGTCAGCCGAAAGTCCTCATCATAGCTCAGGACTCGGCAAAGACATCATCCCGATCAAGCACGCGCGCTGCCCTATTTTTAGGTATCTTTGAATATGCGAGCTACAGCATCCTAAAGGGCCGGCTTCTCCTGCGGGCTCGATCCCCCGCGGCGGATGTTCCATCGAACGAAACCGCCCCCAACCCGGTCCACGAAGGCGGGGGTCCCGTGCGGATATGAACGTGGAGGGGGGGCCTGTTGCGCGCGTCCCCCGCGGCCTCGTCTCAATCCCTCGCCCACGGGATCCTCACAAGCCCCCGGATCGGCGGAACGGTCCCTCCTCCATAATATTTAACACGCGGCGTTCCACTCCGTGGCCGGATGATGAGCGTCGGAACTTCTGAGCCGCCCGCGCGGCAATGAAGTCCACATATGCTCTGATGTGTTCCAACAGCGCCGGAATCGCCACGATGGACAGCAAATCTTAAATGTAGCCACGTGGGCGGTGAATCCGGAGCTAGGTGATATGAAGGAATGCCGCTCGACTCAGAGCGGTCCGAAGACGAGGGCGAGGCTTCGCCCCCGCATCCTCCAGGTTATCCCGCATCCTCCTCATCGGGAGGTAGCGCCCCATGCTGGTAAGGCAGGAGCTGAGCTACTATAGGACGCCGCTCCTCAGGCTGTCGTCCATGGAGCGCCTCCTCGCGCGGGAGGACTCCAGGATCTACGCGAAGTACGAGGGTGTGAACCCCACCGGGACGCACAAGGACCGCGCCGCCGCGCTCCACGTGCAGAGGGCGCTCGAGGGCGGTTACAGGGTGCTCACGGCGGGCACGTGCGGGAACTTCGGGGTATCGCTCGCGTACTACTCCAGGATGGTAGGGGCGAGGGCCGTGATATTCGTGCCGCGCCGCTACACGCTGGAGCGCATGGCGGATCTCAGGAGGTACGGGGCACAGCTGGTGTTCGTCGACGGATCTTACGAGGACGCGGTGGATGCCAGCGTCAGCGCGGCATCCGTGAACGGATGGTACGACGCGAACCCGGGATCGGTGAATACATCGGTCAACTTCGAGGCGTACTCCTCGCTCGCGTACGAGGTGGCGTGGGAGCTCGGGGATCCGCCCGACACCGTGGTGCTTCCGGTGGGGAACGGCACGACGCTCGCCGGCGTGTACATGGGGTTCAGGAGGCTCAGGGACCTGGGCTACATAGAGGGCGTGCCGAGGATGATAGGCGTCACCACGGCGCACGGGAACTCGGCCATTGACAGCTTCCTCGGCGGCCTGGACAGGGCGATCCCCCTCTCGTCCGTGAAGGAGACCAGGTACAACGAGCCGCTCGTCTCGATGATATCGTTCGATGGGGACGCCGCGCTCCGGGCGCTGAGGGAGAGCGGCGGGGCCGCGCTGAGGGTGCCGGACAGGGCCATGCTGAGCAACTCCAGGCTCCTCAGGGAGCTCGAGGGGATCGACGTGCTGCCGGCGTCCGCCTCCGTGGTGGAGGCGCTGAAGATGCTGGACGGCGGCAGCCACGCGCTCATACTCACCGGCCGGTGGCATCCGCCATGAGAAGGAAGGCGCTGATACTGGCGGAGGGCGTCTACGGCAACACCGACGGCAAGACCGCGCACGGGCTGGTCCGCCGCTCGGACAGGTTCGACGTGCTGGGCGTGATAGATAGCTCGTTCGCCGGGATGGACGCCGGCGAGGTCCTCGACGGAAGGCGCCGGGGGATAAAGAT
Organism: Nitrososphaeria archaeon; assembly: GCA_046536535.1. Lineage (GTDB taxonomy): Archaea > Thermoproteota > Nitrososphaeria > Conexivisphaerales > Conexivisphaeraceae > Conexivisphaera. Next base: position 9,034 of record JAWDMO010000004.1, read on the forward strand.
CTACGCCAGCCTGGCGGACGCCCTGGGCGAGCATCCGGACGCCGAGGTACTGATAATAGGCGCCGCGGTCGCGGGCGGCCGCCTCCCACCCGGCTACAGGGACCAGGTGCTGGCCGCGCTCGCGCACGGGATGGACGTGGTGTCGGGGCTCCACGAATTCCTGAGCGATGACCCGGAGATCTCGAGGGCTGCGTCCGACCACGGCGCCGAGATAGTGGACGTGAGGAAGATCTACAGCGGCTGGAGGACCTTCTACACCGGCGAAATCGATGGCGTGGATTCCCTGAAGATAGTGGTCGTCGGCACGGACTCCGCAATAGGCAAGAGGACGACCGCGCTCATGCTGGCGGACGCCCTGAACTCGCGCGGCGTGAGGACAGCGTTCGTCGGCACCGGCCAGACGGCCTGGATGCAGGGCGCGAAGTACGGGATAGTCCTGGACGCGATGGTGAACGATTTCATAACAGGGGGGCTGGAGAGGGAGGTGGTCCGGGCATACGAGGAGGAGGCGCCCGACGCGATCGTAATTCCGGGCCAGGGGTCCCTCCTGCACCCCGCGTTCCCGGGCAGCCTGGAGATACTGACCGCCGTGAGGCCCGACGTGGTGGTCCTGCAGCACGCGCCCGGAAGGTCGCATCTGGACGGGTTCCCCCAGTACCCGATGCCGGACATCGGGAGATATCTGAAGCTGCTGGAGCTCATAACCGGCAGGCGCGTCTACGCGATAACGATAAACGCGGAGGGCATGTCGCCCCGGGATGTGGACGAGGTCGCCGCGGATTACGAGTCGAAGTACGGCGTCGTGTCCTGCGCCCCGCTTCAGCACGGCGTGGACAGGATCGTGGACAGGCTGATCGGGGACTTTCCGCGCCTGCGCTCGGCCGCCGCGAGGATATCGAGATGACCGCCCCGGACATCACGTGCTTCGACGAGCTGAGGATCGAAAATCTCCGCGTGGAGCGCCGCAGGATATCGGCGGATTACTCCTTGAGGGCGCTCGACGGCTCCGAGGTCCGCTATCGCCTGATACACTCATACCCGGAGGAAATCCCGGCGGAGTTCTCGGGCGAGGTCGGCGCCCTCATGGCGTCGGTCCCCGCGATAAATTACGCGCTGTTCACCCGGAGGATGGTGTTCGACGTCCCCCTGAGCGATGAGGACGTCCGGTTCATAACCGACATGTCGGAAGCCGTCGCACGGGACATATTCGTGAACAGGATAGTCAACAGGACGGGGTACGTGAAGGACGAGTACGCGCCGGATCCATCGAGGGTCGGGCCGGAGGACGCCCGGCCGAGGGCGGAGCTCGAGTTCCCCGTTCGCTCGGATCCCCGCGGGATGGACGCGCTGGATAACGGCAGATGCGGCGTGATGTCGTCGGGGGGCAAGGAGAGCCTCCTCACGTACGGCGTGGCGCGGGACGCCGGCTGCGAACCCTATCCCTGTTTCTTCAACGAGTCCGGCCACCACTGGTTGACGGCCGTGAAGGCCTACAGATGGCTGAGCGCCAACGAGCCGAGGACCCTGCGCGTGTGGAGCAACGTCGACCGGCTCTATTCCGCGATCGAGCGCAGCATGAGGATAATCAGGAAGGACGCGCTGCGCAGGAGGCGCCCCGAGGTTTATCCCGTGAGGCTCTTCTTCTTCGAGCACTACGTGTTCTCGTGCCTCCCGCTGCTCTACAAGAGGCGCGTGGGGAACGTCATCCTGGGGAACGAGTACGACGACCCCTCCGGCCTCACGTACGAGTTCAACGGCATCAGGCACTACTACGCGGTCTACGACCAGAGCCAGGAGTTCGACGCGTACATGGCCGGGTGGTTCAGGAGGCGGGGATGGGCGTTCCGCCAGTGGTCGGCGGTGAGGCCGCTCTCCGGGCTGCTCGTCGAGAGGATCCTCTCCAGGAGATACCCGGAGCTCTTCAGGCTGCAGGTGAGCTGTCACTCGGCGCACGGCGACGGCGGGGACGTGCGGCCGTGCGGGACGTGTTTCAAGTGCAACGGCATTCAGCTTTTCCTGCTGGCCAACGGAGCGGACCCCGGCGTCATAGGGTACACGAGGGAACAGGTGGACGGGCTGCCGGGGCGCATATCGCGCGGCATGATAAGGCTCGACGGGGACGAGCTCGAGCACTCCATGTATCTGGCGACCGAGATGACAGGGATGAATTTCCCGGGCGGCCGCCGTCACCCGCACGTAGAGGCCCTCCAGTTCGACGACAGAAACTCCCGGTTCGACGCGATTCCGCCCGATATGAGGGAGCGCATATGGTCGATTTACGAGGGCTACGCGGGCGGATACGCGTACCTGTCGGGCGGGAAATGGACCGAGATAACGAGGGAAGAGGCCCTCAGGAGGGCATCGGAGGGGGATCTATGGAGCCGGTGATAGTGGAGGGCGGCGACGAGATCCTCGAGGACGTAATCGAGCTCGACGAGGAGGTGAGCTGGGAGTTTGTCGGCGAGGAGTACAGGTCGATGGGGTACGACGAGTACTCCAGGAGGCACCGGGAGCTGTTCCTCTCGATATATCGCTCCCCGGGGGAGCAGCGGTTCATCGCGGCGTACGATGGATCGGCGCGGCTCGTGGGGGTCGCCTGGGTCAAAGAGGAGTTTGACACGGTTAATTACGTGAGATACGCGTACCTGTACGATCTGGAGGTCAGGAGCGAATACAGGCGCACCGGAATAGGAAGGGCGCTCCTCGAGCGGGCCATCGATTATTGCAGGCGGGCCGGATACAGCAAGCTGGGGCTTCGCGTGGAGCTGGGGAACACCCCGGCGCTGAATCTGTACAGGCGCTCAGGCTTCAGGCCCACCGCGCTTTTCATGGAGCTGGACGTCGGGGAAAAGCCGCCTCCTGAGGGCGGCCCCGGCGCCGACCACCAGGACCGCGGGCGGCGACGACCCCGCCGCCATGGCCGGGATTTCCGAGATTGGGGCATCTATTATCCTCTGGGATCCGGTGCACCCGTTGAACACCAGCGACGCGGGCGTCCCGGGGCCGACGGCGCGCCCGATTATGTCGGCGATCAGCTGCAGGTTGGACAGGGGCATGAGCACCACGAGCGTATCGACGGCGCCCGCGAGCTTTCCGAGGTCGGCGGGCGGCGGTCCCTCCGCGGTCCTCCCCGTGGTGACCGCGAAGCTCGAGGAACCCCATCTGCTCGCGAGCGGTATCCCGGCGCATCCGGGAACGCCGACGGCCGAGCTGATCCCGGGCACGAGCTCGCACCTGATCCCCCTCGTCAGGAGGTACGCGCACTCCTCCTCGCCCCTCCCGAAGGTCAGCGGATCCCCTCCCTTGAGCCGCACGACGCGCATTCCGGCCAGCGCGCGGCGCTCCATCAGCGAGTTTATCTCGTCCTGGGACGGACCCCTCCCCCCTGGCGCCTTGCCGACGTCGATGAGCTCGGCGCCCTCCCTGGCGTGGGACAGTGAATCGGGCGGCGCCAGCCTGTCGTAGAGGATCACGTCCGCCTCGGACAGGAGCCTCGCCGCCTTGAGCGTCAGGAGCTCCGGATCGCCGGGCCCCGCCCCCACTATGTACACTATGCCGCTCATCCCGGCCATGCGCTCCTGATGCCGTCCACAGTGCGGGCAACGTCCTCATCGCCGTGCGCGGCGCTCGCGAACCAGGACTCCATCTGGCTCGGCGGGGACGCTATGCCGCGCCGCGTCAGCGCCTCGTGCAGCGCCATGTAAACCCCGGATCTCGAACCCCTGGCGTCGTCCGCGTCCATCACCGGCGGCTTCCTCATGAACACCTGGAACATGCTCCCGACGATGTTCACCGCGACCTCCTCGCCGTCCAGGCGCATGCGGGAGAGCTCCTCGGCGACCGCCCTGGCCGCGCGCTCCGCGCGGGAGTACGGCCACCCCTCCTCCAGGATCCCCAGCGTGGCCAGCCCCGCCGCCATGGATACCGGATGGCCGTTGAACGTGCCCGCGTTGTAGACGGGGCCCGCGGGGGCCAGCGCGTCCATGATGTCCGATCCGGCCACCACCGCTCCCACGGGGAATCCGCCGCCGATTATCTTGCCAAGCACCGTTATATCCGGCCTGATGCCGTAGAGGCCGCCAGCGCCCCGGAGCCCCAGCCTGAACCCGGTGACGACCTCGTCGAAGATGAGCAGCGCCCCGGTGCGATCGGCCTCCTCCCTGAGCGTCCCCAGGAAATCCGCGGACGCGGGGACGACCCCCATATTGGCGGCCACCGGCTCCACTATGATGGCCGCTACGTCCTCCCCGAGATCCCTCATCGCGTCCGCCGCGCCCGCGCTGTCATTGTACCTGAGCACGGCGGTCGCGTTCGCGAATTCCGCTGGAACGCCCGCGGACGACGGAACCCCGCGGGGTCCATCGCCCCTTCTGGAGAGGAGCGCGTCGGACGCGCCGTGGTAGCATCCGTCGAACTTCACGATAGTCCTCCTCCCGGTCACGCCCCTGGCGAGCCTCACGGCCGTCATGGCGGCCTCCCCTCCCGAGTTGACGAACCTGACCTTTCCGGGCCCGTAGTAGCTCGATATCTTCCCGGCGAGCTCCACCTCCGACTTGGATGGTGCACCGTAGAGCCAGCCCCTGTCCAGCTGCTCCTCCACCGCCCTCCGCACGCGCTCATCCGCGTGGCCCAGGATCAGCGGGCCGTAGCCCATGATCCAGTCGACGAATTCCGCCCCGTCCGGCGTCCATATGCGCGCCCCCCGCGCGCGCTCCACGAAGAATGGGCTGGGCCTGACGGATGCCCTCACCGGGCTGCTGACTCCTCCCGGGAGGAGGCGCCTGGCGTCCTCGCGCAGCGCATCAGAAGACATGCCCCCCCATCTCCCTCAGGAGCTCGGCGGCGCGCGGCGCGTAGTAGGTTATTATCGCGTCCGCCCCCGCCCTCCTTATGGCGTAGAGCATCTCCAGCAGGGATCTGTCCTCGTCCAGCCATCCCCTCTCGCCCGCCGCCTTCACCATGGAGTATTCCCCGCTCACGCTGTACGCCGCGAGCGGATACTGCGGGAACGCGTCCTTCACGAGCCTGATGACGTCCAGGTACGGGAGCGCCGGTTTCACCATCAAAATATCCGCCCCCTCCTCGGCGTCCAGCTCCGCCTCCTTCAGCGCCTCCATCGCGTTCCTGGGGTCCATCTGATAGGTCCTCCTGTCGCCGAACGCCGGGGCCGATTCCGCGGCCTCCCTGAACGGCCCGTAGAAATTGCTTGCGTACTTGACGGAGTACGCCATTATCAGCACGTCCCCGAATCCAGCCTCGTCCAGCGATCTCCTGAGCTGTCCCACGACTCCGTCCATCATGCTGCTCGGCCCCACGACGTCCGCCCCCGCCTCCGCGTGGCTCACGGCTATCTTCCCCATGTACGGCAGGGTCGCGTCGTTATCCACTCTCCACCGATCTCCGCTCCGGGCAACTATCCCGCAGTGACCATGGCTGGTGTACTGGCACATGCAGACGTCCGTCATGAGCGTGGCGCGCTCCCCGAGCTCCCTCCTGAGCTCCCTCACCGCCCTCTGGACCACGCCCTGCGGATTGTACGCCTCGGTGGCGGCCTCGTCCTTGCGCGCCGGTATCCCGAACAGGAGGAATTTGTCCACGCCCTTCTCCAGGATCCTCTTGGCCTCGTCGGCGACGCTCCCAAGCGGCCACCGGTAGATGCCGGGCATCGCCTCTATGGGCACCGGCTCCCGGGCGTCCTCCTGCACGAACAGCGGCGCTATCAGCCTCTCCGGCCCGAGGTCCGTCTCGGCCACCAGGTTCCTCATCCTCTGGCTGGACCTGAGCCTTCTCGGCCTCACGGTGGGGAATTCCATGGGCCATCGGCGCCGCGCGCCGGCTTTATCCTTTTGGGGCTTTGAAGCGGGAAGCCCCCCGCGATGGCCGGGCGGTTCACCCCTTTGTACGATCTCGATATCAGGCCCCGGGCGCTTCCGGCCGGGATCGCGTACGCTCCCCGTCCCCCGTCCATCCCCACCTGCCGGCCACCGAGGCGACGTCGAGGTGACACTGCGGATCGTCCGCCCCCGGCCCGCCCCCCAGATAGTACGCCCTGATGCGATCCCCTCCACCGCAGATGGAACGGAATGGACACGACGAACACCTGGGTCCCTTCAGATATCTATGGGTGTTCACGAAGTAGTCCACCTCGGCCCTGGACGGGTCCAGTATCTCCCTGAGCGAGGACCTGCGCACGTTCCCGAGCTCCATGAAGTCCACAAACTGGCACGGCCTCACGGTGCCATCCGGATATATCGAGATTATCTTCCTGCCGCAGCCGCCCTGCGACGCCACCAGCTCCATCATATCGCGGAATTCCCCGGGGCTCCGCGATACGCGGTCGGCTATCGCTATGCCGTCGAACGGCGCCATCGTGGTCTCTATCTCTATCTCGCCCTCGTACCGCCGGCTGTTCTCTATCAGCGTATCGATGAAGCGCGAGTACTGTCCCCCGTCCATGTACCAGCTCCTGTCGAGCTCCAGCGCCCTGCCCGCGGCCGACAGGTGGTAGAATGTGACCCTCTTGGCGCCGACGTCCTCGGCCAGCCCCAGGAGCGCCGGTACGTCGTCCACGTTGCGGCTGGTCACGGTGAGCCTGAGCCCGACGTCCAGTCCCTCCCTCACGGAATTCCTGATGCCCTTCATTGTGGCGTTGAACGCCCCCTGGACCCCCCTGAACGAGTCGTGCCATTCCGGCCTCGGCGAATCCAGCGAGATCCCCACATACGATACGCCGATCCTCGAGAGCCTGCGCGCGACCTCCTCGGTTATCAGGGTGCCGTTCGTGCTCAGCGCTATCCTGATGCCCCTCCCCGCGGCCTCCTCCATGAGCTCAAGCGCGTCGGGCCTCATGAGCGGTTCCCCTCCCGAGAACAGTATCAGGGGGACCCCCAGGTCCGACATCTGGCGCAGCCCCTCCCTGGCCTCCTCCCGGTCGAGCTCCTCCCCCCCGCGCGCCCCCGCCCTTATGTAGCAGTGGAGGCACCTGAGGTTGCACGCGGACGTCAGGTTCCACGATACGACCGGCCTCCATGCGTCGCTGAACTTGCTAGGCCTGCCGGGGCCGTAATCGCCCTTTATCCTCCTGGAGACGGTCCCCCTCCCGGTCACCATCACGCTTACCGGTATCATACGGTGAACCCCCCTTCGCCGTACGCTATTTTGTACTCGTCGATCCCCGCGAGCCTCGCCGCGCGCTCCACGATCGACTCGACCCGCGCGCCGTCCCGGGCGTGCACGACGAAGTACGCCCTCAGGTCCCAGTGCCCGTCAAGCGGCTCCCTGAGCACGACATGTGTGGCCTCCGGGACCTCGCGGGACAGGGCCTCGCATTCGGGACCCCCTCCCCTCCCCATGACCACCGCGTTCCTCCGGATGCCGACCGCGCCGGGTTCCAGGATCGCGCCGAAGTCCGCGACGACTCCCTTCTCCAGGAGCCCCTCCACGAGGTCCAGGAGCCCCTCCTCGGTGTCCCCGACCGACGCCGCCAGCTCCCTGAACGGCCTCCTGGAGATCGGGAGGTCCTCGAGCCTCCTCGCGATTTCCCTCGTCACGCCCAGCTCCCCGAGGGTCGGAGGATCCGCCCGCAGTATCCCGGGGGGCGACCAGCTGGTCCCCCGCTCCAGATCGTACTTGACCGAGAGCTTGTAGGTGCGCGATGTGGCCAGCACCACGCGGTCATCCACCCCGAGGGACGACAGGACACCGTCGACGTCCTTCCGGAGGGCGTCCGCGCTCGCCGCCCTGTACGTGAACCACAGATTGTAGCCCGGGAACGACCTAACATAGCTGTGTTTCGACCTCCCGGACGAGGATATTATCCTGGCGTAGTCCAGGGCTCTATCCGGGGGCACCGCGGCCAGCACCAGCGCCGCGGCGCCGCCTAACGCCATGGAATTGAACGATACCCCGAACCTCCTGACGGCCCCGCCCTCCTTCAGCCTCCTGGCCCCCCTGAGGATGTCGTCGACGTCGACGTTGAGGGCCTCCGCCGCGCCGTCGAAGGGCTCGGGGCCGACCGAGACATCGTACTGGAGCGAGTTCATGATCAGCGCGTCCCGGGGGCTCGGATCCACGTCCCCGGCATAGCCAGCCCGGATTTAACGCTAGCTCGGATTCCGTCCACCGCATATCCCCCCGCCTCCCGCGCAAACCGGTGGAGCGGTGAACCGCCCGGCCATCGCGGGGGGCTTCTTTAGCATAGATTAAAACCGCGGAGGGCTGCGTACCGGCGTGCGCAAACTGAGGGTCGCGAGCAGGGCGAGTGCTCTCAGCCTGATCCAGGTGGAGGAAGCCATGGCCCCGCTGATGGGCTCGGTCCAGGTGGAGGTCCTCAGGATAGTGAGCAGGGGCGACGCCGACCTCAGCACGCCGCTCTACGCCATGGAGGACAGGGGCGTCTTCGAGAAGGAGGTCGACATGGCGGTCCTGAGGGGCGACGCCGACGCGGCGGTGCACAGCGCAAAGGACGTCCCGAACGACATACCCCGCGGGCTGGTGCTGGCCGCGGTGCCCCGCCGCCGTTCCCCGTTCGACGCATTCGTCGCCTCAGGCGGCCTCCCGCTCCGGCGGCTTCCCCCGGGCTCGAGGGTGGGGACCTCTTCCCTCAGGCGCATCAGCATGTTGAGGCGCGTCAGGCCGGACGTCGAGGCGGTGCCGCTGAGGGGGAACCTGGACACCAGGCTGGGCGGCCTGGGCGGGCGCGCGGACGCGCTCATAGTGGCCGAGGCCGGACTGGAGAGGCTCGGCTACGCGGGCCCGTGGCACAGGCTTGAGCCGGAGGACTTCGTGCCGGCCGCCGGCCAGGGCGCGCTGATGGTGCTCGTGAGGGAGGATGACCGCGAGGCGCTGGGCGCGCTGTCGGCGATAGACGATTCGCGGTCGAGGGCCGAGCTCCTCGCCGAGAAGTCGTTCGTCGATATAATAGGGGCCGGATGCAGGGCTCCCGTCGGGGTCCTCGCCCGGATGCAGGGCTCCCAGCTCAGCATGACGGCCGGCGTGGTTTCGCCAGACGGCTCCAGGATGATAACGGCATCCGCCTCATCGCCGCCCGGGGGGCGCCCGGCCGAGGCGCTGGCCGAGGCGTTTGAGGCCGCCGGAGGCCTCGAGGCCATGGATTACTGGAGGCGCAGCTCCCATTGATCGTGCCGCTCTCGACGGAGAGGTTCATCAGGTGGCTAGTCGGGGAGATAGGGTCCCCGCCCGTCCGGGGTCCGCCGGTCCTGAGGCCGGAGGTCGCGGCCCCCCGCGAGGCCGTGATGTCCGCGGCATCGCTCGGGTGGGCCGCCGTGGTCACGTCGCCCAACGCGGTCGACGTCCTCTCATCCGGGCTTCCGCGTCCCCTGCTGCTCAGGGCGCTCTCGAGGACGATCGCGATAGGGCCGATGACCGCCGAGGCCGTCAGGGACGCGGTGCCCGGGGCATCGATACGCGTACCGGAATCCCACGACTCCGGATCCCTGATATCATCGCTGGCCGGCGGGGAGAGATATGTGCTGTGGTGCTCGGATCGCGTGGATCCCGCGCTCTCGGCCGCGGTGGAGGGGTCCGGGGGGGTGGTCGTGAGGCTCTACGGGTTGAAGGTGGACGCGCGCGCGGCCGACGAGATACGCCGTTCGCTGGCGCCCGGCGACCTGCTGGTGTTCGCGTCAGCATCGAGCGTCGAGGCGTGGAGGCGCGTGGGGGATGGACTCGACGTCCGCGTGCGCGCGGCCACGATAAGCGGGAGGGTCACGAGGGCGCTGGGGTATGATCCCCGCATATCATCCCTGTCGACGTTCGGGGGAGGCGATATGCGCAAATTCCCCCAGTTCCTGCGGGAGGCGTACGGTGCGGGGAGGGGGAATGAGGATTGAAGATACCGATGTTCGTCGAGGCATCGGCGCTCCGCGTCCTCGTACTGGGGGGCGGCAACGAGGCGGAAAAGAAGACCAGGAGATTCCTCGGCCACGGATCGAGCGTCACCGTGTACGGCCTCGAATTCACCGACTGGCTCCTGAAGGCCGGGGAAGACGGCGGGATACGGCTCATCAGGGGCGATATCCGGGAGAGGCCGACGGTATCGAGGCTGATTGACGATCACGATCTCGTGATATACACCGTGCCGGGGCTGGACGACGAGGAGGACTTCGTGGCGCGCTACTGCGAGTCCAGGAGGAAACTGTACATACTGAGCACGAACGCCGACAGGACTATGGCAGCCATGCCCATAGAGGTGAGGGCGGCCGGCATGAGAATAGCCGTGTTCTCCGGCGGAAGATCCACGCTGGTGTCGGAGATCGCGGCGGACGAAATAGCGCGCTGTCTCTCCGGCAGAAAGGATCTCGAGGTGCTCCTGGAGGCGATGGGCCATGCCAAGGATCTGCTCAAGGCATCGATGCCGGATCACAGGGACAGGATGAAGCTCTACCGCAAATTCCTGGACGATCCCCTCCTGAGGTCCCTCTCGGCCCGCGGGGACCTCGAGGGCGCGCTGCACCGGGTGGAGGAGATGGTGGAGGAGGTCCGCGGATGGACTTCGACCTGAGGCCCATACTCGTGTTCTGGGAGACGACCAGGGCCTGCGGACTGGCGTGCAGGCATTGCAGGGCCAGCGCGATGCCGGAGCGCCTTCCCGGGGAGCTGGACACTCGTGAGGGGGTGCGCCTTCTGGAGCAGATATCCGGGTTCGGCGATCCCAAACCGATGATAATATTCACCGGGGGAGATCCGCTCATCAGGGACGACCTGGAGGACCTCGTGTCGGCGGCGAAGTCCCTGGGCATAAGGGCGAGCGCGGCGCCCGCGGTTACCCCCCTGCTGACCCCGGAGAGGCTGAGGTCGCTCTCGGCCGCTGGGCTCTCCGCGGTCTCGATAAGTCTGGACGGGGCATCCCCGTCGACGCACGACTGGGTGAGGAGATCCCCCGGCCACTTCCGCGCGACGCTCGAGGCGGTCCGCGCGGCGATCGATTCCGGCCTCAAGGCCCAGTTGAACTCGCTCGTGTTCGACGGCAACGTGGAGGAGATCCCCGGCATACTCTCGATAGCCGGGTCGCTCGGGGTGGACACGCTCGAATTCTTCTACCTGGTGAAGGTCGGGCGCGCGGCCGAGGGCATGGAAGAACTCACGCCGGCGGAGTACGAGGATCTCTCCGCGTTCCTGGTGGACGCGACGTCCTACTGTTTCACAATCAGGACGGTGGAGGGTCCGTTCATAAGGAGAATAGCGGCCGGCGGCGGGCTCAGGAGGGGCTCCCTCTACAACCTGCTCTCTAGGAGGGCGCGGGAACTGCTCGGCGAGCCGAAGTGCACGCCGTCGCTCCGCGTGACCAACACCAGGGACGGCAAGGGGGTGATCTTCGTCGCGTACAACGGCGACGTGTACCCCAGCGGATTCCTTCCGCTTCCGCTCGGGAACGTGAGAAGGTCGAGCCTGGTGGATATCTACCGGGGAAGTCCGGTTCTCAGGTCCATAAGGGCCGCGGAATTCAGGGGCAGATGCGGCGCATGCGAGTACCGCGACGTCTGCGGCGGAAGCCGCTCAAGGGCGTTCGCGGCCCTCGGGGATCCACTGGGGGAGGATCCGGCGTGTCCGTACATACCCAGGGCCATGGCGCGCGCCCCATCCGGCGGCGCCCCACAGGGACGACCAAATGCAGGCTGATGCAGTCGAAGACTCGGGAGCACATGATTACATTATTTAAATTTGCCAGCATAATATATCGTAATACGCATTGCATAGCACCGGATGGGGATGAATAATGTGGGAGATCGGCCGCAGTATACTGGCGATCTGAACGGCGCGCTGAACGCGATGTGGAAGGCCACGGTGTGCCGGTGGGCGCTGTGGGGGAAGCCGCCCCCGTACACGGTGGATCACTGCGGGATAGCGCCGGCCAAAGGGATGGATGCGATCCCCGGGCCCGTGAAATCCACCGCCGACGGTGTAGAGCGGGTCGTCAATAATGGGCAACGCTTATTAGCGCGCCGGATGACGGCGCGCACATGCCTCCCGCGGGGAGCCTGTTGAAGCTCCGGCTGGCGATGCTGGGCGCCTGGATCGCCGTGACGGCACTCGGCATGCTGGTGCTCGCCGTGGTGTTGGCGATAATTGGCACCGGCTTCAGCGTCGCGCTGGTGCTGGGGTTCGTCCTTGCGTTATATCTGGCGCAGTGGCTCCTGGGACCATATCTGGTTAACGCGATTTACAGGGTAAAGCCCCTCGGGGAGAACGAGGAACCGTGGCTTCACGGCGCGGTCTCCAGGATAGCGGAGAAGGCCGGGATATCGAAGCCCAGGCTCATGCTGGCTCAGGTCGACGTACCGAACGCGTTCGCCTACGGATCCCCCCTCACGGGGAACATGGTGGCGGTCACCAGGGGGCTCCTGAACAACCTGCCCCAGGACGAGGTGGAGGCCGTGCTGGGGCACGAGCTGGGGCACCTGAAACACCGGGATGTCTACGTGATGATGATGGTGGGGCTACTTCCGGCCATAATATACTACCTGGGATACACGCTGTACTTCTCGGGGATCTTCGGCGGGATGGGCGGCAGCAGCAGGGGAAACAACAACGGCCTCGCGCTGCTGATAGGGATAGCGTTGATAGCCCTCAGCTTCCTGTTCAACCTGTTCGTCTTCCACATCAGCCGGCTCAGGGAATATTACGCCGACGCGCATTCGGCCTCGGTCGTACCCGATGGCGCCAGGAAGCTCCAGAGGGCGCTCGCCCGGATAATGGCGGTGAGCGGGAGGGTTCCGAAGAACAGGTCGAAGGGCTCCAACGCACTCAAGATGCTCATGATATCCGATCCGAACCAGGGGGTGAAATGGCACGGCGATATAGACGAACTTGTCGAGGCGATAAAGCAGGAGAAGCCCCACCTGTGGGAGGAGATATTCAGCACCCATCCCCATCCGGCGAAGAGGTTCATGTTCCTGGACAAGCTGGCCTCGGAGACGAGCTCGTGAACCCCGGGGTAGGAGCTTCCCGTCCTCACATGGTCCGATCACCATAGTCAACGGCTGGGTTTCCGTCGGGCGGCCGTCGCGCATCGCCCGGTGGGATCATGTCGCGGAGGTCCGGCGTCCACTGATAAAGTGAACGGCAAACCTCGCCCTAGGGCGGGGAGGAGGTCAGTTGCGGCATCAAACCCCTAAATGCCTTTAAGGCTTCCCATCCGCTGTACGGCACATGAGATATCCGGGTGAGCCCGAGGTGGGCGTGGGCGCTCTGGTGAGCGTCGATGGAAGGGTCCTGCTCGTCAGGAGGTCCAATCCGCCGGGCGAGGGCAAGTGGAGCATCCCGGGGGGACATCTGGAGCTGGGCGAGGGCATCTACGACGCGGCCGTCAGGGAGCTGGAGGAGGAGACCGGGGTCAGGGGAAGGCCCCTCGGCGCGGTCGGGATATCGGAGCTGATAGAGAGGGATGACAGCGGTAGGATCCTCTATCACTACGTCCTCGTGGACATACTGGTGGATCCCATCACGCCTCCCGAGGAGGCCGCGGCGCGCAGCGATGCCTCCGACGTAGCGTTCGTGAGCATGGACGATGCGCTGGGGATGGATCTGACGAGCTCCGCGAGGGGTCTCCTCGAAAGGATATCATCGGGGAACGCCGGGCTGCTCCGGATCTCGACATGGCCGGGATGAACGCGCGCCTATCGCGGGCCGGAAATCATTTATCTACAGGGTAGCTCGACGGGCCGCAAGGGGCCGTCGTCTAGCATGGACAAGGATGCCAGCCTGGGGCGCTGGCGGTCCGGGGTTCAAATCCCCGCGGCCCCACCACTCGCGCGCTCCCGGGATCCCGCCTCGCGCCGCGCGCACTCCCTGATCCTCCTCGATTCACTGCGCACCGCCCCCTCGAGTATGGACCCATCCCCCGTATGGGCGTAGAGGAACCTCATCAGCGCCAGGCGATCCCCGGTGTCCACGTGCGCCCCCGAGAGCAGCTCCCTCGCGACATCCAGCGCCCGATCATCCAGCGCCCCCACCTCGTCCATGGCCCTGAGCAGGGCCTTGAGGGCCTTCGCGTGCCAGTAGCTCTGATCCCTCCTCCACTCCTCGCGCAGCCTGCGCAGGGCCTCGTGAAGGTCCACGCCCCTCCTCGCCATCCCCCTCGCGAAGTCGGCCATGGCGTAGGTCTCGCGCCTGCTCCTCGTGTTCAGCGAGAAGAACGCATCGTCCATGAATATTCCGATGAGGTCCTCCCCGCTGAGCGCGGAGAGGTCGGCGAGGGGGCCGTAGGAGGACCCACTCCTGTCGGAGGCGAGCAGCGGCACCAGGTTCATCAGGAGGTTCCTCTTCCCCGCATCCAGCCCCCTCAGCACCTGCTCCTCGACCATGGAGTTGGCGGCCTTGAAGAGGTCCTGGACGTCCCTACCCAGGAGGTCCGTGAGGCGGGTGTCGTCGGAGGCCGGGATGATGGGCCTCAGGAACCTCTCCCCCATCCGGCGGAGCTCGAGCTCGCGCAGGAGCCTTCTCCCTCCCTCGCCGTTCAGCACCCGCACTATCGACGAGAGGAGGGACCCCTTGGCGGCCACGCTCGAGCGGCGATCTGTGAACGAGAGCAGGGCCTTCACGAGCCCGACGTCGAGGAGGTCCAGCTTGCCCCTCGCGTCCAGGAAGGCGGCCGCCTCCACCGCGTACTCGGGGACGGAACCTCCGGACGTCTCGCGCACCCTCCGGGGGAGCCCCCCGAGGAGTAGAGCTCGGCCACCTCCACGTAGAGCGCCGCCACCCTAGTCTTCTTCCCCTCGTCCGCGCCGGCGCCCGACAGGACGCCGTGGACGGCGTACCCGAGGTACTGGACATCGTGCAGCAGATCCTCCAGCCCTTCCTCCACCTCCTCCCGGGAGTACCTCTCCCGGTCCGCGTTCAGCCTCTCCAGGACCCCGTCGATGGCGAGCCGCCTAAGCGCGCGGTCCCCGGTCAGCTCCTCGATGAGCGATTCGAAGGCCCTCCGCGCCGGCATGCGCTGATATCATCGCATTTCTTATATAAATCTGAACCATGGTCGGCGTGTGGCCTCCGCAACACAATACAGTCAACAGAATTACCGTCCGGGATCGAAGAACCGATTTATTCGAAAGTCGCCCGCTATAGTCTCCATCGGGCCATATTCCCGGGGGTGTACGGCGCAGCGTCAGCCTCCCCCGCCGACCTTCCTGTACTCCTCCCATATCGCGTTCTCGACCAACATGAAGTAGATCTTCGTGACGAGCGGCATCTTCTGGAGGTTGGACTCTATCGCGTCCACCACGAAGGGGACGGTCCTCCTGGACGCGTGTATGCGAAACTTCATGGGTATATCCGGATCCTGTATCACGTTTATCTTCTCCTTGAGGTCGTCGGGGGCCCTCTCGCGCGCCTGCTCCTCTATGATGCGGTACCACCTGCTGAGGACCTCCGGGTCCAGTCCCTCCTTCAGGCCCTCTATCTTCCCCACGAGCGCCGTCAGCAGCTCGTCGAGCTCATGCCTCACATCGGCGATGTCCACCTTATCGTCGCCGGCCATACGTCCGGATGGCGTTCCACCGCGTAATGCGTTGATGTGGAGCGGATTGGTGATCATCGTCAAGTGAATTTGACGGAGCCGCGGCCCCCGTGTGAGTGCTACGACCTAGCGTAGAATTTCCAGGCGTTCATAGCTCGCGTGGAGTACGATGCCGGGAATGGAAAGCTTCGATCGTTCCCACGGGGATGTCAGCGGAACTTCATAATACGCACCTCGACCTCCCCCGACATGGTTCCAGGACCCCCGAGGACGTACCCGTCCGCCATCGACGGGGATATCCCGTAGTAATCCGGCTGAATGGGCTCGGCGGACGTTCCGCTCATGCGCACCCAAATGATCCCCCTCCTGGACATGTGGACGGGCCTCGTGAGCCTGGCGCGTGCGGCTATGTATGGTTCCTCCGGGGAACCGGCGGCCCTCAGGATCACCGGCGCGAGCAGCAGCACGGCTCCGTTGATAGCCGGCGCGCGGGGCCCGGGAAGGATCACCAGCGGCCTCCCATCGACGATAGCCCCGCCGCTCCTGGCGGCGTCCGCCACATCCAGTCCGCGGAAAATCCTTGATGGCCCGAGGGACTCCACGGCGACGTACGTTACGTCGCGGGCGCTGGGGCCCGTCCCGCCCAGCGTGACTACCACGTCCGCCGAGCGGAGGGCTTCGCCGATCGCGCCGGCTATGGCCGTCGGGGAGTCCTCCACCACGCCCCTGTTCACCGATTCGCCTCCGAGCGCCCTCGTTATCGCGTCCATGCTGACGTAGCGGGTCGTCCTCACGGGGCCCTCGAGCGATATCTCGCTCCCCACGGACAGGAGTGCCACGCGCGGCCTCTCGTGGACGCGGATGAATTCCCTCCCGAGGATCTCCATGGCCTCAATGTCCATGGGCGTCACCCTGTGACCCCTGGGTAGCACGGCGACCCCGGCCCGCGCGCTGGAACCCCTCGGGGTCAGGTTCTCCAGGGCCCTGGGCCTCCTGGGCACCGTCACGTAGCCTTGGGATGCTTCTGCCTCCTCCGCCGGCACGAGCGCCGCCAGGTCGTCGCCGACGGAGCATCCCGAGTACGCGGCCACGGCCGACCCGGGCTCCAGGGCCCTCACGAATTCCCCGGGGCCGCATTCCCCCTTCACCCTGGCCCTCCCGGGCCACCCGCCGTCGGCCCTCACCAGATAGCCATCCTTCACGCACACGTGCGCCGGCGGTATATCGGCCCCCGGGATCACGTCCTCCGCCAGGATCCTGCCCACCAGCGATCCGTCGACCGCGGCGTACTCCCATCCCCGGGGATGTGCGGCCGACGTTAGGATTTCCAGAGCCTCCTCGAGTATCAATATCCCACCTCGCCCTCAGAGGTCCAGCAGGAACCTCGCATAGTAGAGATCGCCGCGCCTTCCGATCGACATCGAGTGGTACGTCACGGCCTTCACATCCCTGCCCATGCCGTGTCTGGACGGATCGTAATGCTCTCCCTTCATCGTCGCGGACAGCGCAAATGAGCGCGCGTCGATGTCCACGTGGAACCTAGTGAACGCCCTGCTCCCTATCTGGAACTCGTTCAGCACGCACTCGAGCCAGTTGTACAGTAGGCTTTCCATATCGGTCCCCCCTGTCTCGCACAGCCCGTTCAGCGTCCCGCGAACCCTCCTGACGTCAAGCATCACCGACATCATGGCCCTGGCGGCGTTCGCGAACGCCTCCGGCAGCGTCCTCCCGTAGGCCTCCATGAGCGCATCCGACGTGTGGGGAAGCTCCCTGTACCACCTCATTTCCCGGCGGGCCTCCCCTCGAGGAACGAGAACAGCTCGTCCTCGTCGCCGAATATCCTAGTGGAGTAGTAGCGGAAGAACGGGCTCTCCGGTCCCCTGAAGACCACGTAGACCTCCTTGGCCCCGGAGAAAGCGTACGTCATCTCGGAGAGCACGCCGGGGGACATCACGGGGACGTAATAATACACGATGACGAAGTCGCTCTGATCTATCAGCTGGTAGTCCCTGGCTACGATCTGGTCGTATATATCCTCCCTCACGGCCTCCACGTCCGCGCGGTCGACCCCGTCAAGCGCGACCCTGCCGTCCAGCAGGTCGGCGTCCTCGACCTCCCCTGGGTCGAATACGACGAGTCCCCTCTTCCTGAGCTCCGACACGAAAACCTTAAGGCGCTCGGAGAACTCCTGCGCCCTATCCCCCAGGTGCGTCATCGGATAGCTCAGATACGCCTTGGGCGCCGACCGATCCCACATGAGCCTCCGGAGGGTATCCGCCGGCTGCCTCGCCGGCAGCAGGAAGAACGGCTTCCTCTGGAAGTCCGCTATCGACTTCGTCAGGAACGTCTCCTCATCCCTCCACACTATCAGGTCCTTGAGGCCGAGCCTGCCCCTCCAGTGGGGCGACGCATCGAGCCTCGACTTCATGCTGGCTATGGAGTCCACCACGGTGACGTACAGGTCAGGGGACAGTATGTTGAGGTAATAGAAGTCGAACGCCTGCAGGAGGTGCCGCTTCCATCTGAAGCAGGCATGCGTGCTGACCACGGCGTCCTCGTGGTTCGGGATCTCCCTGAGGATCTTCTCGAAGACGGTCGTCCTCAGGTAATTCAGCGTGGACGGCGCCAGGTTTAGTATCCTGCCCTCCGGGATCTCCACGCCCAGGTTCTCGGCCGCCTCGAACATCATGGAACCGACGTCGAACGTCTCCACGCCCTTCCCGGAGGACCTCATGCCCTCGACGGCGCTCGATATGTAGTCGCCCCTGCCGCTGCCGCTGGTCCCCGTGACCACGACCCTTGCCACGCCCGGCGGATCCGTCGAGGTGCAATATATTTTAGATCCAAAGCCCCCGGAGGAGGCGTGGACATCTTCCGGGCGTACGACGTCAGGGGCATCTATCCGGGCGAGCTCGGACCGGAGCTGGCCCTGAGGATGGGGATGGCCTACGGTTCGATGGCCTCCTCCAAGGGGATAGGCGGGATATACATCGGGAGGGATGCGCGGCTCAGCGGGCCTCCGCTGCTCGCCGCGTTCTCATCGGGCGCGATGGCGGCGGGCCTCGACGTCGCCGACGTCGGCCTGGTCCACACGCCGCTCATCTACTGGCTCACGGCCAGGGACAGGTCGAGGGAGGGCGCCATGATAACGGCGTCCCACAATCCGCCGGAGTACAACGGGGTGAAGATATCATATGCCGGCAAGGCATATCACTACGGGAACCTGTATCGCGACATCGAATCGTCCCTGGGATCGACGTCGCCGCTTCCCTGGGACCGCGCCGGCCGCGCCCTGCGCGAGGATCATCTGGGCGAATATGTGGACGACGTGCTGCGCAGGGTCGATCGCCCGGAGCGCGCCCTGAGGGCGGTCGCCGACTCCAGCAACGGCTCCTGCTGGTTCGCGCGCGACGTGCTTTCGCGCGCCGGGTTCACGGTGATCCCGGTGAACCCGGAGCCGGATGGCAGGTTCCCCCGCCATGTGCCGGATCCGCTGAGGGAGGAGGCGTACGTCGACGCGTCGGAGGCGGTGCGCAGGGAGGGCGCGGACTTCGGAATAGTCTTCGACGGCGACTGCGACCGCGTGGGGTTCGTGGACGAGAGGGGGAATCCCATCGGGGGGGATGCCGCGGCCATGGTGCTCGCGATGGACGTCCTGTCGCGGCGCCCCGGTTCCAAGATAGTGCTCAACGTGATGATGTCGAAGGCGGTCTCCGACCTCGTGCGCTCGCGCGGCGGAACCCCGGTCATGGTCAGGGTCGGCCACTCATTCGTCCAGGATTCCCTGGAGGCCGAGGGGGCGGCGTTCGCGGCCGAGATAAGCGGGCACTTTTACCTGGCCGATATGTACTACGGATTCGACGACGCGATGTACGCGGCCCTCAGATTCGGGGTTTCGCTCTCGAGGGCCGGCGCGCCGCTCTCCGAGCTTGTTTCATCGCTGCCCAGGTACTATTCGTCCCCGGAGTCGAGGATCAGCTGCCCCGATGAACTGAAGTTCAGGGTCGTGGAGGAGCTCAGGCGTAAATATGAGGGGGAGGGACTCAACGTCCTCGCGATCGACGGAGTCCGGGTCGACGCCGAGGACGGCTGGTGGATCGTCAGGGCGTCCAACACGGAGCCGGCGCTCGTCATGAGGGCGGAGGCGAGGGATCGGCGGTCCCTCGATGCGCTGGTCTCGAGGATGAAGTCGGACGTGGAGGCCGCGCTGACGCACCTCGAGCATGGCACAGCCCAGCGCTGAGGTATATATCGCCGTCCGCCGCCCTCACGTCGATCGCGGTGCCCTCCGCTATCTCGAAGGCCACGACGGCCGCGACGACGGCGTCGAGGGCGTCCTTCGACGTGGGGAGCGCGCCGTGCTCGATGCCCGCGGCGTCCAGGAGCTCGCCCGCGTCCCTGCACCCGCTGGAAATCAGCGCGCTCCTGGGATGGGTCTCGAACGCCGGTACATCGAGCGACTTCAGGATCCCCAGCGACCTCTCGACCAGCGCCCTCATCCAGCGCCAAGACGGCGGCAGCACGCGGTATCCCCTATGCATCATCTCGATGTCCACCTCCCTGAATGCGGCCCCGTCGGGTACGGACAGCGGGGAATCGATGGCTATCAGCTCGACGCCGCGGAGCGCCGAGATCAGATCCTCATCGTCCATGCGTAGACCCGCCGCGGAGAGGGTCCTCCCGTCTACGTCTATGATGGCTACTCCGCTCGGCCTCCTCGCGGATGCCGATGGATCAAGGCCCCCCACCGGCCTCAATTTCCTCACGCCTCACGTCGGCCGCCAGCACGAGCGGCCTCCCCTCAACTATCATATCCAGCAGCTTCCTCCTGCCGCTCTCGACGAGCCTCCACACAGTTCCCCTGGATATGCCCATCATCGCCGCGGCTTCCTCCTGCAGGAGTCCCTCGCGGTCGACAAGCCTCAGGGCCTCCAGTTCGTCGAGCGTCATGACTATGGCCTCAGGGCCTTCCGCGTATGATGGAACCGGTAGGAACGCGGAAAACTTCGGGGTGAACCTGATGATCCTCGGCTTGGGCGGCCTCCCCCTCCTCCACCCCCAGCCACGTCCGTACATGGCCTAGGTGCGGCCCGGTACCATATAAGGCGCTTGTCCCCTCCCGCGCTCAGCGATCTCCGCCGGTCGGCCCGGGGATTGATCCCTTCAGGGCGAGGAGTTCACCTGCTCGGCCGTGACCACGGGCGAGATCATCACCTGGCCGTTCCCGGTCGTCACCAGGTGGGGGCCGATGAGGATCTTGAGCCCGGCCGTGGATCCCCCGGACACGCGCAGCCCTCCCCTAATTATCGGGACCTTGATCACGCCGCTCGGCACGGACGCGGACACATTGATCGGCCCGATGGTGACCTCCGCTGAGGAGACTACGAGCCTCACCTCCGTGTAGTTCCCCGCCGGGATCGTCGATGACGCGAGGAGTTGCGGGGTGTCCGTTATCTGCACGGTCTCGGTGGCGTTGCTCACGGTGATCCAGCCGCCCGAATTCGAGTGCAGCATCAACGAGGAGATCGTGACGTAGACCGCGAGGGACGGGTCCCCCTGTACGTAGACGTCGACCGAACCGTAGGAGTAGTGATAGTAGAGCGCGGCCCCCGCAGCGATCGCTATCACCACCACTATGACGGCCGCAAGCGCAGTGCGATTCACGAGCGCACGTGGTCCGGGATTCCCTTTAACTTTTTCCTGGACGTGATCCCGCCGGCCTGCTGAGATCGCGGCGGAGGCGCCCTCCCGTATCGCATGCGGGCATCGACGGGGCAGAGCCGGCCGGGCTCCGCAACGCAAATATCCGACGCCTCCCCCGGGCGGCCGTGGCGAAGTACGACGGCGTGAGGGGACAGGAGCTGCTTGAGGTCGAGGAGAGGGAGAACGAGCTCGTGCTGATATTCCGCGACAACCGGTTTCTATTCGTGAGGATCGAGAACGGCAAGCTCGTGACGGAGAGCGTCCCCGAGTGATCGCGCCAGCTGTCCACGGCTAAATCCGCTAAAGTCCGCCCCGAAGTCTGGACGAGAGCTCCCTGGCGGCGTCCGCCAGCGGCATCGTCATCTCCTCCCCGGGGCCCATCTTTATCCTGACGGTTCCATCCGCGGCCTCCTTTGGGCCCGCCATGACGAGCACGTCGTATTTTTTCGCCGCGTCCTGGAACGCCCTCTGCATGCCCGTCTCCCTGCTGTGGATCGGGATATACGTCGCGATCCCGTTTCCCCTCAGAACTTCCGCCACCCTGAGCGCATATCCCTCCGATCCCGATGGGTACACGACCGCGACCCTCCTGCGCCCGGCCTGGGGCGCGCCGCTCATCGCGTCTATGGTGCGGTCGACGCCCCCTCCGGCCCCCGTCGCCCCCGAATCCGGTCTGCCGAATATGCGGGGCAGGACGTCGTATCTTCCGCCCCCCACGAGGGATCCCAGCTCCGGATGGGACGTTGATCTGGCCTCGAATACGAATGAATCGTAGTAATCCAGCCCCCTCGCCAGCCTCGGGTCCACGCGAAACGGCACCCCGAGATCCTCGAGCCATCCGATGATGGCCGATAGGCGCTCCGTCGGCTCATAGTCGCCCGATTCAGCCCTCCTGATCACCTCCTCCAGCACAGTCGGGTCGTATCCCTTGCTCCCGTACTCGGCGATGACGTCATCCTTCCCCTTCTTGTCCAGCTTGTCCAGCTCCCTGAATGCCTCCTCAACGGCGCCCTCGTCGACGTCCTTCCCCCCGACCTCCCTTATTATCGACTCCGTGAGCTCCCTGTCGCCCACGATGAACGTGACCTCCACCCCCAGCCGCCTGAGCATGTCGTGCGAGAACGAGACTATCTCGACGTCCGCGAGCGGCGATCTCGGGCCGAAGATCTCCACATCCCACTGGTAGAACCACCTGTACCTGCCCCTCTGCGGCTCATCATATCTCCACACATCGGCGAACGCAGAGAGCCTCATATCCTTCGGCAGGCTCCTGTCGGAGCAGTAATACCTGGTGAGCCCGACCGTGAGGTCGAACCTGAGCCCGACCTCCCTCCCGCCCTTGTCGACGAAGTAGTAGATCTCATCGCGCACGCCCGGCCCGCTCTTGGCCTCGAGCGTGGAGAGGAGCTCCAGCGAGGACGGCTCCATCATCTGAAATCCGTGGAGCTTCGCCTCCTCCACGAACGCATCGCGCACGCGCTCCAGGGGCCCGTAATCCTCCGGGGGATAGTCCCTGAGGCCCCTCGGGAGCCTCAGCTCCGTCAAGCCGACCGCGCCTTCCCCAGCGCGGACAGCTCCGCGAGGAGCGCGGATAGCTGTATCTCCGGGTTGGATCCCTGCCCGAGCCTGTAATCGTATTCCGCGAACATCCTGGCGGCCTCCGCATGGTCGATATCCTTCATCGATATCACGTCCTCGAACGCGAATTTCAGGAGATCCTTCTCCGGCATCCCGTAGACCCTCATGAGCTCGACGAGCCTCTTCCTCGCCGACACGAAGTCCCCGCCGAGCGCGGACTGCACCATCTCCCTGACCGCCGAGCGCCTTCCTATTCCGAAGACCTGGCGGACGGAGTCCATCGTGACCCTGCCCATGGCAGCGGCCGTCTGCAGCTGGTTTATCGCCTGCCTCATATCGCCCTGCGTGTACTCGTAGATCAAGTGGAGCGCGTCCTCGTCGTACTGGCATCCCTCGGCCTTACAGATGCCCTCCAGGAACGACACGACGTCCTTCTCGCCCATCCTGACGAACCTGAAAACGGCGCACCTGCTCTGGATGGGCTCAATGATATTCGACGAATAGTTCGCCGTGAGCACGAACCTCGCGACCCTGGACGACTCCTCCATTATCCTCCTGAGGGCGGTCTGCGCGTCGCCGGTCATCTCGTCCGCCTCATCCAGTATCACTATCTTGAACGGCACCCCCTCCCTGAGGTCCACGTAACGGGTGAACGACTTCACGCGCTCCCTGACGACGTCTATCCCCCTCTCGTCCGAGGCGTTGAGCTCCAGCGTATAGTCCCTCCAGGAGTCACCGAGGAGCGTCCTGGCCACTATAAGGGCTGCGGTGGTCTTTCCGGTCCCCGGCGGTCCCGCGAATAGCAGATGCGGCATCTCCTGCGGGTGCCCCAGCAGGGCCTTCAGCCTGGCCTTCGCTTCCTCCTGATCCGCCATATCATCCAGGGTCCTCGGTCTGTACTTCTCGACCCACATCAACTCAGCCTCCGTGGCCATGTCCAGACGGCCCTCGCCTAGACGCTCCGAGCTTTTAACCATAGTGGGTAGGAGGCTGGGGAAAGCCCCAGCGGGGCGTGGACGGCGCCCGGGCGAATCCCACCCGGACACCGGGGCCTCCGTAACCCACCTCCACACGGGGCGCGACGGAACCTCCGCTGTGGGCGATGCGGGATCGAGCCCGGTTGGGGGGAAGCCCCGACCCCCGGGACGGCCCACAGGGCGCGCGGGGGCGTCTACTACGGATGAGGATTAGGTCAACGCAGATATACAGGGATGGCGAAAGCGAATCGTGGATTAAAATTGAACGGCGTGGCGCGGGCCGCATGGTTGAGGTCCGACTGCACGGTGAGGCTTCGCTCGCTGATCCTGGCATCGCTAGCGGAGCAATCGCGCGTGAAGGCCAAGCGGGGGATCCCCGCGGCGGAGCTCGCGGGATTCAAGTTCGGGCCCCTGAAGGAGGGGGAGACCGCGGATCTCCCGAGGATACTGGCGATGGCGCTGATATCATCGGGGGATGCGGAGCCCGTGGACGAGGGCGTGGAGATAGAGCTCTACAGGGCCCAGGGCAAGGAGAGGGCGGCAGTGCAGTCCGGATCCCCGCAGCTCTCCCAGCTCAGGCCCGGCTTCTATCAGAAGGCATCGGCTTCGCTCGCCGCGATGGAGCTCGCCGGCATGGACGAGGCCGCGCGCAGATCGCTCTCTGTGTATCAGGATCTTATGACGCTGAGGCTCCAGAAGATATCGCGGTCGCTGGGCTACACCAGCGTTCCCCCGTCAATGCCGAACGCCACCGACGAGGAGAAGGCGCTCTTCGAATGCGCATCGGACCTTTTCCGGCGCTGGAGGGAGATAATGGTGGGAGGGGGTCTCCATGGAGGTCGCCTACACTAAGGAGAAACTGGTCGACCTACTGGAGTATTTTCTGAAGGTCTACGAGGGCGGCAAGTATCGGGGCCGCATCTCGCAGATGGCTGTATCCGGCTCCAATTCGCTGGTGGTGGACTACGAGGACCTCCTGAGGGCCATCCCCGAGGCGTCGCCGATACTGTCGGAGAACCCGGACTTCTTCCTGGAGGCCGCGAAGGAGGCATCCCTCAGGGTGCTCTCGGTCGAGGCCCCCGAGTACGCGGATCAGGCGAGGGATTACCTGAGGGTCAGGGTGAGGGGCTATCCGGAGCGCCTACCCCTCAGGAGCATAACCGCCGCGAGGCTCGAGAGGCTGGTCTCGGTGAACGCGATGGTCGTCAGGACTTCTCAGGTGAAGCCGCTGATAATAGAGGCCACTTACAGGTGCCCCGCAGGCCACGCGATACCCGTGAGGATAACCGGGAGAAAGCTGCAGCCGCCAGATACGTGTCCCGTGTGCGAGGCGGAGCTCGGAGGGGAGGAGAAGAAGGGTAGGCTCTACAGGAGGTCGGACTTCAAGCTGGATCAGAGGTCCTCGAAGTTCGTGGACTACCAGGTACTCAGGCTCCAGGAGCTCCCGGAAGAGCTCCCGCCCGGGCAGCTCCCGCACTACGTGGACGTGGAGGTCACGGGGGACATGGTGGACAGGGTCCGTCCCGGGGACAGGGTCGTCGTGGCCGGCATCGTGAGGGCCGAGCCCGAATCCGAGGAGTCCAGGGGAAGGCCGGCCGCGGCCCTCACGATATTCGATACGCGCATAGAATCCAACTACATAGAGGTCGTGGGGAAGGAGCCCGAGGAGCTCGAG
Source organism: Nitrososphaeria archaeon (assembly GCA_046536535.1). Taxonomy (GTDB): domain Archaea; phylum Thermoproteota; class Nitrososphaeria; order Conexivisphaerales; family Conexivisphaeraceae; genus Conexivisphaera. Next base: position 34,442 of record JAWDMO010000004.1, read on the forward strand.
ATAACGCCCGAGGATGAGGCGGCCATACTGAGGCTATCCAAGGACCCCGAGGCGTACGGGAAACTGGTCCAGTCGTTCGCGCCCTCGATAAGCGGACACGAGGACTTCAAGGAGGCGATACTGCTCATGCTGGCCGGCGCGCCGCAGATAGCGCTGCCCGACGGGAGCAGCATACGCGGGAACATAAACGTGCTCCTCGTGGGGGATCCGGGAACTGCGAAGAGCGAGCTCCTGAAATACGCGGCCCGCGCGGCCCCGAGGGGGCTCTACACCACGGGCCGCGGCTCCACGGCGGCCGGCCTCACCGCCGCGATCGTGCGGGAGAAGAACGGGCTGATGGTCCTGGAGGCCGGCGCGGTCGTGCTGGCTGACGAGGGTCTCGCCGCCATAGACGAGTTCGATAAGATGAGGCCTGAGGATCGCGCGGTGCTCCACGAGGTCATGGAACAGCAGACAGTGAGCATCGCGAAGGGCGGCATACTGGCTACGCTGAACGCCAGGACCTCCATACTGGCGGCCGCCAACCCGAACCTGGGAAGGTATGACGAGGAGAAGTACCTGTACGATAACGTGAACCTCCCCATACCGCTCCTCACCAGGTTCGATCTCATATTCGTCGTGAAGGACGTTCCCCAGAGGGAGAGGGATATTCAGCTCGCCAGGCACATGCTGCGCGCGAGGTCGGAGGGACAGAAGGCGGCCCCGCCCCTCGGATTCGAGATGATGAGGAAGTACATCGCATATTCTAAGCGCATGGAGCCGAAGCTCACGGATGAGGCGATGGATGTACTGGTGGATTTCTACGCCAACCTCAGGTCAAGGGCCCCTCCCGAGGCGATAGCCATCACCCCTAGGCAGCTCGAGTCGCTGGCGAGGTTAGCCACGGCGCGCGCCAGGATTCTCCTGAGGGATCACGCGACCAGGGAGGACGCGGAGGCGGCGGTGAGGCTGATGAAGATCTCCCTCAAGGGGATGGGGATAGATGTGGAGTCCGGGGAAGTGGACATGGGTGAACTCTACGGATATCCGATGAAGGAGAGAAACAGGATGAAGGTCGCCATAGAGGTCTTCAGGAAGCTGGAGGACCCGAAGACGGGGCTCGTGCAGGCCAGACAGCTGATACAGGAGCTCTCGACGAAGCTCGAGGTGGACGAGGAGGAGGCCAAGAAGCTCGTCGAGAAGCTCTGGAGGGCCGGATACATTTACGAACATGAGCGCGGCTATTACAGGCGCGCATCGGTCTGAGTGACAGATGTTTTAAATAATGTTAGGGATTTGGAGGAATTTATATGCTAAATCTCGGATAATTTGCGACGGGATGCACAGGCTTTCCCCGCGAAAGGTTGATAAGCTGTACGGACGAATCGTCGGGTGAGTAGGGTTGGCGCAACCCGAATTCACGCCCGTGGACACCGGGGCCTCCGTAACCCACCTCCACACGGGGCGCGACGGAACGGTTCCGTTCGACGGAACCTCCGCTGTGGGCGATGCGGGATCGAGCCCGGTGGGGGAAGCGGGAAGCCCCGACCTTTAGGTAGGGGCGGCTCACGATCGCGGGTGCGCTCGGACACGGGCCCGTAGCTCAGCCAGGACAGAGCGCCGGGCTTTTAACCCGGTGGCCGCGGGTTCAAATCCCGCCGGGCCCGCACGCGCAGCGCCTCCGAATTACCCGTCGGGGTACGGGGGAGATGGCGGGCTATTGCTGCTGTGTTTCAACCACCGCGCGCTGTCCTGAACGATAGGTAGTAGAAGGCCGCCGCGGCCGCGTAGAACGCGCCGCAGACGTAGAACGGGAGGTCCAGCGAATACTGCATGAGCATCCCGCCCAGCGCGACCGTGGCCGCGTTGGCCGCGTTCCACGAGATGGTCTCAAGGCTGGAGAATGCGGGCCTGTCGCCCGGGGACAGCATCGACAGCTCGAAGGACGACTGTACCGGGCCTATCGCGTTCATCACCGTAGTCCTCCCCAGGTATAGCGCGGAGAAGATCGCCGCCCCGAACGGCATCCCGGACGAAGCCGGCATCAGGACCATCATCGCCGTGGCGAGTGCCCAGGAGCCCACGATTGCGTTCAGCGATCCCAGCCTGCGCTCCAGCTCCGGCATGTAGAGCATGAGCGCCGCCATGACGGCGTTTGTCGTCGAGAAGAGCAACGATATGTAGGATGCGCTCGATCCGAACCTGTACTTGAACTGCAGCGGGAAGAACGGTATCAGGAAACCGGCGCCCGCCCCTATCATCGTAGCGGCCGCCACCAGCCGCCATATCGTCCCGAGGTCCTTCCTCCTCATTCTCCACGGATTTTGACCCGGCCTAAGGTCCATCTTCACCCTGGCGCTCGCCGCGACCGCGGAAACCATGACGAGCGAGGCCGCGGCGATCACCCAGCGGTAGGCATCGATCCTGCCGACGTCCGGCTGGAGGGCATCCGCCATCGTGCCGGAGAGCGCCGTGCCCGCGAAGGCGCCGACCTGGCCGAGGAACCCGCTCGCCACGAACGCGGCCGTCCTCCGCTCCCCCGGCTCCGATGTCGAGACGAGCGATGAGAAATTCGGGGATACGAGCGCCTGTCCCGTCCCGGCCCCGATGAACGACGCCATCAGCATCGGGGGCGTTGAGGAGAACGCCAGCGCGGCGACCGATATCGCCGTGAGCGCCGTGCCCGCGGCGATGGATCCCCTCGCCCCCGTCCTTGAAGCTATATGCGGTGCGCCGAGGAGCGATACAACGAGCGCCGCCTCGCCGGCCGCCGAGAGGCCCCCGAAGAACGCGGCGGAATATCCGAGCGACGTCACGTAGAATATCGCTATGAACCCGTAGAGGCCCGAGGCGAAGTTGTACGCGCCATTGTAGATGGCGAGATCCTTCGCGTTGCTCGACAGCCCCGCGAGCTCCCTGATACCCAACGGCGCTCCTTAGATGATTCAGCTGGCTGATAACGATTTCATCGAACGGAGGCGGATATCGTAGTCCACGGGGCGGCTCAGTTTCATTGGGCGTATCCTCCTGCCCGGGCGGGGCGCTTCCCATCCCGGGGTTGTCTATTCCGCTCAACGAAACGGAGTCTACAGGATCACGGAAATTGATATAAGGGCCTATGTGAGGGGCACCCTGAGCCGCGGTAGTATAGACTGGCCCAGTATGCCGGCCTGTCGACGGCCGCGGACCGGCGGATAGCCGGTGACCCGGGTTCAAATCCCGGCCGCGGCGCCATAATCCATGGACGAGTTGGTCGCTCTGCGCTTGTTCGCAAAACTCCATCTAGCGAACTGCCTATACACAAAGACTTATGCTTACCACATCCTCGACCGAACATGCTCGCCCCCTGAATAAGCGTGGAGTAGCCTCCGCGGGGGGCCGTTCGGGACCCGGGGCGGCTCATCGCATCCGGGGAATCTCCTCGACGTCCGCGCCCCCTCCCCGTGGACCGTGAAGGTGAACTGCATCGGTTCCCCGGGCGGCGGCACATTCCAATATCGCCGGTGCTAGGGTACGGTTCACGATCATGTCCTCTTGTGGCGCGTATCTACCGGGCATCGGGAGCGAATTCACGCCATCCGTAAATGGTGTGGGATTTCTCCGTTTTCCCGAAGCCCTTTGTCAGCTAACCTCGGGGCGTCGTGCATGGATCGTGCGATAGCCGTGAACTACCCCGCCCTCACGGCAGGGCTTCCCGCTTCAATGTCCCGCCTTGCCCGCTGACAACGGGTAGAGGGCGGAGCTTCACGGGTTCCAAGGGCGGTTCCCACCCCATCCCCTCAGTATATTGAGGGATGCATCCGTGTTGCCCGTACGGGCCGTCGATGGGGCGGAGGTGTACCTCACCGACCCCCGCTTCAACCGAGGCACCTAGGCGACGCTTACCCCGCCCATGAATATCGCAGTAGTCTTGAACGAAGCCAATTTTCAAATCTTGGGGGCTATCCATTCCCTCCCTCGCGAAAGGGATCTTCCGCCCCAAACCCCTAAAAGGATAAATGGCCGCGGATAATACGCCGCATAATGATAATTGCCGTACCGGTCGAGGATGATCGCGGGCGCGACTCGGAGGTCGCGATGCACTTCGGGAGGGCCAGATACTTCGCGTTCGTCGAGGTCGACGACGGCGCTATAAAGGATGTGGTCATCAAGGCCAATCCGCACCAGGAACACGGCCCGGGGGATCTCCCGAGGTTCGTGAGCGAGAATGGGGCACGGACCGTTATAGCGTACGGGATGGGTGGGCGCGCGGTCGAATTCTTCAACTCTTACGGGATAGAGGTGGTGACCGGCGCCTCGGGAAGGGTCTTGGACGTCGTGGAGGCGTTCGTGAAGGGTGCACTGTCAACGGATTCCTCGTGGCGGGCGCGCGGCGACTTCGGGCACGAGCATGAACATGAACACGGGGACGGGGAGGACCGGGGGCTCCATCCCGGCCGGCACGGGACCGCTTATTAGTAAGAGCTAAATAAACGATTGCGGCGAATCGACCGGTCCGGAAGATACTGGGTGATCACATGGTAAATGAAAATATCGATATAGATGACCTCGACATGAGGATCCTGGGGCTGCTGGAGGAGGACTGCACGCTATCCTACAGGGAGATCGCCGAGAGGCTCAGTAGGAGCATGTGGTCGGTGAGGGATCGCATCGACGCCATGAGGAGGCGCGGCGTCATAAGGGGCTGCAGGGGGGTGATCGACTACGGGTTGATCGGGCAGAGGTGCACGATGGCCCTCAGCTTCAACGTCCATCCGGACCGCGTGGAGGAGGCCGAGAGGCTACTGCGCGGCAGCGGCGACGTCAAGGATCTTCTGATAAAGAGCGGGGATCGCCGCTTCTTCGCGGTGATCGTCGGCAGGGAATGCGGGGAGCTCCGCAGGCGCATACTGAACGATATGGCGAAGGTCATAGGCATGTACGACGTGGAGCTCG
>JAWDMO010000005.1:0-33749 GCA_046536535.1 Nitrososphaeria archaeon
GTATCATCCACGATAGCCACCGTGAGCCAGAGGCTCAGGAACGAACAGCTGTACGGGACCCTCGAATACTACGTGCTCTCACCCTCGGGGATCCTGGGCTTCCTGGTGTACTCATCCATATGGGGATTCGCGCTGAACAGCATCAACGCCGTTGTCATACTGGCCGTGGGCGCGGCGCTGGGGGTCAGGTTCTCACCCTCCGGGGTCCTAGTATCATCCGTCATTCTGGCGCTCCTGCTGCTCTCCACGTTCGGGATAGCGGCCATGTCGGGCGCGGTGGTCATGGTCACGAAGCAGGGTAACCCCATATCGTTCTTCTTCTCGACGTTCACGACGCTCATGGGCGGGGTCGTCTTCCCGGTGACCACCCTGCCGCTCTACCTTAGATACGTGAGCTATGCGATACCGCTGACGTGGGCGCTCGAGGGACTGCGGGGTGCGCTGCTCTACGGTGAGGGGATCGCGCAGCTTCTCCCCGTGGTAGCCGTGCTGGCCGCGTTCGCAGGCGTCACGGTCCCGCTGGGGCTGTTCTCCTACAGGGCCGCATTCGACCGCGCGAGGAGGGACGGGACGCTCTCCCAGTACTGAGCGCGCGGGGTCCACTAGATCCTCACGGGCCGTCCGTGGCCCGGGAGCACAAGCGCGGGGGAAAGCGACATTATCAGCCTGAGGGACCTCTCCGCGGCACCGACGTCGAGCGAGTACCGCCGGTTGACCTCGAGCCTCCCTTCCCGCTCGAAGGCGGCGTCCCCCACGAACAGATACCTCTCGCCGTCCCTCGTGTACGATAGCGTTACGCTCCCGGGGGTGTGCCCGGGAGTCTCGATCACATCTATTCCCGGCATCGAAAGCGTGTGGACGTCAATGACCCCCTTCACAGGCCTCGGCCTGGCTATCGCGCCGATGATGGAGATGAGCTTTGACCTCGAATACATCCTCCTCCTGCCCTCTATGACCGGGATCTCCTCCGGATGCGCGTATACCCTGGATCCGTAGCTCCTCACGACGGACGCCAGCTCCCCTATGTGATCCATATGTGAATGTGTTACAACTATCGCATCTGGCCTCAGGCCGGTCGACGAGTAAAATTCGCGAATCCTGCCGAACTGCCCCATCATAGCCGAGTCCACTTGGATGATCCCGGAGCCCGTCTCCACAACGTATACGTGCGCATTTGTGCCATCTATGGAATGAATTCCATCCGCTATCCGCATATATCAATGGAGCATTCATGCCGGTATAAGCGTTTCCGGACCGTTGATGTGGTGCACGGCCCTCCAAACACCCTAAAGTTAAAAGGCACCTCGCATAGCTCGATGTGATGCTGCCATCGGGTGAGCCACTGGATTTCGAGGTCGTGAAGGAATGCGGCTGGATGGAACTGAAGCTATCGAACGGCACCGTGGTAAGGGTCAAGGTAGAACCCTCGGCCGTCATGTACACGGGAAATGATCAGAACTCCGGGCTACCGATATTCATGGTGTCGTTGGGCGCAATCGTGAACCTCAGCAAGGTTCCCCGCGACATGATGAAGAGGTAACTGTCGTCAGCTCAAGCCGGCGCACGTGGCATCCTCCCACGCTGAAGCGCGTGGGCTTCCCGCACCGCTATCCCCCAGTATGGGTTCCTCTGCAACGCGGGAACTTGTTTCCCGATTCATCGACACGCAGCTAGCAACATCTGGTTGGCCGGTCCGTTGCCCCGCCGTGGGTATCTCCACAGGCGTGAATTCGGGCGCTGAAGGACAGGGCTTGCCCCTATACCCGAACCATCGGCTGCTACCGACCGCCCTGGGACAAGTAGTTCACCGGACTATCGACGGCAGGACCAAGATCGCTATGAGCATGTTCATGAGTACGATCGCCGAAAGCGCCAAGTAGAGCTTGTTCCTCTCGTCCATGAACTGAATCACCAGGAGGAGGACCCTCACGATCGGCGTCGCTATGAGGACCATTATCCCCAGGAATATCAGCGAGATGCCGTCGAAGGAGGCTAGGCCGTCGAGCATCTCCAGGATCCCTATGGTTCTCGAGTTGATCGGTGAACTCAGGGACGCGAGCTGGGACAGCGTATATCCATCGCCCCCGCCGCGCGCGAACAGTATCGCGGAGCCGGCGGCCATCAGGGAGGCACTCACCAGGACGCCGATTATCAGGCTGTAGCTTATCGTCCTCGAGATATCCGTATCACATCACCCCCAGGCCCCTGAGCATCATCTCCACTCCCAGCACCACGAGTATTGCCATGAATATTAACCTGAGCGTCCTGCCCCTCATCTTCACGAGCGCCCTCGTGCCCAGCATCGCCCCGGCGAGCACGCCTATGGCGGTCGGAGCGGCGAGGAACGGCTGTATGTATCCGTTGGCCCAGTAGATTCCGCTGCCGGTCGCTGCCGTGACCCCTATCATGAAGTTGCTCGTAGTGGTCGTCACCTTCATGGGCAACATCATGGCGTCGTCCATGCCGAGGACCTTGAGGGCGCCCGATCCTATCCCCAGAAGCCCCGACACCATTCCGGCCGAGAACATCACGAGGAAGCCCAGCCACCATCTGACGCCGTAGTACTTCACGGTCTCCTTCCTGACCTCATCATAGTACTCGCCGTGGAGCGAGAAGAGCCTCGTGCTCCAATCGGGCTTCCTCGTGGGCTCCCAGCGCCTCATGGAGAGCCTCCTGTACGTTGGATAGAGCGAGAAGAGGAGGACCGCGCCGAACACTATGTAGAGGATGTATGCAAGCCCCAGCCGGTAGATCTCCGTGGTTATGAGCGAACCCACAATCGAGCCCAGGGTGGTCGCGATCTCGAGGGAGATCCCTATCCTTATGTTGGAGATGCCCTCCCTCACGTAGGCGGAGGCGGCGCCGCTCGAGGTCGCGATCGTGGATATCAGGGATGCGCCGACCGCGTATATGATCGGGATGCCCATGAACAGTGTGTAGATGGGCACCAGGACGGTTCCGCCGCCGAGGCCTGTGAGGGCCCCTATGAACCCGGCGGCCGCGCTCACGAGCAGCAGCTCTACGAACCTGAACGCTACCGCGACCTCCCCCAGCACTCCATATCCTTCGGGGAGGCGTGTTGATAAATCGCCCGGTGGCGCCGCGCAAACGCGCCAACCGTAAGATATCATCAGTCGCTTCGCAATATCGTGGTAGATGCCACGCCATCTGTTCGTGGGGAACGGCACCACAGCCGCGCTGATGAGGCCACCCAGCGGCATCATGATGAGCGAGAGGCCCATCAGTAGCCCTCTGGAGGTTGTGGGCGAGACCTCGGAGAGGAGGGCCGGCCCGGACGCTATATCAGCGCCTATTCCGAAGCCTATGAGGATCCTGGGCACCAAGAGCTGCCAAGGCGACTCGATGAACGCCGACATGAGGGAGGCCACCAAGAAGAACGCCAGATCCGCGAGGAGCGCGGTTTTCCTGCCCCTCAGATCGCTCAGGAGGCCGAAAGCCAGCCCGCCGGCTATTCCACCTAAACACGTCGCGGTCCCTAGGAGGCCCCCGCATCGCCGGCGATAGATGCATGAACTTGGATAGAAACGGGAGGACGACGCTTATGTTCAGCGGGTCATAGCCGTCGAGGAACGTGCCGAGCCCCGCGAGCAGGACCACGACCGGGACCTCCACGATCGGAGTCGCTGAGCGGTTGTCCACGTTCTGCTTAGCGTAATAACTTAATAAATATTGTTATTAAACAAAATAATTTAGAGCCTAGCGGCCCGGCCCGAGCGCCCTCATCGGGTTCCTCCTCCCGATGGCGTCCAGCCCGGCCCGGCCAAGGGCATCCTGGACGCGTCCCGCCACGCCCCTCCAGTCCATAATATCGGCCGGGTAGTCGGTCCCCAGGAGCACCCTATCCGCGCCCACGATGCTCACGAGATACTTCAGTGCGTCGGCGCTGTAGACGGCGCTGTCGAAGTACATCGACCTCATATAGTCGAGCGGATCCCTGCGAAGCGCACAGTCGGCCCTGACGGCGGCCGCCCTCCTGATCCTACCCACATGGATCGCGGCGGCTCCCCCTCCGTGCGGGAAGATCAGCCGGAGCCTCGGAAACCTATCGAGTACTCCACCCAGGATCACTGAGGCGACCGCGACGAAGTCCTCGTTCACCGCGCCCACGAGGACGGACATGTAATGCTCGGAGAGCCTGGAGTCCTCGGGGATCGAGGGGTGTATGAACGCGGGAATGCCATAGTCCTCGAGCCTCTCGTAGATCCGATCGAGCGCATGTGATCCGAGCGCCATATCGGACCATAGGAGAGCTCCTCCGGTCCCCAGGTCACGGTACGTCCTGTCGAGCTCATCGACTGCCTCCCCGACGTCCCTGGGAAGGACTGCTAGCCTGATGAACCTCTCGCCGTGCGGCCTCGTCTCCTCCCGGAGCTCGTCGTTGACAAGTTTGGCGACCTTTGCGCTCAGCGCCCGGGGATTCACCATTGGAAGGAGCACCTGGACCTCCACGTCCTCGGAGTCCATATCGCGGACTCTCGCACCCATGTCGAATATTCCCCGGGAGGTCCGGTCCGCGCGGATCCCCCAGAGTTCGACGGAGTACGTACCATCGCCGAGGTCCGATACTGACCCGTAGCGCTCCAGGAGACCGCGGGGCATTACGTGGGAGTGTACATCGATTAGGTCCATCGCCGCCCGGACGATCCCGGCGGCCGGAATAAACGTTAGCTGACCCCTCTGAAGGGCTGAATTTGTCGCCGTTATCATTTCGAGGCGATCATCGCTTCGGGTTTCAACATATTGCGACGGCGGATGCGGCGAAATCGGCCCGTCGGAGCCGGTGCCCGGCCCCCTTCCCGGACATCCGGAGCCACTGAAATGCCGACCGACGCGCCTGCGCAGCGAGCGCCGCGAGGTCCCTGCGCATTCCCGCTCCTACTATCCAGCGATGGTCAATCTTAGTGCTGAACAACGATATCCGAGCCACCGCGATTTTAGCAAACATGTGGAAACTGATGTTTTCAGTGATATTCATTGATGGACGTTCCACTCGACGAGCCTCCTCTTCAGGGTCCTGGGGCTGACCCCGAACATCCGGGCTATCTTGGACCTGGGCACGCCGAGTCTGACGAGCTTGTCTACCTCCCTCCGATCTATCTGTTTGCGAGGTCTCCCCACGGTCTTACCCTGCATTCTAGCCCTCTCGAGCCCCGCCTTGGTCCTGTCGGATATCATCTGGCGCTCCAGATCGTACAATATCGAGAGCAAACCCACGACTATCGCCCGGGCTCTGGGCTCCCTGAGCCACTCGGCTAGGTAGCTCTCCTTAACCGAGTATACGGTCACTCCGCCCTCCACACAATCATACAGGAAGTCTATCAGGGTGCGCTGTCTCCTGGACAGCCTGGATATCTCGAACACCACCATCGCGTGGACCTTTCCCTCCTTCACAAGGCGCCAGAGCTCCTGGAAGCCGGCCCTCTGATCCTCCGTGCCGCTCTCCACATCCTCGAGCCTGTAATCGACGTCGGCCCAGGAAAGCCCCCTGGACGCGAGCCACTGTTCTATCGCCAGTGATTGATTCTCCGTCTCCTGCTTCCTTGTGGAGACGCGCAGATATATCGCAAGAGGCCTCTCCACGGACAACGCACCGGACGGCGCTTATGCCTAATATCCCCCTTTATCAAGTGAACTGGTCCAAGAGGTCAGCCTTATAGCGGGGTGCGGCCGGTTGGCCGCGTGGACTGGGAGGAAGTGATGCGCAGGGCCCTAGATGTCCAGTATCAGAGGCCGGATATCGAGCTCGGGATACAGTCGGCCGGCATAGGCGGGCTCAGGATCCCCCTCTCCGGGATCTCCTCGGGGCCGGTCCGCTTCACCGAGGGATCGGTGGATGCGTTCGTGGACCTACCGCCCGGCATGAGGGGAGTGAATATGTCCAGGAGCGTCCGGGCGATCCTCGAATCAGCAGAGGGCGCCCGCTCCATTGAGGGGCTCGCGTCGGCGGCGGTCGAGCGCCTCCTGAAACTTCACGAGTACTCGTCCAGTAGCAGGGTGATCATCAGGGCGGCGGCGTTTGTGGATGACGGCCCCGCGGGCGGCCCCAAATCACCCGAGCGCTTCCTAGCGATAGCGGACTTTCGCTCGATGAGGGGATCTGGAACATCGGGGTCCCTGGGGGTATCGGTGAAGGGGATCACGGCATGTCCCTGCGGCGCGGAGCTCATGAGGTCAGCCCTGGGGGGATGCGGCGTCTGTGCCACCCATATGCAGAGGGCGAGCATCCTCTTGGCCGCGCGCCCCGCGGCCTCCACCACGATCCTGGGCCTGAGGTCGGCCGCCCTGAGGGCGATGAGCGGGGAGGTGCATGCCCTCCTGAGGAGATCTGACGAAGCCGCCGTTATCCACGCGGCGCTTTCGAACACACGGTTCGCCGAGGACGTCTTCAGGCACGCGGCGCTTCTGTTCGCTGAGGATCATCCATTGTTCCCCGAGGACGGTGAGCTGCGCATTAGGGTGAGGAGCAACGAGAGCATACACGGCCACGACGTCGTGGTGGATGGCGTCCTGAGCGGGGAAGATCTCCTGACGATCAGGCTATCCTCGTGACGGAGCTCCCCGCGGCATCCCTTGAGAACGAGAAGACAGCAGAGACGTCGGATTCCTCGAATATCTCCCTATCGTGGGTTATCACTATTATCTGGCGCAGCGGCCCCGCCCTGTTCCCCATCCTAGCCACGAGGTCCACGAGGCTCCTCCTGCGATCCTGATCTAGGTTCGCCGTGGGCTCATCAAGTATTATGAAGTCGGCCCTCTTTCCCCCGACCAGCCTGGCCATCGCGAATCTGAGGGCCAGCGCCACGGCTACGCGCTCCCCGCCGCTCATCGCCTTCACGTCCATCTCGCCCGACCGGCCATAGCAGCTGATCTCGACATCCTCGCCCTCGCTGAGCTGCACGGTTGATATCCCCATTCCGAACATCCTTATGTGATCGGACGCCGCGGCCGAGAGCGCGTCTATCGCCCAGGCCCTGAGGGCTGATGCGAGCGCCCCATCCCTGTGGAAAATTCTCTTCTTGATGGAATCATATAGATCGACGTATTTCCTCGCATTCCTCAGGACGAGGAGCGCCGACTCGTATTTTCCCCTCGTTTCCTCCGCATCCCTCAGCCTGGTCTCCGCCTCCCCCAGCTCCCTCATGAGGAGGGCCCTTTCGCCCAGTATCGATTCCCGCTTCCTCCCCAGCTCCCTGTACCTCGCGTCGTCATATCCCGCGGCATCCCTCCTGAGGCTTAATATCTCCTGAACCATGTCGGATGACCTCGGATCCAGCGACAGCGATGTCAGGTCGGATGACCTCGGATCCGCCGGCATCCTGGAGAGCAGCTCCTCTATCGACGAGGCCTCCGACCTGAGCCTCTCCAGGTCCCCGGGCCCCGAGATCCCCCTCGCGCTGAGCCACGCCGCAGCCCCCTCGATGGCGCTGAGTTCCTTTCCGAGGGTCGCCTCATCGTCCTTCAGGGCATTTCTCCTCCCGCTGAGCTCCTCCTCGCGCTTCCTCAGCGCGCCGACGTCAATCGCGGACGCGCGCACGGCCTCGAGCCTTTTCTGCCTCTCCTCCAGCTCATCTCTCCTGCTATCCAGCTTCCTCCTGCTGTCGGCGATCTTGGCGTCCAGATCCCCGGCATCCCGGGCCCTCCGGATCTCCTCATCGATGTCCTTCAGCTGCTCGGTCAGCCTCCGGATCTCCTCATCGATGTCCTTCAGCTGCTCGGTCAGCCTGGGCAGCCTTTCGTCGACGTTCAGCTCTTCTATGCTCCTCCCGCAAGTCGGGCATTTGCCGGTCTCCTTGAGTATGCGGAGATTGGATATCTCCCCCTGGATACCTCCCCTCTTCTCCTTCAGATCCCCGATGGACCCGTTGAGGCGCATCCTCCTCTCCTCGAGCTCGCGGGGATCCCCGGTGGACCCCAGCTTGCTCCTGCTCTCCTCCAGTTCCCTCAGCTCCTTCTCCTCATTCGCCAGTTTCCTCCGCGAGCTCGCGACGTCGTCCTCCAGTTCCCTCACCCGCTGGGCGATCGTCTGGGCGGCCTTCAGTTCCCCCCGGACCTTTGTGAGCTCCTCTTCGACCGAGTTCAGTTCCCCCCGGACCTTTGTGAGCTCCTCTTCGACACTGCTCCTCCTGGATACAGCCTCCAGCCTCGATGGAGCCTCGCTGAGCAGATCCTTCAGCTCCCGAAGCCTCCTACTGGAATCCTCCCTGAGATGTATCACGTACTCCAGGAGCGCCGACAGCTTATTCGCCGCCTCCTGCGCCTTCTCCCTGAGCGGCTCCATCCTGTCCAGCTCCTCCCTCAGGCGATTCTCCTCCGCCTCCAGCTTTTCCAGCTGATCCCTGACAGCGCCGACCCTTTCCCTGGACTCCTCGATAGTTCTCCCCAGACCCTTCAACTCCCCCTCCAGCCTCTCCACGTCATCCACGGAGAATCCGATCTCATCCCTCAACCTCCCCTTGAATCCCTCGATGACGTCATGGCTCGCGTTGAACGCCCTATCTAGGTCGTCGATGCCGACGAGCCTGTTTATCAGTTCCTTGAGTTCCCTCGGCTCCAGGTTCAGCACGGAGTCCAGCTCCCCCTGCTGAACTATGGACGCCAGTTTCAGCTCTTTGAACCCGATCCCCAGGACCCTCTCGACCTGCGCGGAGACCGCCTCGGCCTCTACCTTCCTCCTCTCGCCGGCCACCATGAGCTTCCAGTATCCATCATCCATCCTCCTGAGCTCCGCGTGGACGAGCTTACCGGCCGAGTCCAGCCCCCTAGCCGCGAGATAGGTGCTCCCCCCCACGGTAAATCTGACCTCCACCTCGGCGCCCGGGGCCCCCTTCCTCACCACGTTCACGTTATTTCCCCTCATATGCTTGCCGAAGAGCGCGAACGTGATCGCATCTATCATGGAGGATTTGCCGGCGCCGTTCGGTCCGACGAATACGTTAACGCCCTCGTCCAACTTCACGTCGGTGCCCGCGTGCGACAGGAAGTTGCGGACGCGGACTTCCTCTATCAAAGCCCGAACCTCCCCCTCTTGAACGCGTCGTAGAGGATGCCGACCGCGGATTCCACGTCGCCCGATCTCAGCTGGGGCAGGAGCTCCTCGAGCGCGAACGCCGCCAAGTCCTCGCTCCCCATTATCCCGGCCGCGAGCTCCATCATCTTCCCCCTGAGGTCCTCCGGCCTCTCCGTAACGACGCGGCCGGTCTCCTCCACCTCATGCTTCGCCCATTCCAGGTAGAGCGCATCGGCCTCGAATTGCTTGATCGCCGCGATTATCTCCTCGTTCCTCATATCCTTCCCCGTTATCTCTATCCTCACCATCGGCTTCCTCTCCATTTCCCGGATCCTCGACGCGAGCTCCGCCGCGAAGTCCCTCAGATCCTCGTATCTGACTGAGAAATTGACGTGGGGCCTGGTCCCCCTGAGCTTCACCCACTGCGGCGATGGCTCGTCCCCCGACATGTCCACTATGTAGAACCCCTTCTCCTTCGGCTCTATTCCCTCGTTCAACGTGATCTCGGTCGAGCCCGGATAGCACAGCGGGCCCCCCAGAAATTCGAACCTGTGCTCATATCTGTCATGTAGATGCCCCATCGCGTAGTAATGAAAGCCGCGCGGGAGGTCCTGCGCGCTTATCTCTCCGGCGTATTTGTTCGCCTCGATTATTCCCTGGTGGAGGACCAGGATCCTCCTGCTTCCCCTGGGCGGCGCCGCGCCTATTCCGGCGAGCTCCTCCCTGAGCTTTCCCGCCTCTGCCTTCCTCCTCTTGTGAAGCCCCACGAGCTCGACCTCCCCATTGAGCACCGGCTCGCTCTTCAGCTCGGTCGCGAGCCCCAGGGCCTGATAGAGCAGCGGCGAGGGTGTCTCCCTCATCCTGCTTATGTCGTGCTCCCCCAGGACGAAGTAAAACCCGATCCCCCTCTCCCTCAGATCCATGAGCCTCCTAGCCAGCTTGTAGAGCGCGGTCCCCGGGGGCCTCGGAGTATCGAAGATATCGCCGGAGTGTACTATGAATTTGACGCCGTCCCTCACCAGGGAGTCAAGCGCCTCCCCAAACGCGCCGTAGAAGTCGTCCTCCCTCTCGGGCACCCCATACGGCATGGCCCCGAGGTGGGTATCCGATATGTGACCGAACGTCACATCCATGCCCGGACGAACCGCGGAGCTGGCTTTATACCCTTCGCGTGCGAGAACCTACTATTTATAATTAATATTATCAGTAATTGTTGTCAGTGGACATCGGATTTCCTTAAATATGATAACGGTGTAATTAGGCGCGAATGGAGGCCGGGATGAGGGTGCTCGGCATTCCCGGAAGCCTCAGGAGGGGATCGTACAATCGCATGCTCCTCCTGAACGTGCTCCCCAGGCTCCCGGAGGGGGTCGAGTGGGGGATCGCGGACATCTCCGGGATACCGCTGCTGAACGAGGACGAGCTAGATCATCCGCCCAAGCGCGTCGTGGAGCTCAAGGGCGCCATAGGCGCAGCCGACCTGGTGGTTATATCGACGCCCGAGTACAATCACAGCATTCCCGGCGCGCTGAAGAACGCAATAGACTGGATATCCAGGCCGTTGAAGGGGAATCCCTTCGAGTGGAAGCCGGTGGCCATAATGTCCGCATCCACCGGGATGCTCGGAGGGATAAGGGCACAGGAACACCTGAGGCAAGTCCTGATGTCCCTCGGCGCGATCGTGGTGGCGCGCCCCGAGGTCGTCGTGGGGAGCGCGGAGTCGAAGTTCGATCGGGAGGGGAGGTTGAAGGATCCCGCGGCGATCAGGTTCGCGGATGAGCTCCTGGAGAACGCCCTGAGGCTGGCCAAGGCGCTGAGGGCCGGGCTCGAGGTCGAGGCGAGTGCGGATGTGTATGGAAAATAGGCAAACGATTTATTTATGATCTACTGAGGATCCGCCATGAGGGTGATAGCTCCGAGCAAGGAGGACAGGGGACTGGACTCCAGGATCACGGCCCATCCGAGGATGGCACCCTACTTTGTGGTGGTAGACGTGGACGACGGCGGAAACGTGACGTCTATTCGGTCAATCCCCAACCCATACGCGGGGGATGAGCACGAACATCATCACGAAGAACATGAACATGCGCATGGCATGGGGATGGGCCGCGGTGGCGGCATGGGGATGGGATTCGCCCGGTTCCTGAGCGGCCTGAGGCCGGACGCGATCATCACATACACGGCTGGATCGGGGGCATTCCAAAGGCTCACGGAACAGGGAATCAGGATCTACAGGCCCAAGGGGCACACAGTAGGGGAGTCCGTGAAGGCGCTTCTGGCGGGTGAGCTCCGGGAGATCGAGGAGCCGACTGAGCGATCGGCCGTCGGCACGGATAAGTTTCCGAAGGGCTCCACCGCCTGATGGAAATCAATAAATAAAGGAGAGCGCCACCTTCTATCCAAAATGAAGATCACAATCCTCGTCGACAACTGCGCAGCGCTCCCGTCCTCCCTTGGATCGAGGCTCATCGCGGAGTGGGGCTTCTCCGCATATCTGCACGAGCCCAGGATACTATACGATACGGGCCTCACGGGGATCGCGCTTATCAATAACATGAGGGCGCTGGAGATGGATCCCGATGATCCCGATTACCTAGTGCTGAGCCACGGACACGTTGACCACACGGGCGGGGTGATCAAGCTCATGGATATGAGGACTAGGCCACTGACGGTGGTTGCGCATGAGGAGGCGTTCTCCAGGAACACTGGCTTCACGATCGATGACCTGCGCAGGAGAAATGCCAGGGTGATTGCAATCAGGGAGCCGTACACCGTAGCGGGAAACGTTATAGCGTCGGGCGGCATTCCGAGGAGATGGGGCCCGAGCCACGTGGGCGGGGTCGCCGACGAGGTGCCGGACGACATGGCGCTCTACATCAAGACCGGAAGCGGGCTCGTCGTGGTCACGGGCTGCGGCCACTCGGGGCCGGAGAATATCGTGGAATACGGGCTCCAGCTGACAGGGGCCGGGAAGCTGCGCGCGATCATGGGCGGGTTGCACTTCATGGGACTGGGGAGGGCGAGGATGGATGAGGCGGCAGGCTACCTGGCATCCAGGAATCCCGAGATGGTGGCGGCGATGCACTGCACCGGGATAGAGGGGCAGGCCGTCCTCATGGGGATGCTGGGCGGCAGGTTCCGCGTCGGCGGCGTCGGATCCACCTTCGAGTTCGATGTATAGCGCGCGACATCTTTCCCACGCATTGACGGCGATGTACGCCCATCCCGGGCAGTCTAGTCTATCTCTGCCCAGACCGGCGCGTGATCCGACCCTAGGACATCCACCAGTATACCGGCCCCCTTGACCCTTGCCCTCAACTCGTCCGATACGATTATGTAGTCTATCCTCCAGCCTATGTTCCTGCTTCTCGCGTTGAACCTGTAGGACCACCATGTGTAGTTGCCTCCTTCCCCGTTGAACATCCTGAACGTGTCCAGATATCCGAGGCTCAGGAAATGGGTCATCCATGCCCTCTCCTGCTCGGTGAAGCCGGCGTTATTCACGTTGTCCTTGGGCCTCGCTATATCCAGCTCCGTGTGTGCAACATTGAAGTCCCCGCCCATGACCACCGGCTTCCTCTTTCTGAGCTCCTGGACAAACTCCTCGAATTCGCGGTTGAATTCGAGCTTGTAGTCCAACCTCGTCAGGCCGTGCTGGGAGTTGGGAAAATATACGTTAACCACATAGTAATCGTCGAGCTCAATTGTTATGACCCTTCCCTCGGCGTCGAACCTGGGATCCCCGATGCCGTAGGAGACGGACACGGGCTTCACCTTCGTGAGCGTCAGCGTGCCTGAGTACCCCTTCCTAGCTGATGGATTGACATATGCGTCATACCCCGTGCCCGAGTACAGCTCCAGCGGTATCGTATCCGATTTTATCTCCTGTAGCATGACCACATCGTATCCCATGCCGAGCAGCCCGGGGAGGCCCTTCCTAATCGCGCTCCTTATGCCGTTGACGTTCCACGATGCAATCCTCACGTGGGGGATATGAATGTGGTGTCTTTTGACCTCTTCCCCGTCCCGACGGGGCGGAGGGACCTCGATGAATTATATTGCAATGATAAATCGCGAAGCTCAGGTCCGCTGCGCGCACGGCAGGTATGCTGATGCGTACCTACGTGCGCCTACGTAGAGTGAAACCCTACGTAAGGATGAAACCCGTCGAACTCCGATACCTTGCCCTCGCGGGAGGGATCTTCCACCCCCCAAACCCCTAGTGAGATAAATCCCCTGAGGCGGTGTATATTCCACATTAGATCGATCATCAAAGTTTCCGGACGATCCTCTTCACGCTCACGTGCAGCTCCCCGGCCAGTTCCCGCACATCGGCCGATGCGAGGAATCTGGATCCCCTCTTGACGAGCCATGCCGGCCCGTCGAACTCCGCGGCATCCATTCTGGCGGTCCTCTCGTCATCGACGGTCACCACGGCGAACCCGGGATACACCTTCTCGACCTCCACGGTATGTAGCCCGTCGCCCTCCGCGCCGTCCAAGGCGGACGCAGCCGCATAGGTGGCCGATCCACCCATCTTCACGCGCTTGAGCCTCATGAGGTCGGCGAGCGCCGCCGATAGCTCGTTCCAGTCGATTCCGACCGTGTCCGCGAACGACCTGAGCTCCTCCTCCGATACGCCGGCCGCACCTGCCTCCAGAATTCTATCGTACAGCAGCCGCCGGACGGCGGCGCCGGCGACGCGATGGATACCCGGCGGTCCCTCCTCACCGAGGGCCGCGAGGTCCCGTGGCGTCATGGGATCATACGGCGGCTTGCCCATCCTGTCGACCGGCCTCAGTACGCGGTTCACGGACCCGACCAGCCACCTCATCCTCTTGGCCTTCCTAGCGCTCGCGTACAGATAAGCGGAGTCCATAGTGCCCTCCGCCGCCAGTATCGTGACGCTCCCCGGAGCCCTCCTTCCGGTCCTCCCCCTCCTCTGTATGTACCTGATCTCGCTTGGTATCGGCTCGTAGAAGACAACGTGGTCTACCGCCGGTATGTCAAGTCCCTCCTCCGCTATGGATGTGGCGACCAGCACGTTGACCTCGCCCTCCTCCAAGGCCCTCACGGCGGCGGCCTGCTCATCCTGGCTCATGCCCCTCTCGCCCTCCCTAGAGGACTGGCCCACGAACCTCCCGACCCTCACACCGTCGATCGCGTTCAGTTTATCCACCAGATGGGCGACCGTATCCCTGTACTGCGTGAAGATGAGCATCCTGGAGGAGGGCTTCGCTGAGAGCTGCGCCGCCACGAGTCCCAGGAGCTTTCCCACCTTGGGGTGGTCCTCACGCGTCGAGCTGACGAGCGCCGCCAGCTTGCCGTAATCCGGATCGCCCATCAGGAGCGAATGGGATCTCTTTCCCTCGGATTCCATCCTCTCCATGAAGGCCCTGATTGCGTGGATCCCCTGGGTCTCTATCAGCTCCAGCATATGGAAAAGCGTCAGGGCGGCCGACTGGTTGACCACGGCCTCCATTATCATACCCCTCTCCTCCTCGATGCTCTCGGCTTCCAGCGCATACCTGAGCTCGTTCCCCAGTTCCACCAGCGCCCTCCTGCCGACCTCCCGGGTCCTCAGATATCCCCTGGCCCGGAGCCACTCGATCCTCCTGCGCAGCATGGATTGCAGGACGGACGATATGGTCCTGTAGCTGGCCGGGAGTTCCACCTTGGACCACTCCATATCTATCCTGTGCACGTATGGTCTGACGTCCGGATCGTCCTCGTCCCTGTACTCTATCCGCTCTATGCGCAGGTTCCTGCAGACGGCGAGTATCCTCTCGGCGGTGGAGCCCGGGGACGCCGTCATGCCGAGCACGAGCGGAAACTGCGATCTTGAGAAGTACTCGTCCGCTATGCGCACATATGCATATTCCCCCACGGCCCTGTGGGCCTCATCGAATATCAGGAGGTCAAAGCTCGACAGGTCCAGCCTGCCCTCCAGCGCGTCGTTCTTCACAACCTCCGGGGTCGCCATCACGATCCTCGCGCCGCCCCTCCACACGAACTCCCTCCGCTCCGGCGGCACTTTCCCGGTGAGGAGCGCGAAGTCGCGATCCCCCAGCCTCAAGATCTCCCTGAAGCTCCTCTCATGCTGCAGCGCCAGGGGCCTCGTGGGGGCCATCACGAGGATCCTCGACCTCCTGTTCCTGTATAGGACGTCCGCGGCCACGAGCGCCGAGATCACGGTCTTCCCCAGGGCCGTCGGCAGCACCACCAGCGTATTCCTCCCGGACGCGCTCTTCGCTATATCAACCTGATACCGCCTGAACTCGACGGCGCCGGGGCGTAATAGGGGATGCTCGACGTCCATGTCAGATCTCTAACACATCGCCGCCGCCCTGGGCGACCTTTCCCTTCGGATTTACGCGTTCGAGCTCCTCCATCAGCTTCTGCAATTTTCCCTCGTTCAGGAGCTCGACGAATTCCCTGAGTTCGGATTGGTCCCTTATCACAAGGCCCCTCCTCTTCATCGGAAGCCCGTCCTCCCCCACCGGGTTCACCTCGACGGCGAGCCTGCTCGGAGAACCCCGGTATGCCGGAAGCTTGAGCACGAATATCCCGGGGACGCTGGTCCTCAGCCTTGACCAGTCCTTTCCATTCTTGAGGAATTCGGACAGCTTATCATCGGGCAATTTACGCCCGGAATCGGGCACGGTGTGATAAAAGCGTTGCTCTCTGACCCCCAGTGCGAGCTCCGGCGCCGCCGCAGCCGTTCAGTAATCGACCTGGTGAAACCTACCTACTCCTGGCCTCGAACGCGGCGGATCCCTTCCGGGATCCATTCATCAGATCGAGGCCCGTCGGATAGCTTCGACATCCGCCGTTTTCCGGGGGTCCGTGGATCGCAACGTTAATCCCGGGAATCACGGTTGATAACGTATGGGTGGCGCTGCCCCTGGCGCGTGGACGCGCATCGACCGGAATTCGTTCGAGCGCGCCGTGGACTCCGCTATGCGGAGAGCGGAGGAGCGCGCGTTGGGGAGGGCCAGGAATATGGGAATTGAGCTCAGGTTCAGCCGCTTCTCCTGGGGAATCAGGCTCCTCCCCGAGGAGATCGACGCGGCATTCGCCGTCCCTAGGGGTCCCGTGTACGGCGTAGAGGCCATCGCGATTGTGAATGGGGAGGAGATGCCGCTCGGTGCCACGGTTGCTGTGGGCATGTATGATGAATCATCCGGGGAGGGCGTGATCTTCGATGACATGTGGATCGAGGCGCAGCTCGATGATCTGGAGAAGGTGCTGTCGCATCTCCCCGACGCGGAGCCGCGCTAGCGGCCACCTTGGCCCAACGCCGCTACCCTGTCCCTGATCGCTGAGAGCAGCCGGACGTGCCTCTCCTCGTCCTCCAATATCATCCGCAGCAGATCTGACACCGGCGCGGAGGAGGCTCCGCCCATGGCCTCGACCGCCTTTGCGTATATCCGCACCGAGTACTCCTCGCCGGCGGCGGATTCTATGGATAGCATATCGTCGTAGTCGGCCAGGAACCCCTTCAAATCGGCCACCCGCTCCACGGCCTCCATCTCCCTCCTCCACGCGATCCCCATGAGCCCGTAGCACTCGTCGCGCCGGCAGGCGGCGCCGGACGCCAGCGCCTCGAGGACCCTGGCGTGCTTCTCGCTGTCCGCGGAGATGAACGCGAGGATGGCCCTGATCGCGGGGTCCGCCTCCTCCCCGAGGGCCCTCGCGTATGCCTCGGCCACGGCCCTCTCGAGCATGGACATGCAGCACAGCACCGCGCGGACGTCTTGCGCCAACCAGGATACGTGCGCATAGCCCCCAAAAAGGATTTACAGTGCGTCAGGATCCGGGTTCCATGGATCGGCTCTGGGCGATGGCGCCCCCGCCGAAACTCCGTTTCCATTCGGACGCGCTCGTGGTGCCCAGCGCGTGGTATAAAGGATACAACAAGGAGGAGCAGTGGATGATCCTCGTGCGCGCGGCGCGCCCTTCAGCCGTACCGGGAGAGGAGGTACATTAGGACGGAGAACTCCAACGCGCCGACCGCCACCATTGACGCAATGCCCAGGAGCTCCACGCCCGTCACGTACAGGACCGCGTAGTATATGCCGTATGGTACGCCCACTAGGAGCGATATCATTATGAAGTTCAGGATTGCCTGAAGGGTACCCAGGGATCCGCCCTCCCTCAGCGTTCTCTCGAACATTATTCCGGCGGCGGGAATCGAGCTGGCCGGCGCTAAGAACCCGGCTAAGAGTGGCACTATGTAGGCTGGCCCCACGCCCCTGAACGCCATCGCGGCGGAGAACGCGCCCTCGAAGGCGTAATAGACCACCAGGAGCAGCAGGGCCTTCGGGAGCGCCATGCTGACCCTGGTGACCGGGAGCGTCCTCATGGCGGCCGCCCCCCGGACCTCTATCGCGTAGAGGGAGTACGGGACGAATATCGTGAAGTAAGCGATCTCTATTCCGTAGTACGCGGACATCGCCCCCAGGACGGCCGGCGGAGTGGTGTATGTGGTCATCATGAATATGACGAACAGCACGAACGGAACAACGAGCATTGAGATCATCACGGACCTGACGGACATCTGGATATCTGCCCTCAGGATGGCGAGCGTCCTAGACCTGATGATCCTCCATCCTCCCCTCACCCTCTTGGCGATCGCGGCCGGTGAGCTCGCGTGCAGTATCCTGAGGGCCGCGGATGGAAGCCTTGTGTATGCGTAATATCCGAGGAGCGCCGCCCAGATAGCCGTGAACGCGACTCCGACGGGCGAGTAAAGGAACGCGCCGGATGCCAGGGGCAGGAATTCCAGTAGAGTGTACCTCGAGACGTCGATTCCCATGAAGTATGTAGGGCTTATCATGAACATGACGAATATAAGTGGCAGGAAGGCGGACAGCGCCCTCATCGCGTACGATTTCGTCTGGGACTTGGAAGCGGATGAGAACGCAAATATCGTCACCTCTATCGCTATAATGGCGACCTCTATCCCGAAGATCGTGCCGAGGAACGGATATGGTGCGCCGATTATCGCGGAGGCGACGACCGATCCGGCCAGGAGGGCCACCAAGGGATAGTCGATGAGCGATATGAACGCGCGGGCGAACGTCGGCTCCAGCCCTCCCTCATCGATGGGCAGCAGGTAGAGCGCGTCCCTCATGTATGAGGATCCCTGCACCGCGTAGGAGGCCGGCAACAGGTTCGACACTATCAGTATGCCGCCCCATCCGAAGAAAAGGAGCATCATCCCGAGCGGCGTCGCGCGCTCGAACCTGAGCGCGAACGAATACCCTATGAGGGCGATCAGCCATATCGCGCTCAGGACATATTTCATCGTATTCGCCCTCGACACCGACCTCATGGGGTTTGTGGGCCTGAGGCCGCTCTGCCGTGAGGCCGTGTATCCCTGGTAGAGTATCTCCCTGGCCAAGGCCCTCTCGAGGGTCAGCCTCCTCCCGCGCAATTCAGAGCGCCTCCGCTATCTCCTTTACCTCCTCCTCGGCGTGTATCGCCCTCAGGAACGCCTCCTCAAGCGAACCGGCGCGCGCCTGCTCCAGTATGGATTTCGTCGTGCCCTCCATCACGAGCTTTCCCTCGTTCAGTATCCCTATCCTGTCGCACATCCTCTCGGCTATCTCCATAACATGCGTGGAGAACAGGACCGCTCCGCCATCCCTCCTGTGGTTCTGCACGACGTCCTTCAGTATCCTGGCGGATTTCACGTCAAGCGCGTTGAACGGTTCATCGAGTATCAGCAGCTTCGGCCTGTGCATGAGCGCCGACACTATGGCCACCTTCTGCTTGTTCCCCTGCGACAGCGTCGATATGTATGCCCCGAGGTATTCGTTGAGCTCGAACGCCTGCACGAGCGCATCGATCCTCCTTCCGTCGACTCCCCTTATGGAGGCGACGAGCTCCAGGAACTCCTTGACCGTGAGGGCCTCCAGCACCGCCGGTGTCTCCAGCACCGCGCCCACGTTGTTCAGGAGGTTCCCCCTGGGCCTCCCCATTCCCATGAGATCTATCTCACCGCTGTATTCCACTAAGTTGACCGCGGCCTTTATCGTGGAGGTCTTCCCGGCGCCGTTGGGCCCCAAGAGCCCGTAGATTTCGCCGGGCGCTATCCGGAATGATATGCCATCGACCGCCACCTTCTGCCCGTACATGACCCTTAGGTTCGAGACCCTGAGCACCGGCACATCTATACCCAACTCCGACGCACCTACGCGCACGACATCTTAAGTGTTTTAGATATTCCGGATGGAAAGCGCCGGTCCGATACTATAGCCCAGATGTAAGGTGGGCGCTATGAAATGGCGCCATTCCACGCCGATGTTACCGCAAGCAGCTTCAAATGATACGCTATCCATAGAGTTTTGTTTATCGTATTCCGGGATGTCGGGGGACTACATGTAGATGTACCTAGGGCGCGCGCTCCGGATGCCGAGTGGATGGACGAAGACGTGAAGTGGGAGCGCGGCCTTCAGGTGCGAGAGCTGCGGCCTCACTATAGACAGGCAGCTGAACGCGGCCATCAACCTCTACCTGAGGATGGAGGGGGTTCCCCGGCAGCGCGAGTGGTGGGACGGAAACGTCCTGCCGACGCTGGTGGGTGGGTACCTCCTGACGGGGGCGGAGGGTCTCCCATGGACCCGTGAGGGGTCCGTGCGATGATCGATCGCGGAGCACAGCTCTGCCGCGCGCACTATTGATATTCAGACACAGCCGGACTCATATCTATATGTGACTGCGTGGAGTGAAACCCGCGGTGAGACCGTATCTCGCGGCCAGCATCCCGTAATAGCCTGCCACCTGATAGGCGTATTCGCGGAGCACGGCCGGCCTTGTCCTCAGCATACCCGCGAGGATCAGGAGCTGCCAGGGGCTGTCGGGCTTGGCATCCTCCACCAACTTCCGGTCGATTCTCAGGAGGTCCTCCAGCCTGCCCCGGCGGATCATCCCGATGATCGCTGCGTCGAACTCCTTCGCGCGTGGACTGTATCCGTAGGGTCCCGAGGGCGAGTGGGCGTGCGCCTGATCCGCGCTGATTACGACGCCCACGGGCTCGCCGGCGGACTCCAGCGCCTCCGCGGCGGCCTCGCCGAATTCCATGACCACATCCCACGGGACATCCCTGGGCGGAACCGCGACCACTATCCTACTCGCCTGTGGGAAGAACCTGAGGGGAATCTCGGATCCCCAGTCCAGCGGGAGGACGGATTCCTCGCCTGAATCGGTCCCGAAGCCCACGAAGACGCATGGCAAATCCCTCGACTCACATGACATATAGATGGCATGCGCGAGTTCCCTTTCCACGGCGTAGCACACATTCTTGGAGCACATCCTCTCCGAGCGCGAGATCGATACATTGGAGCTCACGCGTACGCCGTGCGGGGATACGATGAGGAGGGAGGCGGCGTCCGCGGCATCGGCGCCGCACCTGCCCATGATCTCCCTGATGAGCGAGAACCGCCGGTCGTCCCCGAGGAGCTCATCCCCGTGGGGCGCGAGGCATATCGAAGTTATCATGCGGCGGAGGGGCGACGCCGAGATTTAAGCCTGGATCCGCCACGCCACGCGCGGCGCTACTTGAGCTTGGGCCTGAGGATCAGCCCGACGACGACTGTTATTCCACCGGCTACTATCAGGAGCCCCCCGAGGAGGACCGAGAGCATTGAGTAGAGCACCCCGTAGATGGATAGAGGGGCCGCCGAGTAGTACGCGGTGACGGGATATGTGTTGTTGTTCAGGAGCGCGACTGGTGCGCTCGATGAACCCTCGTTATAATATATTGCTATGAACGTGTCGTTCGAGCGCTCCTCGTTCACCTCGGCGCCGGCCGCAATGACCTTCATCGGCGATGGAGGGGTGCTGTTGTACACGACTGCGAAGGCCATCCCCGGAGGGGCATTCCCCAGCGCTATCGTGGATCCCGGTTCGAGCTCGGATGCATTCCTCAGCTGGACGAGCTGATCGATGTTCAGGCTGCCCCTGGCCAGATATGGCCCTAGGAAGTACAGGGATGCACCTATGACGAGCACTATCAGGCCCGCGATGAGTACACGTCTCCTCATGGCGATCGGTCAGTGAATCGGCCCTTAAACGGCTTGCGATTCCGGCCCTTCCCTCCGGACCCCTTGAAGCGCTCCTCCATCCATACGTTGCCGCGCTCGTGGTATCCCCTCTCCTCCCAATATCCATCGATATATTCGTCCATAAAGTCTATCCGGGAGAGCCATTTCGCGGACTTCCACGCGTACAGATCCCCGAAGAACGGCCGGGCCGGAAAGCCGGCCTCGTATGTGAGGGGACCGCCGTTCATCCTGAGGACCAGTATCCCCCGGTTGTAGTCCTCCACGGGCACGATTGTTGTGTAGCCATCGAGGGATGTGAAGAATGCGTAACGGCCGTGGGGCTCGATGATCGCGTTCAGCGCCTCGAACGTCACGCCCTCCATTTCGACATCCCTCACGCTCCACCCGGTGACACAGTGGAAGTCCAGCCTCCCCTTGAAGTCCATCATGCCCAGGAGATCCCCGTAGCTGAATTCCGCGTTCCTCCCGACCGCGCCGCCCACCCTCAACCTGTACCTCACGATATCCACCTCGGGGGGCGGAAGCGCGGAGTACCGTATGAAGTCCCTGATCCACCTCTGGCCCGGCGGCGTATCCACATGCACCGGAGGATTGATCCCCCATATATCGTTGTCCGGAATTCTGTGCCGGCCCCCTCGCCGTCAGGGGCGGCGCGGCCTCAGGGACGTTCCGGCGTTGGGCGACTCATTCGGTTCCCGGTTAATTTACCGGCCACGGTCGTCATCCGGGTTATAATGGCTGACCCCGGGGCTAAAATACCCCTGAATGCGTACCCCGCGCATGGATGTCCCGCGGGAGGTCCTCCGCAGGATAGAGGAGGTGAAGGATTCGCTCCTTCCGGCGTACGAATGGTACCCATCGGATCCGAGATCCCCGAGGTGGTGGGGAGGATTGTCGAGCGCGCTTGAGATAGCTGTATCGGCGGTGCTCGTACAGCTCTCGCGCTGGGACTCGGCGATCGCGTCACTCGGGGAACTCCGGCGTGCGGGGTTCCTCGACCTGAGGGCGCTCGCGGCCGCGGATCCTCAGGCGCTGGCGCCGCTGATAAGGAGGTCCGGTATGCCGCTCGAGAAGTCCAGGAGGATCATAGAGATGGCCAGGGCGTCCGGAGGGGAGATCGGAGGGCTCTGCGATAGGGAAAGGCTCCTGTCGATCCGGGGGATAGGGGAGGAGACGGCGGACGGCATACTCCTCTTCGCGTGCAATGAGCCAGTGTGGCCGGCCAGCAGGCTCGGGGTGAGGGTACTCTCGAGGGTCGGGATGGACGTGAGGGGAGGATACGCCGCGTGGAGGAGCTCGGTAGAGGCGACGATGCACGGGGACCTCTACGCTTACAAGCTCCTCCACGCGGGGCTCGTGAGCATAGCGAGGGCGTACTGCGCGCTGGGAAATCCCAAGTGCAACGGATGTCCACTCTCGGATATGTGCCGCTACTCCTCCGCGAGGCGCCTGACCTCCTGAACGAGCGACGGGAGCACCTCCTCGACCTTCCCGTTTATCACGAGATCCGCCTCGCCATCCATCTCGGTCGGTTCGCCGTTGATTATCACCAATTTCGCGCCGTTGAGCTTGGCCCTAATCGGGAGGGAATTCGCCGGGGCGACGGTCAGCGACGTCCCTATGGCCATGAAGACGTCCGACCTCGCCGCATATCCTATTGCAGCCGAGAGCGCCTCCCTGGGAAGTGGCTCGCCGAAGAAGATTACATCCGGCCTCAGCAGACCACCGCAGTGGGGACATCTGGGGGCCCTCCCCGTGGATCTGACCTGTGCGACGGCGGATCTTATTTCGACCCTGGTCCCGCAGGACGTGCACACGGCCTCCCTGGTGGATCCGTGGAGCTCGATCACATTCCTGCTCCCCGCGATCTGGTGTAGCCCATCCACGTTCTGCGTTATCACCGCGCAGAGCCTCCCGATGGATTCCAGATCCGCGAGCGCGAGGTGCGCCGGGTTGGGCCTCAGGTCCGCGTCCGGCAGGAAGTGCTCCACGAACATCCTCCAGACCCGGTCGGGGTCTTCCCGCAGCGCGTCTATCTCAAACCCGGACGGATCGAGCCTCCTCCAGATACCGGATGGACCCCTGAAGTCGGGAAGTCCGCTGGCCGTCGAGATTCCCGCCCCGGTGAGCGCCACAGCGCATCCGCTATTCACTATCCACCCGGCGAGGTCCGCGACGTCGACCATGGATGGCGATCAACGCGCCCCCTCTATTTAACGGCTCGGGGGTTTTAAAGGGGGTGTAAGTCTCCTTCCGTAACAGTAGACCCAAGATTCCTCCCGGGCGATCCTAAGTTTGAAACGCGCACCACGGTGCCGTTGAGCACGGGAGTTCCCGCGTAGGGACCCGAGGCTCCTCCCAGCAGATCGTTGACGGTCCTCCCGTCGAGGTCGACGAGCGCGCTCTTGTACATCCAGGCGACGCCCGGAGGAACCCCGGGATCCCTCACAGCCCTGACCCTAGCCCTCCCGAGCCCGGTCTCCAAGAGGACCTCCCCCTCGATTTCGCGCGTGTGGATCACCGGTTCCGGGCGCCCGTGCACCTCGCGGAACTGCGTGTTCGTGTAGAGTGGATTCGAAGTGAAGACCAGCAGTAGCTCCCCGGGACCGGGGCTGGGGGGAGGGGATGGACGCGGCAGGGGGTGCGCGTCGGGAGTGCGCGGAGGCGGATAGTTTTTGACCTTCATGACGCCGGAGGACCTGAGCTCGTCCAAGGTCAGGCCCGTGCCCCTGATGGCCGCGTCGACCGCGTCCCAGGGATCCTCGTCCAGCAGCGGGTGCGATATCCCCGCGGCGCGCGCGATCCCCCGGATCAGGTCGGGCTCCTGGATCCCTAGAGGGTCCGCCACCGGGGAGTTGTAGACGAGGTAGTCGTGCCAGTAGCCGTAGACGACGTCCGCCTTCTCCAGGAAGGTCGGCGCGGGCAGGACGACGTCCGCGGACCTCGCCGTCTCCGTCCAGAACGGGTCGTGCACGATGAGTGATATGCGGCCCTCATCGGCCGCCTCCAGGAGGGAACCACCTCCGGGAAGCGTGACCGCGGGGTTCATGTTCCAGACGTAGACCAGCCCGACGCGGCCGGACTCCAGCTCCTCCCTGAGGCGTGCCATCCCCACCACGCGTGAGTTCCTCCCCATGTGGTATCCCCTCAGGTAGTCGAAGTCTATGCCGAGGCCCCTCGAATTGCTGTAATAGAATCCCCTCCTGAGGCCCACTAGCGCCGGTATAAGCGATATCAGCGATATCGCGTCCCCTCCGCCCGGGGAGCGCCCCAGGGCGAAGCCTATGAGCGTGAGGGGTTTCTCGCCCGCGTAGAACTTCGCCAGCCACCTCAATTCCCGCTCTGATACGCCAGTGACCGAGGTCACGGTTTCCATCGAGTAGCCCGCCGCGAATTCCTCCAGCTCCCGGCGGTGGAGGACCTCGCCGGATGCCAGACCCTCCTCCAGGAGAAGTTTGATTAGGCCGATGGCTAGGAACGAGTCGGACCCCGGGCGAACGATCAAGTGTTTCTGTGACCTCCTAGCGGTGTCGCTGAGCCGCACGTCGATCGACACCTTAGTCGCGACCGATATCGACTTCCATATATGGGACGCGGAGATGCTGGCCGGGAACGCCCAGAGGACCGCAGCGCTGTAACCGGGGAATTCCTCCGGAAGCGCCCCCGCGCTCGTGCCGTAGTGCGTGTCTATGGCTGCGTGCCCCTCCGCCGAGCATATCGAGTAGTCCGTCCTGGAGGCGCCGATCGCGGTGAACAGCCTGGCCGGGTAGTACCAGGTGAGGAGCCCCTGGTTCCCGTCGTAATCCACGTGCAGGATCCTGCCCGGATCCCGCCTCATCTCCTCGCCTATGAGCGAGGCCGCGCGCCGTATCGCCTCGCCCATCTCGACTTCCTTCCCGTCGACGCGCGCGGCCTCTATCCTGTTGACGCGGTTCCTGGCGACGTCCATCCTCCCCCTGGCGCACGTGAATCCGGATGTGGGGTACCGGCCGATGGGCGCGTATGAGCCGTCGAATATACAGCCGTCGTAGCAGTCCCTGGTACAGGCGATCATCGCGAGCGCCCCGCGCGCAGCGCATCGTCCACCTCGTCTGGGTTAGGAACGGAGTCTAGGCCGCGGCCCCTGAGCTTGAGGCCCGCCGCGGCGTTCGCGCGATCCAGCGCCTCCTTCAGGTCCAGCCCCGAGAGCAGCTCCGCCAACAGGACTCCGTTGAAGACGTCGCCGGCCCCCGTATACGAGATAACAGCCTCAGTCCGCAGGGCGGGCGATTCCACGCGGGAACCGGCGACGTGCGCCACCGCCCCCCTTGCGCCCATCTTCACCACGACGGTTGCGTCGGGGCGGAGCTCCCCGGGCATTGATCCGAGCTCCTCCTCGTTCAGCATAATAATGTCGGCCGATCTCAGGAGCTGGCCGGATGAGCGAACCAGCGGGCCGGGGTCCACCGCGAGCGTCGCGCCTCCGGACCTCGCAAGTTCGACCGCGCGCAGCACCGCCTCATGCCTCGGGGAACCGAGGAGGACATACCCGCTCACGTACACCGCGCGGGGTCCCTCGTCGAGCGCCGGCGTCAGGTCGTCCATCGAAAGCAGCGACCCGGATACCCAGTAGCCCACGAACGAGCTATGTCCGCGGCCGTCCTCGAGGACGACGACCAGCGCTGTGGAGCCGGAACGCCGGACGTGGCGCATGGATACCCCCCTGGACTCCATTGCTGAGATCAGGTGGGAGCCCAGCGGATCGTCGCCCACGACGTCGACGACGGCCGTACGGGCGCCGAACATCGCGGCCGCGGATGCGACTAGGCACGATCCCCCCGGCGATATGACGGCGTTCGGCGATGCCTCTATGGAACCCTCCTGGAGCGGAAACCCATCTATACCCAAATACGCGTCGATGACGCAGTCCGATATCACCAGGAGATCTACGCCGGCGCGCGCTGCGCGGCCGCCACGCGAACGGGGTCCGACGACGTTAGCCAAGCTGTCCACCTCTCGACATCGGGTCATCCATGATATATGGTTCCCCACGATTCCCCTGCCGACGTCATGGTAATCAACGATCAAAGTGTCCCGGGGGGTTAAACATCCATACATCGGGAGGCGGGATATAGCCCGCCGGAGGTCTTCCGCCCCCTTCCCAATCAATATAGAGGCGTTACGAGCTGTTTACGGGTTTCACTCTACGTAGGTACACGCAGGTACGCATCAGCGTACCTATCGTACGCGTAGAGCTGGGCCCCCGTCAGGAGGTACCCACCCACCAGCGTCGGCAGGACGTTCGTGTCCCACCACTCGCGCTGCCGGGGAACCCCCTCCATCCTCAGGTGGAGGTTGATGGCCGCGTTGAGCTGCCTGTCCATCGTGAGGCCGCAGCTCCCGCACCTGAAGACCGCGCTCCCCCTCAGGTCTCCGTTCACCCACCCGCATCTGGAGCGCGCGTCCGCGGTCATCAGGATTGTGGATCCATTGAGCGTTATCTAAGGGCAACCGGCACCCGGTGGACGGCGCTCCCCACGGTGCTCCACAAATTCATGTGGCGCCGGGACGGCTCGGTGCGGTTCCACGGCACCCCTGTACGCTTCGGGGAGCGACAAGAGCTCCTCTCCCCACTTCATGTTTGGGCGAACAGCTCTTCAGCGCGATTCACAACCTCCTTATGGTTATGGCTTCTCATTCCTGCTCTACCGCAAACACATATTAAAACCTATATGCGATTAAACTGTTTACGGCGTATGAGCAAGAAAGCTCCGACCTTCAGGGGGGAGATGAATTACCAATCGAGAAGTATATGTATAGTAATGCTATAATCCCTCGTGGAAAGTCCTGCGAATAAGTCCTCCGGAGAAGGCATGCAGGATACTCCCACGACAAAACCGGTCCACGACCGGTTCGGAATGCCTCCATAGCCCGCCCCAGGTGCTGTGGATAAAGGCATATCCGGATTGCGCGCGGACGGGGATGCGTGCCAGGGGAGCGCTGATACCCCCGGAGGGGCAACGTTCAGGGCGGGGACGACCTCGAAACTCAAGAATGGAGGCCATGCGAAGCGCTCCCCGACCGCGAGGGATGAGGGAGTAACGGGAAGCAAAAGTAGAACCTCCGTCGCTTTAGCGAGGAGAGCATGTCAGATCGAATAGTCGGAATATCTAAGCGCATAATCCCCTATGACCGGCGCCCTGACGTCAACGCCGTTGTACGCCTTGTACGCGATATACATTCCGTAGAGCCAGATGAGGAACGCCAGCAGCGGCCCCAGATATGGTATGAAGAAGAATATCATATCAACCACGGTGGCTATCAGGCCCAGGAATATCGCCTGCAGCGAGTGGAATTTCATCCTGCCGTTCCTCTGCCCCTCCGTTATGTAGACGAGTATCCCGCTTATCCATCCCAGTATATATGTGAATATGAACATTAAGTTTCCGGTTTCCTTGGTGGCCTCGGTCATATTCGACGTTACTCTTTTATAGCTTATTTATAAACATTTCTATGAAAAATTTCATTGTGAATCCCAGTCAAGCACGCTGGACCTCCTCCCGGTCTCGGCGCCTATGAACCACCAAGCTAACGATGCCGCTAGCCCGACCGCCGCCGACGCGAGCGCCAGGGACAGATATCCATTCATCGAAAGATACGCGGCCAGGAACATGACCGGCATCGATGCAGCCAGGGATGATGCCCTGATCAGCGCGGTCAGGGTGCCGCGGGACGCAACCGGCCACGCCTCCGACCTCAGGATGTCCTCGAGGAGCCAGAAGACGTTGAGCGCAGCGTTCAGCGGCACGAATATAGCCCAGAAGGCGAACGGGAGACCCGCCACGGCGCCCGGGGCAGCCGCAAGCACCGCCGTGAGCGCGAGGAACGCGGCCGAGCTCGCGACGAGCGATATCCTCCTGCCGATGTGATCGAAGAGTAGCCCGAGAAATCCCGAGGCGAACGCCGCCGATGACGCGACGAGTATCAGCATATCCGTGGACGATGGCATGAAGTACGGCCCTATGGAAAGGGAGATCAGGCTGAAAGTCGCCGTGTACGACCAGCCCATAGCGGCGAATATAACGGCCCTGATGAGGATCGGGGGGAGGCGCAGCACGCGCCGCGGACGCGATTCCCCGCGCCCGGATGATCCGTACTTCTCCAGCTCCGCCGCCGCGGCATTCGGCCTCCTCCTCTCCAGCCACATCACGGATTCGGGCAGGCGCAGCCTCAGGGCCAGCAGTACGAGCGCCGCGATCGCGGCCGTGATCCCGACGGCGACCCTGCTGGTAGCGGACGCCAGCAATGCCACTATTATCCCGCCCAGGTTCGCGAAGTTTAGCTCCAGCGCGAGCGACTTGGACCTGTGCGCCCTCGGGAGGATCTCGTGCGATGCGACCATTATCGAATTATACTCGCCGCCGGCGGCCAGCAGGAGGAGCGAAAGGGACGGCAGGAGGAGCGCGAAGGAACCGCCCATCGCAAGGAGGAGCGCTCCAAGTAGATAGAGCGAGTAGTTGACGTAGAGCGACGTCTTCCTCCCCAGGCGGTCCGCGATGAACCCGGAGATCAGACCCCCAATGAGTATCCACAGGGGGGACCAGATTATGAGGACGGGAGCCAGCGTGCGCGGGATCGGCGACCACGTGAACGCGACATATGACAGCGCGTAGACGTATGCTTCGAGCGCGGCGCCCATCGAGAAGGTGGCGAACGCTAGGGAGTGAACGCGGGACCAGGGAAGTCCCTCGACGACCTCTGAGGGGGACCCGGGGATACCACTCATTGGATGGTCAGGCCATCCATGTATCGTCTTTTATTGCTTCCGATGCCGATCTCCCGGGGCCAGACAGCGACGTCGTCTACGGGGCTCTCGGAGGTCCGGCCTGATCATATCCACTCCGCCGTCATCGCGGCCACGTCGCCGGAGAATCCACGTACAGACGTCGGTGACTGTGACGGCCGTATCCTGATCGCGCCCCAGCTTCAACGGCACGTCGCTGACATCCGT
Organism: Nitrososphaeria archaeon; assembly: GCA_046536535.1. Lineage (GTDB taxonomy): Archaea > Thermoproteota > Nitrososphaeria > Conexivisphaerales > Conexivisphaeraceae > Conexivisphaera. The sequence goes on from JAWDMO010000005.1 coordinate 29,090, forward strand.
CTTGAGATGAGCTCGCCCATAACTTGAGTGCGCCGCATTGCAGTATTCAGACTTCAGACTTCAACGCGATCGGCGGACGTCGCTTGGCAGGAGGACATCCGCTCCGGGGCCATCTACCGGGTCATTATCACTACGAAGAAGCCCGTGGAAACGGGAAACCCTCCCTAGGGGTGGGAGGATTTCGGCGGAGCTCCATCCTGGAGATCGCTATCCCGGAGAGCATGACGGCCATTCCGATGAGCTCCGGAATGGACGGCGACCTGAGCTCCAGCGCCGACTGCAGCGCCATGGAGAACAGGGGAACTGAAAAGGCCAGCGTCGTCGCGCGCCCCACGCTCTCCTCCCTCAGCATTAGATTCCATAGTAGGAATGTCAGCGCCCCGGAGGGGATCGCGAGCCCCAGGAGATAGAGCGCGAAGCCCACCGTCGGATCGAGGTGAAAGCCGATCGGCGAGAGGGCCATCAACATCGCGGCCCCCAGGACGAACTGCGTCGTGTTTATCGAGAGCGGATCACCGGACCTCATCTTCCTGTAGTACACGGTGTACGCCGCCCAGAACAACGCGTTGACTAACGTGAGGGCGGCTCCGACTACCTCGAATCCGTGCATGAGCGGTACGCTGTATATGGAGACCCCCAGGAAGCCCAGGAACATCCCCAGGATCTCCCCGCGCGCCGATCTCTCCCCCAGGATGAAGTATGCCAGGGGCACCGAGAAGAACGGCATCGTGTAACTAAGGACAGCGGAGGACGCCGGGGAGACGTATTCGAGCCCGATAGCCCAGAGCGCGCTGGATGACGCGGTGAGGGCGGCCAGGATCAAGGTGCCGCGCCCCACGATTATCCTCCCGCCGGCCAGCGCCAGGACCGCGCCCGCTATCGCGTATCTGAGCCCCATAAGGAGGAGCGGGGACGCCGACTCCAGGGCGTACTTCGCGAAGAAATATCCGAGTGAGTTCGCGACGGTGTACGTCGCGAGGATTGCGACCATTCCGGCGCGCACGCGCGATGACCGGTGATTGCCGATTTAAGTGATGCATGTGGGAACTGAAATTCCGGAAATGACATCGACGCAGCAATCCCCGCGCACTCATCGATCGAGGGACGCGCTACTCATTTAATTAGTTAATCCGATATTCTGAGAAGGTATAATAATGAATAACTACGGAATACATAAATTGGCGAAAGTATTATTAACCACGAAGTTCCATCCGATGTCGCCATGATAGAGGTCGGATCACTTGCACCCGAGTTCACGGCGAACGCCTTCTTCCCGAGGGAGAACGCGATAAGAAAGCTGTCGCTCTCGGAGCTGAGGGGAAAGTGGGTCGTGATGACGTTCCACCCCGGCGACTTCACGTTCGTCTGCGCCACGGATCTCCAGGCGTTCCAGAACTACTACGACCGGTTCAAGGCGGAGAATGCAGAGGTACTGGCAATCAGCACGGATAGCATATACTCGCATAAGGTCTGGTGGGAGACCAGCCCGAGGGTCAGCAAAGTTGCCTATCCGCTGGTCGAGGACATAAGCAAGAACATATCGTCCGCATACGGATTCCTGAACTCGCAGACGGGCATGACTAGGCGCGGCACGGTGATAATAGATCCGGACGGCAAGGTCCAGTACATATCCGTGTTCAACGACAGGCTCGGCAAGGACGTGGGCCATATATACAACGCGTTCGAAGGCCTCAAATACATCTACGGCCACCCCGGATCCCCGCAGGAATTCGAGATAATCCCGGCCGAGTGGAAGCCCGGACAGCCGGCCCTTGTCATCAACGTGCCGAACGATATAGGGAAACTCTGAGCCATCGATAACGTTCTATTAAAATATTTTAATTTCATTTAATTATTTCTATTTTATGTTGCATCTGGTGATAAAACTATTTTAAGATAGGAATTTGATGCGCAAGATCGCATAGTATGGAACCCACGCTGTGCCGACCATATGTACTGTGGTCCCCGCCGCGGCGCGGCCTTCGCGGCTCGGGGTGAGCGGTTCCATTGATGATGGATCCCGGTCATCGCTCACCGGCTGCGCCTACGTTCCAGCGATCCGAACCCCCAGGGATCTTGCCACGGACCCGTCAAGCGACCTCACGAGATCCCTGTTGCCTACCATGTGATAATAATTCGTGAGGCCGCCGGCGCCCATGGAGAGCTGGAGCTCCTCGACGAGCGCTATTATCAGGTTCTCATACCTCGTCCTCCTGGCCAGGTAATCCATCCCCCTTATCCTCCTCTCCAGGAGCTCAAACGCCTCGACGGGCTCTACGAGGTCGGCGCCGAGCGCCGCCAGCTTGTAGATGTCGGCGCCGCTGTTGAAGCGCCCGACCGCCACCGTCGTCATTCCATCCCTAACCCCCATGAGGTTAGCGTCCCTATCGAGCTTCGAGAGCGATTCCTCCAACCACTCCGGGCCCCCGCCTCTCTCGTCTATAACGAGGAAGCCGGGCCTGGGCTCCACGTCATCCCCGGGGGATACCCTGTAGTGCTCGCGGCTCCCAATGCAGTTTGACTGATTCCTGCATTTCCCGCCGTCGACGAGCGCCCCCAGCGCTTCGGCAGCGGCCGATGCCGCCGGATCTATCCCGGGAACCACCACCGGGACTTCGAATGCACCCGACGGCGTCCTGACGCCCACATCTATATCCTCCCTGTACGGATCCACGGGTGGATGTGTGACCTGTGCCGCCTCTATCCTCAGGAGGTCCAAGGGCCTCCTCGCTGGATACGTATATCCCGGTATTATACCGCCCATGCCGGTTATATGGACGGAACCATCCTCGTACATCTCGCGATAGAGTATCGGCTCATAGTCCTGGTACCACGCTAGGTCGCCGCCCTCGGCAAGTTCCACTCCCACGGCGTCAGCGACGTCCTCATCCACGTAATGTAGCTCCAGCAGATCGCGGCGGCCCCTGAGCTCGGAGATGTCCTTCATCCCGAGCGATGCGAGGATCGCGCGGAGGCCCCTCCCCAGGGCTTCGATGTACCTGACGAGCGCCCTCGTACCCGCTTCGACGTCGAAGCGCCCCACCGGGAGGGCCATGCTAGTGAGATATACGGGGCATCCACCGGTATAGCAGGAGTGGCACATCGTGCACCCGAACGAGAGAAGCGCAGCAGTCCCCAAGTTCGCCGCGTCCGCCCCCAGCGCTATCAGCTTCGCGACGTCCGATGGACTGTATATCAGGCCTCCCCCGATCATGGAGAATCCATCCCTGGCGCCGTTCTCCCTGAGCCATCTGTCGGAGACGGGAATCGCGTAGTCTATGGGTATCCCCAGGTGATCCCTTATCGCCGCGGGCGCTGCACCCGTCCCTGCGCCGGCACCGTCTATTATTATGCCCTCGGCGGTCGACCTAGCCACGCCGACCGCCACGAACATTATCTTGTTGACCGCGGCGACCTTCACTAGGACGGGTTTCCCGGACAGATCCCTCAGCGCCTTGACCCTCTGCGATAGATCCTCTATCGAGTATATATCGTGGTGCGGCGCCGGCGAGAGAGCATCGCTCCCCACCGGTATCTTCCTGAGCTCCGAGATGACATCGGTTACCTTCGCGCCCGGGAGATGGCCGCCTATTCCCGGCTTCGCGCCCTGTCCTATCTTGAGGTTGACCGCGATCCCGGACCTCAGGAGGTCCATATCCATGCCGAACCTGGCCGATGCCCACTGGACTACTATGTTCCTGTATTTGGCGACCTCGGGATGGAGTCCGCCCTCCCCTATGCCGGCGAGCACGCCGGCCTCGGCCGCTGCCCGCGCCACAGCTATGTTGGGGCCTCCGCTGAGAGCCCCATACGACATGTCGCCGATGTACACAGGCGCCTCGAGCCTGGTCCCGAACAGCTCGATCCCCACGTCAATGTCCGCGCCCCCGGCCTCGGCGAGCGCGGCCTCGACGTCCTCGGGCCTCAATCCCCGGAACGTCATCCTGTCCAGGAGTCTCCCGATCTTGCTCGGCGACCCGTCGATTACGCGCGGCGGATTACCGGTGAGCGCCATACGCCTCACATACTCCACACGCTCCGGCGACCAGAACTCGGGGATCTTATGCCGAACAGGGGGCAGCTGCCTCGGAACGTAGCCGGACCTCCCATCGGGCTGCGCCGATGCCATTCTACTCACCGACCGACGGCTCCTCCGCCGCCCTCCCGCCCAAGGGCTCCACCACGGTGAACTCCTCCGCGGGGTCCACGGACACTCCAAACGCATCCTCGAATGCCCTGAGGTGCGGGCCGACGACGCGCATATCGGTATCGTTCAGCCGCCTGTATTCCACCTTCAGCGGATTCACCCCGGTCAGAATCCTCCTGGTGGCCCTGCTGAGGACGCTCAGATCGCCGTCCATCGCCCTCTCATATGCGGACGCGCTCAGCGCTCCGTCATCGAGCATGGATCTGAGATATCTCTCGAGCAACTCGCGCCTCATGACCCGACCTATCCGCTCGTGCGGAATCATCCCCCTGATATAAATACGGCCACCGACCATTCCGGATCCGATCCTGAAGCCCATGTCGTCGCTGCCCGTGACCCTGAGCACCATCAGGATTCCTCCTCCCATATACTCGCCCGCGTAGTCCCCGGCGGATCCGCCCACCAGCAGCGCGCCGCCCCTGTGCTGGATCCCGGCCCTGTTCCCCGCGTCGC
>JAWDMO010000006.1:0-32953 GCA_046536535.1 Nitrososphaeria archaeon
GCGCCGTCGCCATCGACGTCGGGGTGGAGAAGTTGCTCGCGACCTCCGACGGTGAATACTTCCCCAACCTGAGGCCCTACAGGAAGGCCCTCGAGAAGCTGAGGAGGCTGCAGAGGGAGCTCTCCAGGAAGAGGTTCCTCTCCCATAACTGGCTCAGGACTAAAGTAAAGCTGGCCAGGGCGTATGAGCACCTGGCGAACCTGAGGAGGGACGTATACATGAAGCTGGGCAGATACTTCGCCGAGCACTATGACGTGGTGGTCATGGAGGACATCGACGTTAAGCAGCTCACCGGTAAGTCGAACAGGGCGCTCAGGAGGAGCCTCCAGGACGCCGCCCTCGGCATGATGCGCTCGATAGTAGGATATCAGGTCGGGAAGTACGGGAAGGGATTCGTCCTCGTCGACCCGAGGGACTCCTCAAGGACGTGCGCCAGGTGCGGATTCGTGAAAGCGGATCTGACGCTGGGCGACAGGGTCTTCGAGTGCCCGGCCTGCGGCTGGGGGGCCGACAGGGACTACAACGCATCCCTCAACATACTGAGGAGGGCAGGGTGGGAGCCACCCACAGCGCCTGTGGAGCTCCGCCCTCTACCCGTGGCCCTCGGCTACGGGCAAGGTGGGGCCGTGAAGCAGGAAGCCTCACCCTTTAGGGTGGGGTAGCTCACATAAATACTGATGGTTAAATTACGACCCCCTCGTCCGAAGTGGCGAGGTCCGTCGCCGTAATGTCATCGCTGGACGGCCTTGGGGATTATTTCGAGCCCCTCGTCCGAAGTGGCGAGGTCCGTCGCCGTAATGTCATCGCTGGACGGCCTTGGGGATTATTTCGAGCGCGAAGTTGTCGAGTATCTCCTTCTTCCTCTTCCTAAGGGTTACCGTGCTTATATCGGACGCGCCCGAGAGGTCGCTCTGCCTGATATCCTCGTTCAGGACATTTCCGGCCATACTGAGGATCGCTATCGCTATTCCGCGGGGATTCCTTCCCATGAGCGGTTCATACGTCAGCTGGCTGGCGATCTCCTTGGCCAAGGCCTCGGTCCTGGGGCTTATCCCGAGCTGGCTCGCGAGCTTTCCAATATACGAGAACACGTTCGCCTTGGTCAGCGGGACGTCCTCCCCGTCCCCCCGCATGTCCTTCAAGTTCAGATAGTACTCCCGGACTGACTTCTTCAGCGACTTCCTGCTGATCCCCCACGCGCTGCCGGCCTCCAGGAACTCCTCCAGGCTCCTCCCTATACCCCTGGTCCTGCTCACGTAGTACAGGATGGCTACGGCGAGGGGCGCCAGCCTCCTCCCCCGGACGGCCTCCTCCTTCTCGAGCTTCAGATAGACCCTGGCTGCATCCTCGACGAACTTCTCGGGCAGGCTCAGCTTGGACGCCGCCTCCTTCATGAGCTCCATTGCGCGCGTCCTCCTCCTGAGATCGGAATCCTCGTCGACTATCCTCTGGGCGTTCCTGAGCCTCCAGGAGTCGTCGCCCCTCCTGCCTATTAACGTCGACAGCGGGTTCGGGTCGCTGAGCCTCACCGGGCCCCCCACTTGGCTTCTCCTGAAGACGTCCTCGAGATCCCCCGCCAGCCAGTATCTTCCCTCATCCACCGCCCTCTCGGTCGATACATGGCCGTTGGGGCATACATACTCCCCGCTCTCGGGGTCGAATACGAGCCTCTCACCGCATATCCTACATATGTCGCCTTCCCTCAGCTTCACTCACCTCGGCATATGCGGTCTCGCCTATCAGACCGCTTACGCGGTCCGTCCTGGCCTCAAGGGAGGCATATGGAGATCTAACCGATCCGAACACCTCCCTCACCACGCCTATCTTTCTGCCGCGTCTATCGTATAACGTCATCCCCTCCCGGACTTCGACAAATAGCTTCACAATTATGCGCCCGCTTCCCGCTGCCCTCACCACGTAGCCGACAGCCTTCACCGGGCAGTCCCCCTGGTCCGCATGAGCGACTTGGCCAGCTCCTTCAGAAGCGCCTGTTTGCTCCTGCCCTCCATCCTCGACACCTGGACGTACCCGCTGCGCTCCCTGGGCCTCCCGGGGTGATGTGCCTCCCGCGCGGCTACTACGTGGAGCCCGATAGCCTCTGCGGCCCTCCTGACGTCATCCAGCGTGGGATTCTTGGCGGCGAGGTTCAGGGGGACCCTTCTCCCCTGCCTCCTGCCCAGCTTAGAGTTGAAATAATCCACCCAGACTATCTGCAGATCCCTCTTCTTCAAGGACCTTCTCACTTGCCCTCCGCCGGGACCGCATTTATCACGCCGTCCTGCGAGGGCCTGGAGGTTACGACCGCCTTCCCGGCCTCGGTCTCTATCACAGCGCCCTTCGTTATGACGCCTCTCCTCTCGTAGTCCCTATCGGCCGGATTCGCCAGTACGCGAAGTATCCTAACCTTCTTCGATTGGCCGGTTCTTCTATCCACGACAAGATTGGCGACCTGATCGTGCACCAGAGATATCTTAACATTCCCACCCCTGGTCCGCTTGAGCTTGATTTCATGTTCGCCCATGGTGGTCTCCGCCGGATAGCCATCCCTTTCATATCTCCTCCTCCCCCTGTGCGACCTCCTCCTACCGCCGGTGATCTTCCTCTTCTCCAGGTTCTCGTAAGACTTCTTCACGTCCCAGCTCCACCGTCCGACATCGCTTAAACGTTTCGCGCGCGCATGAGATACGATCCGGCGGTGGAGCACCCGGCCGCGCCGGACGGTCGAGGAATCCCCGTCGGAGATGGCAAATGTCCATTTCAAACGCGGGCTGGTACCGGATGGGGGTGGACGCGTCGAGGAATCCGCGTCCAGGATCCGGAACGAGCCCCCGCGGAGGCCGAACTCCCGCTTATACGGGGATGAGTTAACTCGACAAGGAGTCGGGAAGCGCACGTCCAGCCGCGGATAGTTGACCATGTGAAGGTGAGGTCTCTCCTCCCTCCGTGTTTTTAAGGGGGTTAGTCCGAGGGTATCCATGCCGGGTCCCAGGAAGTACGTATTCGTGACGGGCGGCGTCATGTCCGGTCTCGGTAAGGGCGTCATCACCGCATCCATAGCCAAGTTGCTGCGCGCCTCGGGGCTCAACGCACTCCCGATGAAGATAGATCCATACATAAACGTGGACGCGGGGACGATGAACCCGATAGTGCATGGAGAGGTCTACGTGACCCAGGACGGCGGCGAGTGCGATATGGACCTCGGGACGTACGAGAGGTTCCTCGGCGTGGATCTCACGAAGGACCACAATATGACCACCGGGCAGGTATACAGATCGGTCATAGATGCCGAGAGGAGGGGCGAGTATCTGGGCGAGTGCGTGCAGATAATTCCACACGTGACCAATGAGGTGAAGAGGAGGTTGAGGGGGCTCGCCGAGAGGAGGGGGCTCGACGTGCTGGTCGTGGAGTCGGGCGGGACCGTCGGCGACATCGAGGGGTTGCCCTACCTCGAGGCGTTTCGCCAGATGAGGGCCGAGGATGGGAGGGACAACACGATGTTCGTCCACGTCACGTGGGGGCCGGTCCTCCCCTCTGTTGGGGAGTTCAAGACGAAGCCCACCCAGCACAGCGTGCAGGAACTCAGGAGGATAGGCATACAGCCAGACGTAATTGTGGTGCGGAGCTCGTCCCCGATGCCGGAGGACGCCAAGAGGAAGATAGCACTCTACACCAACGTGGAGCAGGACGCGGTGTTCTCCAGCCCCGACCTGGAGACTATATATGAGGTGCCGCTCGTCCTTGAGGGACAGGGCTTCATGCGGGCGGTGGAGCGTGACCTCAAGCTGGGACCGCTGAACCCCAACTTGGACGACTGGAGGAGGATAGTGGAGCCCTTCAAGGCAAAGGCTCCCCAGTTGCGGATAGCCATGGTGGGCAAATACTCAAAGCTGGCGGACAGCTATGTTAGCGTGAACCAATCGCTTCATCACGCGGCCGCCCGTCTGGGCGTAAAGCTAAGTATAGAATGGCTGGACTCGGAGCGCTACGAATTAGAGCCCAGGGAGCTCGAGGCGTTGCGGGAATATGATGGCGTCCTGATACCCGGTGGCTTCGGAAGGCGCGGAAGCGAGGGCATGATAGCAGCAGCGGACTACGCCAGGCGCAACATGATACCGTTCCTAGGCATCTGCTTCGGATTCCAGCTGGCCGCCGTCTCATTTGCCAGGCATGTTGCCGGGCTGGACGGCGCCAATTCAACGGAGCTTGATCCATCAACGCCCCATCCCGTGGTCGACCTGCTTCCGGAGCAGCGCGGGATCGACAGGATGGGGGGCACTATGAGGTTGGGCGCGCACGAAATAGAGATCGTCCCAGGCACGGCGGCGCGCACCATCTACGGGTCGGATCGCATAATCAGGAGGCACAGGCACAGATACGAGGTCAACCCCGACTACGTATCCAAGCTCGAGGAATCCGGCCTCGTGTTCTCCGCCTTCAGCGATTCGCGGCGGCGTGCCGAGATCTTGGAAGTGCCGGGTCACCCGTTCTTCATGGCGACGCAATATCATCTGGAGTTCTCCAGTAGGCCGTGGGAACCGGAGCCCCTGTTCACGGCGTTCGTCGCGGCGGCACATGCGAGCGCTCACGGGAAGAAGGAGACTCACGCGCTCACGACGGCCGGCTGAGCCCGGCAAATGGAGGAGTCTGGGGAAACGGGAAACCCATCCATTCATGGGCGGGACGAATCAGTTTCCCCGATGCATCGCAGATATATGCTGCGAGGGGCGCTGTCAAAACGCTCACCTGGCATCGGCAGCGATGAATGGAAATGGACTCCGCCGGTTCTCCCTCGAGATCCATAGGGCCCGGCCGCGCCGGACGGTCGAGGAATCCCCGTCGGAGATGGCAAATGTCCATTTCAAACGCGGGCTGGTACCGGATGGGGGTGTCCTCGACGCGTTCACCCCTACTCCGATCCGGAGCAGACCTTTCGCGCGCTTCTTCAGGAGGCGCTTCGGCGTGGAGCCCGCGGTCGACTATGCGATGGGATACCGGAGCTCCTGCTGTCAGAGCAGCGATTCATCGCCCAGTACCACGTAGAGCACGTTATTGCCCCTTATGACGACCCTGCCGAGCTTCTCCGATACACGGCCGTCCTCGCGATACTCAAACGCACCCTCCAGGAACATGTTCATGTATGAATCCACGTTTATCAGTGTGCCCTTGTACTCGAGCATGTTCTTCAGCCTGACCCTGATCTCCTTATTCATGACCTTCTGAAGCGCCATCAGTGGCCTCTTTCCCATCGCGGAGTTGGCCTGGCTCAAAAGCGCCCCAATAGCCCCGACTCCTTTATTTAACCTTTCGGAGGTTAAGGGGGACGTGTTTCATTAAGCCCACCCCCTTAGAGCCGCAGCATCCGGCGCATCTCGTTCAGCCACCAGGGCATCTCCTCCTCGAACAACCTCTCGGTGAGCAACGTTTAAGCGGAGTATCCACCTCATGGCGCATATTGCGGTGCGATTCCCTGACCACTGGCAGCCGCGCGCTGGATGAAGTGCTGGGGCTGGGGCTTCCCTCGCTCGTGCTGGTACACGGCGGAAAGGGCGCCGATAGATCGACCATCCTGCGCGCCGCGGCCATTTCATATGCGGCCGGCTGTGGCAGGGCGATGCTGGCCTCCACGGGCTCCTGGGGCGATGCGTCAACTCTCGGGGGCCTGCCTCAGGATGCGCTCGACAGGCTGGTGCTGATACGCCTATCCGACGAGGGATCCGTGGTAGCGGCCTCCCGCGCTTTCGCGCTCCTGGACTTCGGGCTCATATCGCTGGACAACGCATCGGATCTCCTCGAGGTGTCCAGGGCCGCCGCGCCCCGCTCATACATATCCCTCTCGCTCTCCCGCGCGGCCTCCCGCAGGGGCGCACAATCCCTCGTATCGCTCTCGGGCGGTCCATCGAGGATCAGGGGCTATGATTACTGGTGGCCGTTCGCCGACCTGATCGTCAGGCTTGATGAGCTGGAAGGCCCCGTTCGCCGCGCATCATCGGCCCGGGGCGCGGCGCTCTTCAGGATATCCGGCGGCTCTATCAGCGACCTATGACCCCGGCGGCCTCGAGCGATATGTAGATCGCATATGAGACGAACCACCAGATGATATATCCGCCGATTCCATGGTAATATATCTTGGACGATTTTCCGGTTATTAGTAATTTTGCTATAATTATAGTGGCTATGAACACAGCAACTATGATTATAAGTGCACCCACTGGCTGCGGCAACGCCCCCTGGAGCGCCCCGGATATGAGCCCCGCCGCGATGCCCGCGGCTATCCTCATCCAGTAGATAACGTTTAATCTGGACTCCATATGAGCGGTGCTTGAGGGTTTGGACCTCACTTGGTTCGAGCTCAGGCCGGTCGCCATGGAGATCGGGACAAGGCTGAGGGGATACTATGTTAATAACGTTTATCGCTCCGGCGCGCATGCGATTACGCTGAGGCTCAGGAACTCCGATGTATCGGAGGCCCTTCTGGTCGTCCATGTGAGGAGGGCGGCGTGGATAACCCGGACCGCTCCAAGGCTGCAGCAGCTGGACCCGGCGGTGCGCAGGCTCAGGGACAGTTTGCTCAGGTTGAGGATTGCCGGCGCCGAGGCCGTGAAGAACGAGCGCATAATAGCGATGGATTTCGATGGATATCAGAGCCAGTGGAGGATGTATATGGAATTCTTTGGCACAGGCAACCTGGTACTGGTCTCAGGGGGCGTGATCGCGGCCGCGCTTAGCATCGTGAGGGGGAAGGATCGCAGCATAGCCCCGGGGCTTCCGTATGGGCTTCCCACCCCCCGCCGCTCCGTCTTCGAGGCATCGGAGGAGGAGCTCGCGGCGGTCCTCAAGCCCGGGAGGCCGCTCAACCGGGCATTGGGCAAATGGTTCCTGGCGCCCTCTAAATACTTGGAGGAGGCGCTGTGGAGGTCCGGCATTCGGCCGGACGTTCCCGCGGACTCCATATCCCGCCGGGACCTTGTGAGGCTCGTAGAGGAGCTGTCGCGCCTATTTTCGGAGCTGACCTCGGGATCCGCGCTGTACCTCTACAGAGGGGTCGGCATCCTGGAGGTCAGCGCAGCGAGGCTGAAGCTCTTGGAGGAGGAGCGCCACCTGTCGCCGGAGCTCCATGAAAGCCCATCTGAGGCGCTGGATGCGGCGCTGCACGGGGAGATACTGGAGCCGGCGAACTCCTCCGAGGAGTCGGGAGCTGAGGCGCCGTCGAGGCTCGAGGATGAGCTCAGGGCTCAGGAGGAGCGGGCGCATGAGCTATCATCCAGGGCCTCCGCCATCAGGTCGCTCGCCTCCGCCCTCGCCGCCGGCTCGATCGACGTGGACGGGGCGATGAAGTCGCTCGGCGGGGACGTGGAGGTGCGCGGTGGACACCTGCACGTCGGCGATATGAGGGTGCCGGCCGGCAATCCATACGCGCTGTCCTCGGCGCTCTACGATTACGCCAAGAGGCTGGAGTCCGCGGCGTCGATCCTGGAGTCCAAGGCCGCGGAGCTCCGCGGCCGCGTGAACAGGCTGGATGAGGAGGAGTCCGCGGCGTCGATCACCCCGGGCGAACTCGTGGCGCGCGAGAGAAAATGGTACGAAAGGCACAGATGGTTCTACACGAGCGGCGCCCTCCTGGCGGTGGGCGGCAGGGATGCGTCGGGCAATTCGTCGCTCATCAGGAGATATCTGGAGGAGGGGGATATCGTTTTCCACGCGGAGATAGTCGGATCTCCGTTCTTCATCCTGAAGGGCGGCAGGGGCTCCGCGGCCCCGACGGACCTGGAGGAGGTCGCGCAGGCCACGGTCAGCTTCAGCAGGGCCTGGCGTGAGGGACTGGCCGCCGCCGACGCGTACTACGTGTACCCGGAGCAGGTGAGCCCGGGCGCCCCGAGCGGCGAGTATCTTCCACGGGGCAGCTTCATGATCAAGGGTACTAGGAACTACATCAGGGGGCTGAAGCTGGAGGTCGCCGTGGGATTCTGCGCTGAGCCGACCGGGGACAACGTCATCCTGTGCTCGGGCCCCAGGAGGTCGCTCGACGAGCGCGGGATCGTGTACGTGGTCATGGAGCCCGGCCACATGAAGGCATCGGATACCGCGTCCAAGGTCGTCAGGGTTCTTTCGGATCATCTGCCGCCGGACCGCAGCGGCCTCCGCGGCATCCTGAACGTGGACGACGTGGCGCGCCTGCTTCCCCCCGGCAACTCGAGGGTCATCGAGGTCGCGAGGGGCAAACGTTTAAGAGACGTCGGGGTCAGCATGGGGCCCGGGGGATAATGGGCGCGCTCCCCACAGCCCTGAAGGTCAAGGAAGTGATGAATAGTCCCATAATAACAGCGTTCCCCGACGACGATGCAGCATCAATCGCGAGGAAGATGAAGAAGTATGAGATAGGAAGCGTGGTCGTCGTGAACGACAACGGCGACATAATGGGGATTGTGACGGACGGCGACTTGATAAGGAAGGTCGTGGCCGAGGACATGACCCCCAAGGAGGTAAAGGCCTCCGGGGTCATGAGCTCGCCGGTCGCCACAATAGATGGAGAGAGCGATCTGGCGCAGGCCGCGCGCGAGATGAGGGCCAAGGGCGTCAAGAGGCTGGTGGTGCTCCACAACGGGAAACCGGCGGGCGTGATATCCATGTCCGATATAATCAACGTGTTCCCGGAGGTCCTGGACGTCCTCTCGGAGAAGGCTAGGATCATGAGCGGGGAATCAGTCGGGCACAGGAGATATATATCGGGCTTCTGCGATCAGTGCGGAAGGTGGTCGGACTACCTGGTCGAGGTGGACGGAAAGTTCCTCTGCGAGGAGTGCAGGTCGGAGCAGGGGGAGCCGGAATAGGCATAGTAAGCGATGGACTCCTGGTAGACGGGATGCTGGGTGACCTCGCCAGGAAGCTGAGGCTCCTCGGGTTCGACACGGCCTACATGGGCGGCGTGACCGACGAGTTCCTGCTCGAATTCGCATCGGAGACGGGCAGAATACTCATATCGCGCGATTCATCGCTGTGCTCTAGGGCCGGATCCCGTGGCCTGCGCGCGATCTGTGCATCGGACCTGATAACAGTGCTCCTATCGCTCGGCCTGCGCTCGGTGTCCTTCGATCCATCGTCGGCTCGGTGTCCTCACTGCAACACCCCGGTCACGGAGATAGATGACGTCGATCTCCTGAGGGGTGAGATCCCTCCGGACGTCCTGGCCGAGCACAGCAGTTTCTACAAGTGCTTCGGATGCGGCAGGGTCTACTGGATCGGGAGCCACTGGGGAAACATTAAGAAACTGGAACGTGAGCTGAATCGTTCGCTGGGCATGAGTTTCGAGGACTACAGCTTGGATGAGGGTAAGTATCTGGTGGCGCTGGCGCGCCGCTCGATGGAGACGTACCTCCGGGATGGGAAAACAATCGGGGTACCCGCCGATGTCACCGAGAGGTTGAGGGCCAAGAGGGGGGCATTTGTCACGCTGAGGACATATCCCGGGGGCGAGCTCAGGGGGTGCATAGGAAGGCCCTATCCCACTCAGCCGCTGGTGAACGCCGTTATAGACTCCGCGGTGGACGCATCGGTCAACGACCCGCGCTTCGAGCCCATGAGATACGAGGAGGTGGATCGCGTGACCGTGGAGGTCAGCGTGCTAACCGAGCCCCGGGACCTAGAGTACCGCAATCCGCTGGAGCTCAAGGACAAGGTCGAGATCGGCAGGGACGGGCTCATCGTGATGTGGACCATGGGGTCGGGCCTCCTGCTCCCGCAGGTTCCGGTGGAGGAGGGCTGGGACGTCGAGGAGTACCTGTCATATGCATGTATGAAGGCGGGGGCTCCTCCCGATTGCTGGCTTTCCACGCGCCCCAGGATCCAGGCATTCCAGGCAATAGTCTTCGAGGAGGTAGCGCCGCGCGGCGAGGTGGTACGGAAAAACCTTGAGCGGAGGTAGCGCGATCTACGCCCCGGTGTATGGAACCGGGCTCGGGCACGCTTACAGAACCGCCGCGACGCTGAGATCGCTCGCGTCGGACGGCCACATCGCCCTCGCCAGCAGCTGGGGGGAGGGCCTGCGCTACCTGGAATCCGCGGGAATACCCTGCCTGGAGGTCCCGGAGCTCGACGTCCTGTGGGGCGACGAGGGCAAGATGCGTTTCAAGGACACGCTGAGGAATATGACGGCGCCCTTCGTCCGCGTTGCGCATCAACTGGAGGTCGAGGGCCGAATAATCGATTCCGTGAGGCCATCCGTGGTGCTCTCCGATTCTAGGCTCACGCCGATCCTCGCGGCCAAGCGCAGGGGCCTCAGGTCCGCGCTCATTTTGAATCAGGCCAGGATAATGGCCCCCAGGGCCCTGGGGATCGCGAGGGCGGCGATCGAGGTACCCCCGGCCCAGATCCTGGGGTCCATGTGGTCCGCGGCCGACCTCGTGATAGTTCCCGATCTCCCACCTCCATATACAGTGGCAGAGGAACAGCTCAGGGCAATCCCGCAGATACGCGGCAAGCTCAGATTCGCCGGGTTCCCCGTTGAGGCATGCCGCGGGCAGCCGACGTGGAGTCCGCCGCGTAGGCCATTCGCGCTCTTTGCCATCAGCGGGCCGGAGGAGACTAAGCGCCCGGCGCTCCTGAAATCGATCTCCGCCGCGCGGATCCTCGGAGGCCGCGGATGGTCGGCGCTGATCTCCGCTGCGCGGCCCGGATCCAGCGGCACCCCGGTGGCGATTGGCGATGGCGTCTACCTCTGCGAGTGGTGCGAGTGTATAGATCAATATATAGAAATGTCAGATATAGTTGTAGCGAGGGCGGGCCACACGACCGTCGGCAAGATCATCTACTATGGGAAGCCGGGCGTGCTCATGCCGATACCCTTCCACGGTGAGCAGGAGAGCAACGCGTTGAAGGCCGAGCGTATGGGCATCGCGAAGGCTATCCTGAGATCTGACATGATCAGCGGTGTCGAGCTGGCCGACGCGGTGGAGTCAACCGCGTCCGATGGCGCCGGGCCGGCCGCGCGTATCTCCGGGCTCGCCAGATCGATGGACTTCGCCGAGCTCTCGGCGTCCGCCGTCGAGGAGCTCCTGTAGACGCCGCCTGGCCCTGAGGTAGCCGTCCAGTACCTCGTGACGGGCCATCTCGCCCTCGGCCTTCAGGCTCACAACCAGCTCCGCCACCTCAGCGGCCGTTCCCGGGAGCATCGATGAGCCCCAGATGTCCTCCCGGGGCGCCGATGGGCCGTATTCCAGCAATCTCCACCTGTGCTCATCCAAGAGCGCCTCCAGCTCCTCATCCGCCGGGGCGCGCGGCACGCCGCAGCATTGAGGAGCGACGAACGCCACCCCGAGCGATCTCTGCGCGTTCGCGTACGCCTCGATGGCGTTCGCGTATCCGGGCTCCGGGGAGAGGCCCACGAAGACGGCGCGCTCGCCGGACGACCTGGCTATCCTCCCGGCGACCTCTGCCAGGAACCTGTGGAACGCCCATCCACCGCCTGCCATGATAGCCTCCACCGCCCTCTTGGGGACATATCCGGCCAAGACCTCTCCCCCCCTCGGCCGCACGTTCGATGTCACGATAGCCGCGGCCATCATCGCCCTCCTGGTCTCATCGGGAGGGGTAGCGCCCCCCATCTCCAGGAAGAGCGGGCGCGTGTGAAATCCGGCCCTCGCGGAGGACAGAAACGCCTCCACGCCGCACCTTCCTCCGGAGAACAGCGCAATGCTGTCCCCCTCGGATCCCGGCGGCACCCCTCCGAGCCCGCTCCTGTATCCACGCGAGAGAAATGCCCCCCCTCCCGCCAGGAACACTGTGAACAGCTTGTCGGGCCTTCTGTTATCCAGCTCAACGCGCGTCGACGACACCGCCTCCCCCACCAGGTAGTCGTAGAATTCCACCGATCCCTGGCCCTCTACGTGGAACCAGATCCTATCCCCGTCCTTCAGGGTTCCGGCGAGTATGCGCAATATTCCGGAGGCCAGATCCCTGTGCCTTCCGGGTCCCACGAATTCACCGTAGCTCACCAGTGAGATGCCCGGCATCCACTGAAGCCTATCCGCGGTTGCGAGCGCGTTCGCGCACGTAGCCAGCGCCTCCTTCTCACCGATGGCGCGCGCATCCTCACAGTGCATTTCGGACGCGCGTTCCAGGGCCGCGCCGAGGCCAGCGCCGTGCTCGACTTCTATGAGTATGGTCTCTCTGCGCTCCACGCGCACACCCTCCCTTGAGGTCCACGACGCCGATCACTTTTATATTAACATTGTATACACACACGGGAATCCGCGGCACCCATTCGATGTGTTTAAAAGAGGATCGGCGTCAAGAGAATCAGGGAAGGATAATCATGGGAGCGGGGGAGGGGGAGGAGAAGGATACCTCGAAGGAAATGGACCTAGCCAGCCTGCCCGGCGTGGGGCCCGTCACCAAACAGAAGTTGCTGGACGCGGGCATAAAGACGGTGCTGGACCTCGCCAGCAGGGGGGTCGGGGAAGTCTCCGATGCCCTGGGCGGCGATATGGCGAAGGCATCGGAGCTGATAAACAAGTCCAGGGAGAAGCTGGTCGAGCTGGGAGTCCTGCCGAAGGACTTCATGACGGCGAAACAGCTTCTCACTATGAGGGAAAAGATAGCGCGCATAACCACCGGCTCCAAGAACCTCGATAGGCTCCTCGGCGGGGGCATCGAGACGAGCGCCGTGACGGAGTTCTACGGCGAATTCGGGACCGGTAAGACCCAGATATGCAACACGCTGGCGGTGAGCGTCCAGCTGCCTCCGGAAAGCGGTGGATTGAGCGCGGGGGCCATCTACATAGATACCGAGGGGACGTTCAGGCCGGAGAGGATCTCCGAGATAGCGGATCACAGGGGCCTCGATCCGACGCATGTTCTGGAGAACATACTGGTGGCGAGGGCCTACAACAGCGCGCACCAGGAGCTCATAATAAGGGAGCTCGGCGATTACCTGAGGGACGGCAAATACAAACTGGTGATACTGGATTCGGCGGTGGCGCACTACAGGGCGGAGTATGCGGGCAGGGGTACCCTGGCAGAGAGGCAGCAGCGCCTGAACCTGCTCATGCACCAGCTGCTCCGGCTGGCCGAGAGTTACAATGTAGCGTCGGTCATAACAAACCAGGTCATGGCCACCCCCGATATGTTCTTCGGGGATCCCACAAGGCCGGCCGGTGGCCATGTGGTGGCGCACACTGTGACCTACAGGGTCTATCTGCGCAAGGCCGGTAAGAACAGAATAGCTAGGATGATGGACAGTCCATATCACCCCGAGGCGGAGGTCGTGTTCATGATAGATGAGCACGGGGTTTACGACCCGGAGGATCAGCCCTCTAGGAAGAAGATCAGTTAATATTTAAGCCATCACAGCATGTATCATCGCGTGATCCTTATCGTATGGCTCCAGATCTATTATCTGGATCACGTTGAACCCAGCTGACCTGAGCTTCTCGGCCTCCCCCTTCACGACTTCGCTGGGCTCCTTGGTCACATCTATGCTTCTGGCCTTCACGACTAAAAGGAGGTCTCCTCCATCCTTCAGATATCTCTTGGTGTTCAAGAGTGCTATGTCGGTCTGGTCCTGCTGAGCTATATCGCAGTAGACGAGATCCATCTTCCCATAGACGAAGCGGTAGTGATCCGGCCTCCTTGCGTCCTCTATTATGGGTATCACGTTCCTCCTGAACTTGACGACCCTCTCCAAAAGATCCCTGGCGACACGATGCGAAACCTCGACCGCAAATACGGTGCCCTTTATATCCACGATATCTGAGACATGGCTGACCGTTGTGCCGGTCGATGCCCCCAGATACAGCACGCGGTAACCGGGTCCCAGCGGATAACCCTTCAGTCCATTGATGATCGCCCCGGCCAGCTTGCTCCTGAACGGATCCCAGACCCTGTATTCGACACCCTCATACGATACCAGCTGTTCGCCGTAGACAGAGATTCCCGGTGCTAGGTTCCTCGTGACGGGCTGCTCCCTTCCTCCAATATCAGCCCAGTACAGCCCGGGCCTTCCTTCGTCCGACCTAACCTTGGTCAACGCCTCCACCTCCTATTGGTCGGCCTCCTGCCCTCCCTCTCGGGAGGCCTCCTGCCCTCCCTCTCGGGAGGCCTCCTGCCCTCCCTCTCGGGAGGCCTCGCATACTTCTCCTTTATCTCATCGGTTCTTCTGTCCAGCTTCCCCTTGAGCGATGGATCCAGCACGCCCGAATACCGATCCATACGGGCGGCTATCGCCAGCTTTGCAGCTATTGCCCTGGCCATCTTGCCCCTCTGCCACTTCGGCGCGCTGTGTATGAGTGGATGCTGAAATATCACACCGTGTTTGGGCGGTCTGCCTCCCTTCTTGAGCGCCCTGAACAGCGCCTTCTCAGCGCCCAGCACCTGGATTGTGCTGGCCGGCATCTTTGCTAGGTGGTCGAGACTACCCGCCCTCACCAACAGCCTAGCCCCTATCGCGGCTCCGACCAAGCTCGCCACATTGGGGGCCACCTGCGCCATGACCTCCTCCAGTTTATTCGAAAGGCGCGTCCTCAGCTGGTAGAGATCGTATGCGTTAGACGCGAGCGATTGAAGTAGCGCCAGTTCCTCATCCCTTATCTCGGCCCCCTTCGTCCTCCTCATCGCGTCCTCAACTGCGGCGGCCCTGGATTTAGGAACGCCCAACTCGATCAGTTTCTCGGATGTGAAGTTATCCCTCCGCCCCAGCGCCGAGACGAGCCTGACGTAGAGCCTCGGATCCTGAAGTATGTCGTCGAGTTCCGGAAAATGGAGCCCGTACCATTCCCTGGCCCTAGCTGCCAGCACATTCACGACCTTGTCTAGCTCGTCCACCGCGGATACTATCTGTATGGCGTGAAGGTCTAGGCGCGCCGCTTCCTCCTTTATCCTCTCTTCACCCATCCTCACAGCGAACTCCCTCAGAAGATCCCTGGCTTCCTCCTCCGATGCTAGGAGGCCCGCTCTAATCATAAGCCCCACTCTCTCGTCGAGCCCGGGCTGCTCCACCGGAATGAACACCATGCCCAGCGATTCGGCGAGCGCCGCGGCGCCCAGCGCGTTCGATTCGAGTTCCCTGAATCCGGCCTCGGCCGCCCATTTGACGGCGGCATCTACGTCTTCGGTCTTCATACCGGCGGAGGCCAGCCGATATCTCTGATAAGGGTCCCCGGAATATTTGCTGGAATATACGGCATCCCCGGCCTCGTTGAGCAGCACCACGCCTGCCTCCGTGACGTATAATCTGGCCTTCAACCTGCCCATGCATGTGTTGAGCTGGTAATTAACTTAGTGGGGGGAAGGGGGCTTTCTCTACATCAACTCCCGCTATGGTTAAATAATGGCACGGTGGAATCAGCCGCATGCCAACGCACGGGAGCATAACGAAGGCCGGTAAGGTCAGGAGTCAGACTCCTAAGATACCACCGAGGCCTAGGACATATCCCCCGCCGAGGGTGAGCTTCAAGAACAAGTACAGGAAGAGATACGAACTAGGCCGGAAGCCCGGCCAGGTCTGGATCAACTCCCGCTGATTTTTCATACATATAAGCGCCAATATATTGGTGCGGGGATAAGGTTTTGTCCGAGTCCCCATCCATCCCCTGCGCATACATGTTGATAGTTGTCGCCTCCAGGAATCCCGTGAAAGTGGACGCCGTCAGATCGGCGTTTTCCGCGGCATTCGACGGCGTTACGGTCGAGTCGCTTTCACCTCCCCCGGGGCTCAGGCCCCAGCCGATGTCGCTGGAGGAAACGATGGACGGGGCGATCGCGAGGGTCGCCTGGGCCTGCGCGGGCCTTCCGGGCGCCGACTACTGTGTCGGAATAGAGTCGGGCGTAATGGAACTCGATGATATCTGGTACGCCGCCACGGTCGCGGCGATCCGCTCAGGCGATGGTCGGTCCGCAATAGGTATCGGACCCGCCTATCCGCTGCCCGGCAGAATTTCCTCGCTGATGCTATCGGAGGGCATCGAGCTTGAGGAAGCAATGGACCGCCTGTACGGTATAGCAGACCTCGGGGAACGCGAGGGCGCGATCGGCCTGCTTTCCAAGGGCATGTCGAGCAGGTTGGAGCTGTGCACGGAAGCGGTCAAGATGGCGCTCCCGCCGTTCATATCATCCGGGGATTATCGAATTATGTGAATGAAGTTGGGGAGGAGAAAGCCGGCGCCGTTCATGAGCGGAATGGATCAATTTCCCCAATGTCCAGTAGATGCGTGCTACGCGGCGCATGATGAAGATAGTTCCCCGGGCACCGGCAATAACGGAAATGGATCCCCGCCCGGGGAACGTGCCAGTTTCCCTTCACGATCCACCGGGCGGAGGGACCCCGATGAACCCGTGAGGGGGCTGTACGGTATGATGTCGTGGATCAGAAGCCCCAGCTCCACCGCGCATACGACGGGCGCGCAGATGCATATCCGCGTATGCCTACGTAACGTGAAACCCGTCGGAGCGGTGCTTGTGCATCACAGCGGACGTCCCAGGTCCCGCGCCGGCCCGACGTCAGCGGATGCGCTTGGCCATGTACGGCCCCATCCTTCCGTAGCCGAGCTTCCGGTAATATTCCCTGGTGCCCACGGCGCTCGTCACCAGCATCTCCTCCGCGCCCCACTCGTCGCGCGATAGGCGCTCGGCCTCGTCCATCAGCATCTTTCCAATGCCCCTGTGCTGCCAGCCCATCTCATCCCGGACTCCGACGTCGACCTCCATTCCGTAGACCCGGAGTTCCCTCACGATAGCCGCATCCATCCCGGCAATCTCCGGCCTGTGCGCCGACGTGGACGGCCGCCTCAGGCGCAGGAACCCTGCTACGTGCGCGGAATCGTCCTCGAACGAGAGAAATGCCTCGGTTCCTCCCGACGCGCGATAATCCCTCCTCACGATCCTGAAGCGCTCGAGCATGTATGGATGCACGTCCTCCCGTCCTACCTCCCTGCACCGTATCTCGGTGCATGTGAGCCCCCGCCGCGCCATCTCCTTCAGCACCCTATCCCTCAATCCCGGCGTCCTCGGACCCGCGACGACCGCGTACGGCGGTATCTCCCTCTGGATTCTCATGACCCTCACCCATGGCGGCAGCGATGCCAGCGCGCGAACCAGGAGCTCCACGACGTCGTCTTCGTCGCACGGCTCATAGAGCCCCCTCTCATACATCAGGTGTAGCGGAGTCCCCCTGAGGACGAGCGTGGGATAGATCTTCAGCATGTCGGGCCGATACGCCTCGTCGCTGAACAGTTTCATGATATCTTCGAGATCCTCATCCCGGGTCCTTCCGGGCAGGCACGGCATCATATGGACCCCCACCTTGAGGCCTGCGTCCTTCAGAATTCTTATCGCGTCCACGACGGCCGCCGTCCCGTGCCCCCTTCCAATCCTGGTCAACGTGCGCTCGTCGAGCGTCTGGACGCCCACCTCCACCCGCGTGACCCCGTAGCTCAGCATGAGGTCCACATGTCCCTTGCCGCAGACGTCGGGCCGGGTCTCCACCGTCAGCCCCACGCACCTGTGCGCGCCGTGCTCGTTCGCCGCCATCGCCTCCTCCAGATTCCCCGACGCGAAGCCGTTAAGGCCGTCGAAGACCCCCTTGACGAAGCGCATCTGATATTCCACCGGGTAATGGGGGAACGTTCCTCCGACTATTATCACCTCCACCTTACCCGTGGGATATCCCAGCCTCCCGAGCACGGAGAGCCTTTCCTCCATCTGCGCCCTGGAATCATATCCCAGCCTGGATGCCTGGACGACCGCGGGCGATTCCTCGATGTACGACTTGGGCGTTCCCATCCGCGCCCCGCCCGGACAGTAGATGCATCTGGCGTTCGGCGGACAGTCATAGGGCATCGCTGCGACGGTCGCCGTGACTATCCCCGATAGCCTCCTGGAGGGCCGCACCGCGATGAGCCTCCTGGTTTCATAGCTCAGGAGGCTCGACAGCTCCGCGCTGGACGGCACCCTGTCCAGGGAGTACCTGCGGGCGACCTCCAACTTGATGCGCTCCACGCAATCCCGGTCAAGGCGACCGGAGGACGCGATCCTCTCCACCTCCTCGGCGGCCTCCATGAGCGCCGTCCTGTAGCGTTCCACGTCCACACCATAACGTCGGCTTGATCAATTTAAATTAAAGGCGATGGGGGGGAAGGTTCCTTTCGCGATGCGCGTGCGTCTAGTCAACGGGCGCGTGGCGGTTCGCGGGGGGAGGGGGATGAATTGACGCCCCTTGGCCGGATGGCGATATCCTCGAGGCCCGCGCGCGAAATGTCGGCCCTGAAAACGGATGAATCCATCTTCGCGATCCGCGCCGCTTTTATATCCCACCGACCGGCGGGCGCCATGTGGAGGACGGGCTTCAGGGGTACCGTGGGCCCGCGCGCCGGATCCTCGAGGGCGCGGGAATGCGCGTGGGCGACGAGGTGGAGCTGGCCCTATCCGACGGCGGATCCATCGCCGGCGTACTCATGCCGCGCTACGAACACGCGGACTGCGAGCACATCACAGTGAAGCTCAGGAACGGCTACAACGCGGGGGTTGCGGTCTCCAGGATCGTCGGGATCCGGATGATCGGGCGGCCTTCCCCCGAGCCCGAGGAGGTGTCCCAGCCGTCGCGGCCGCCGTCCATCCCGAGGGGGGACGTCATAATAATAGGCACGGGGGGCACGATCGCCAGCAGGATAGACTACAGGACGGGGGCGGTGACGCCGGTCTTCAGGCCGGAGGACCTGTATTCGAGGGTCCCGGGGCTCGGCGATATAGCCAAGGTGCAGACCGATGTGCTGTTCAACATACTCAGCGAGAACATGACGCCCGATCACTGGACGGCGATCGCCGAGAGGATAGGAAGGGCGGTCTCAGATGGCTACAGGGGGATAATAATCACGCACGGGACCGATACGATGCACTACACGGCCGCAGCCCTCAGTTTTTCCCTGGAGGGGCTCCCGGTGCCGGTGATCCTCGTGGGCGCACAGAGGTCATCCGATAGGCCATCGTCAGATGCATCATCGAACCTGCGGGCCGCGGTGCTGGCGGCCTCCAGGGGGGAGTTCAGCGGCGTCTACATCGCGATGCACAGGAACCTCTCCGACCACGAGATAGCGATTCACCCGGGCGTCAAGGTCAGGAAGAACCACACCAGCAGGAGGGACGCGTTCCAGCCGGTCAACTCGAGGTTAGCGGCCGTCGTCGACCTCAGGTCGATGGGCATCGAGATGCTCGCGGATCTGCCGCCCCGCGGCGATCCCGGATCGCTCAGGGTCAGGGCCGGCTTCGACAGGAGGGCGTTCCTCCTGAAGTACTTCCCCGGCATGGACGGCGGCGTTATAGATAACCTGGTGGACCGCGGCTACAGGGCCATAATACTGGAGGGCACCGGCCTCGGGCATGTCGGGAAGTACGTCCACGAAAGCGTTCACGGGGCGATCGAGCGGGGCGTATTCGTGGGGATGACTTCACAGTGCATATGGGGGAGCGTCAGGATGACCGTCTACGACACGGGGAGGGACCTACTGAAGATGGGCGTCGTGCCGCTGGAGGATATGTTGCCGGAGGTGGCGCTGGTCAAGGCCATGTGGCTCCTGGGTCAGGGCGTTGGGCCCGACGAGATGAGGACCCTGATGCCATCCAACCTGAGGGGGGAGATCTCCCGGAGGAGGCTCGTTGAATATGAATGAGGCGGATGATCGCGCGTCGGGACCGGACTACCGGTCGCTCGGCGTGAAGGTCGGCATAGAGCTCCACAGGCAGCTCGACGTCGGCGGCAAGCTCTTCTGCGGGTGCAGCGCGGGGAGGGAGGACGGATCCAGGTCGTTCAGGCGCGTGCTGTTGCCCTCGGAGAGCGAACTCGGCGAGGTGGATCCCGCCGCCAGGTTCGAGGCGGCGAAGGGCATCGAGTTCGAGTACGTGTACGGCGCCGCCGCCAGCTGCCTAGTTGAGGCCGACGAGGAACCGCCGCACGACGTGAATCCCAGGGCGCTGGAGGCATCGTTGACGGTCGCGCTGATGCTGGGGTCGCTGATCGTCGACGAGGTTCACGTGATGAGGAAGATAGTGATAGATGGATCCAATACCACCGGCTTTCAGAGGACAATGCTGATAGCGCTCGGGGGGTCGCTCAGGGTCGGCGACATGGACGTCGGCGTCCAGACGATAACGCTCGAGGAGGACGCCGCGAGGAACCTCGGATCCGAGGGTCGCGTGAAGAGGTACGGGCTGGACAGGCTCGGCGTCCCCCTGATAGAGGTCTCCCTGGCCCCGGTCGACCTCAGGTCATCGCCGCAGGAGGCGGTGGAGGTCGCCGCCGCCCTCGGTAGGCTCCTCAAATCGACCGGCATGGTGGCGAGGGGTATAGGCACGGTGCGCCAGGACCTCAATATATCGATAAACGGTAGTGGGATAGTCGAGGTCAAGGGCGTCCAGGAGCTTCCACTCATAGCGAAGATCGTGGACTTCGAGGTGAGGCGCCTGAGCTGGCTCGCCGAGGTCGCCGCCGAGCTCTCGAGGAGGGGCGTGGTGCGCGGATCCGCTGTCGGCCCGGTGACCGATGTGACCGATATACTATCCCGCGCGGGGGAGGGGATCGTCAGGAAGGCCATCAGGGGCGGGTCGGCGGCGCTCGCCGTACTGGCCAGGGGATATGGCGGCCTGCTGGGATCCGAGCCGTACGAGGGCGTCCGCATAGGGCGCGATCTCGCCGCAATAGCGAGGATCTTCGGCCTGGGGGGCGTCATACACTCGGACGAACTGCCGGGCTACGGCCTGGGGGACGATATGGTGCGCGAGATCCGCTCCAGGCTCGGCGCCGCCGATGGGGATGCGTTCGTAATAGCGCTCGGCGATGCCGAGGTGGCCGGACGCGTGCTGGCCGCCGTATCCGACAGGCTGAACGAGTTGATCTCCGGACCCCCGGCCGAGACGCGCGCGCCCATGCCCGATGGAACGACAAGGTACATGAGGCCGCGGCCCGGGTCCGCCAGGATGTATCCTGAGACCGACCTACTGCCCATACCGATCACCGACGCGATGCGCGCCGGCCTCGCGAATAAACTGCCCCTTCCGTGGGACAGACAGGTCTCCGAACTGGCGTCCAGATACGGGCTCAGCGAAAAGCTCGCCGACGATCTCCTGGACTCCGAACGTTACGGTATCTTCCTGGAGGCGGTTCGGATGGGCGTCAGGCCGACGGTCGCGGCGACCGTGATAACCGAGACGCTCGTGAGCCTCCGCAGGGAGGGACTCGACGTGGACTCGATATCGGACGATCATCTGAGGCAGCTTTTCTCGGTCCTTGCCTCCGGCCGCGTCGCGAAGGAAGCCGCTCCGGACATCCTGAGGGCCCTCGCCTCCGGCCGCGCCACCGACGTGGAATCCGCCGCGAGCGCGATCGGGCTCTCCGCCCTCGACGACGAAGCGCTCTCCGCGCTCATAGACGAGGTGCTCGACGGCAACGGCCCGCTCGTGGCGGAACGCGGCGCCCGTGCCCTCGGCCCACTGATGGGCGAGGTGATGTCCAGGGTCAGGGGGAGGGTCGACGGGGCCAAGGTCAACGAGCTGTTGAGGAGGAGGCTGGAGGAGAGGTTGAAGCGCCGTCCTGAAAACAATGGTAAACCTTTTTCTACCTGAAAATGAAAACTGAATTTGCCATGTCGATGTCGACGTCAACCGGCATAAGGGTGCGCGTGAGGACCTCCGGGGGGGAGATCGAAATAGAGGTTGGGGATCCATCCTCCGTTGACGCGGCGATGGACGCCGTCTCCAGGATCGTGAGGGAGCTCGCGGCCGAGGAGGTCAGCACGGGCGCAGGCGAGGGGATCAGCGCGCAGCCGCGGGATATCGATATCCAGCGGACGGCGTCGCGGCCGCCCGGGGATCTTCCCGAGGTGAGGGTGGAGAGGGGCGATTCGCTGGCGGACGTGATAAAGAAGATGTTCGGCGGCGAGTGGGGAAGGAGGCCCAGAAAGCTATCGGATGTGATGGACGCGCTCGCCTCGTATGGATTCATATACCCCAAGTCCAGCGTCGCGGTCGCTCTGTTGAGGCTTGCGAAGGACGGCGAGATAAGGAGGTTCAAGCAGGAGGGCGAGTACGTATACATCCAGCGCGAACCATCCGCCGGAGGCGGTAGCTGATGCCGGAGCTCGTGATACACGTATCATACGGGGACGTCAACGCGGAATTCACCGGGAAGGACGCGGACGAGGTGCTCCACGCGCTCAACAGCTTCCTCATATCGATGATCCCGGAGCTGGAGCTGGCCAGGAAGCTGCACGTCAGCTACACGCTGAGGGACATGGCGGATATGTTCGGCGAGTACATCAAGCTCACGCCCGAGGGCCCCAGGGTCATGGTCCAGGATTCCAGGATGAGCGACAAACAGCTGATAGCGCTGCAGCTGGTCGCCGCGCGCATAGCGTACGAGCTGGGTAGGTCGGAGAGGGACGGAATGGCGGTCCAGGAGATAGAGCAGGCCACGGCCCTCAAGCCGAAGTCCATAAGCTCGAGGCTCAGCGAGCTGGCCAAACAGAACGTGGTTGAGAGGCGCTCGGGGAGCAGGTCCGCGTACTACCGCATAACGACCTACGGGATAGGCTGGCTCTCCAAGGAGCTGGTCGCCCGCGCGCACGCCTAATCCTGCGGCGGCCTCTTCTGCACATATCTATATGTCCGGGGCGTCCCGGCCCTCGCGAGGACCCCGGCCCTCACGAGGTCGGTCAGCGCGTGCGAGATCGCGGTGGAATTGTAGTTGTATCCCCTCCTCGAGAGCTCGGCGGCGACCTCGGCGAGCCCCCTCTGTGCCGATAACCACCCCTCGCTCCAGAGGGACTCGATGAGGCCCCTGCAGGTGGCGCCCCCGATCCCCCGCGCCTGCGTCGGCCCCACCTCCTCCCCCCGCGCCGTCCCGGACAGGCCCTCCATGATCTTCGCCACAACCTCGGAGACGCGCTCGACGGGGCTCTCCACCTCTATCTCGACGTCCCCCCTCCTCAGCTTGACCCTGACGCGCTCGTTCGTCGCCGTTTCATCTTGCTCAACTTGAGCAAGATTTATTACCCGCCCATCGCTACCCATGGCATGGGTATGGAGGCCCCGGAATTAAACGTTCCTGCGGTATTCAACTTGATCGACAAGTTCAACAGGATGGACCGGATAACGCTATCGGGCCTGGAGGACGAAATGCTAGTCATCCTCGACGAGGACGACAACGAGCCCCCGGGGATCAGGGTCGATTTGCGCCAGTTCACACGGCTGGAGCGCGGGGGCGTCTCGAGCCTGGTCGCAGTTGACTCCAGCGCGATACCGCTGGCCTACGCCGACAGGAAGTGGTACCTCGTCTTCAGCGCGGGAGTCGCCCTCAGGAGCGGCGGCAGATACGCGCCCCCCCACATACTCAGGATAGGCCCTCATCTGGCGGAGGTCGGGCGCCGCGATGGGGAGGATCAGCAGGCGGCCGCGAGGAGGCTGAGGGAATACGTCGAGGGATCCATAGTGTTGGATATACTGCACGGCGGCGTCCTCGAGGACCGCACGCTCATGTTGATCGATGGATCCCTCAGGGGTCTATCGGAGCTCGACTGCTCCGTCGCGAGGGGCATGCACATATCGCTCATGGGGATCTCAAAGGCCACGAAGCTCGTACCGTCATCGCTGATGGGTCTTCCACGGGGCCCGGGGTACTCCACGATATCCGGCGACGGATGTTACTCGATAATGGCCGCGAGGCTGGATGAATACGGAATACCGCTCAGGATAGATGCAACTGATATCGATGGGCTCTCCAGCCTGATATCGAGCGACATCATAGTGAGGGGCTATCCGGACTCGCTCAGGCTGGCGCACTACGCGTCGATACTGTCGGTGTCGGAGGAAGAGGCCGCCCTGGCGTCGCTTGCGATACACGGGGCATCGCTCTCGAGGCCCCTTGACAGGCGCGAGGCGCTGTTGGGGCTGCTGAAGGTCAGGGGGTGATGGTCGCATGAGGGTCCTGTCCAAGAAGGGCGACGAGCTGCTCCTGATATCGGAGGGCGAGGAGATCTCAAAGGGCGACTACGTGAGGGTGAGCGACGGCCGCGGGAGGCCGGCGATGCTCGCCCAGGTTTACGAGCTGGAGTACTTCGACGTCCCGGGCATAGAGGAGGATATGCTCAGGGATCTCCTGCTGGACGGCGTGATGGTGTCCTCCCCGGATCCCGAGTATGCGTCGATAACCAGGCGCGTGAAGGACGTGATACTGATAAAGTGCAAGGTGCGCGGCACGGTATCCGAGTCGGGACCGAGCCCTGAGGTCGACTGGCTGCCGAGCAGGGCCGCCGGGAAGGTGGAGAGGATACCGGGGACGGACCTGGCGTCGATCCTGGGCGGCCAAGGTCCATCCATGCGCGTCGGAAGGACGCCCGACGGACATCCGCTGGGCATCCCGCTGTCGGCGCTGGACGGATCCCTGAGCCTCATACTCGGTAAAAAGGGCTCGGGCAAATCGCACATGGCGAAGTTACTGCTCAGCGAACTCATCGAGAACGGCGCATATGCGATCGTATTCGACATAAACAACGAATACGTCGGGCTTACGAGGGACAGGAAGGGCGAACCGTCGCACATAGCGCGCAGGGTCTACCCGC
Source organism: Nitrososphaeria archaeon (assembly GCA_046536535.1). Taxonomy (GTDB): domain Archaea; phylum Thermoproteota; class Nitrososphaeria; order Conexivisphaerales; family Conexivisphaeraceae; genus Conexivisphaera. The sequence continues at coordinate 24,594 of JAWDMO010000006.1, forward strand.
TCGAGCCGGGCGGCTCCCTCAGGTTCAACATGAGATATCTCGGGAAAAACGTGATGACCGACGTGATGAGGAACGCCCTCAACCTTCCGGCCACGTCGATGAGGGAGTTCCTCAGGATCTGGAGCTTCCTGGAATCCTCTGGCCACCTGAGCTTCGGCCAGCTCGGCGGGTACATTGAGAGGTGGAGGGCCAATGACATGGTGAGGGATGCTTTGCTGTCTAGATACTACTCGCTCGTTTCCACGAGGCTGATAACCGATGAGCCCGGCTTCAGATTCGAGGACTTCTTCGCGGATATGGAATCCGAGGGGGGAGGCGGCGCGCTCGTTTTGATGCTCGCCGGCGTCAGCGCGTTAACCCGCAAGGTGGTCGTGGAGGCGATGCTGTCGAAGATCTCCGAGCTCCTCCACTCCAGGGTCATACCTCCCCTCTTCATACTCGCGGAAGAGGCGCACCTATACGTGAGGGATACCTACTGGGAGGATCTGATAACCAGGATGAGGCACTACGGGGCTTTCACAATATTTGTGACAAATCAGCCAGATGCACTGAAGGATTTCGTCTATAGACAGGCGGATAACCTGTTTCTTTTCAACTACACCAACGATAAGGACATAGAGTTCATAGCCAGGTACTCCGCGACGGACACCGAGACGCTCTCCGGGATACTGCCGACGCTGAGGCAGGGCCGCGCCCTCGTCATGGGGAAGGCGACCAGCTGGATCCCCGTCGTCGTGGACGTGGACGACGTCGACTTCCAGGCGCTCGGCCAGACGAGGACGTTCTTCGGCGACGTGAGGCTGCTACAGGGACAGCGGCACTGAGCGCGTATCGACGAACTCTTTATTAAGGCGTTTCGTCTATTGCAGAACATTGTCCGAGGCCAGCTTCGATGATGTCCTGAGGGATCCAAGGCTCCACGACGCCGCGATAAAGCTCGCCGGCGAACTCGTCCTGAGCAGGGAGCCGGGCAGGCTCATGAAATACTGGAGGGAGAAGGCCGGGGTCCAGCAGATAAGGCTGGCGAAGGAGATGGGGCTGTCGCCATCCGTGCTGAGCGACTACGAGGGCGGCAGGAGGAAATCCCCCGGATCCCAGTTCATAAGAAAATATGTGGCATCGCTGGTCAAGATGGACCGCGAGAGGGGTGTCCTCCTGGGCTCGAAGCCGGCTGACGATAATCCGGACGCGATATTGAGCATCGGGGAGTTCAGGGAGCCCATATCGGTGTCCGGCATAGCCGAAGCGCTCTCCCTCGAAATACTGACGGGGGAGGACCAGCTGGATCGCTCGCTGTACGGCTACACAGTGCTCGACAGCATCAGGGCGATATACGCGCTGTCCGGCGTCGAATTCTACAGGATATTCGGCTCGACCACGGAGCGCATCCTCGTGTTCACGAAGGTCGGCATGGGACGCAGCCCCCTCGTCGCGGTGAGGGTATCGCAGTTGAAGCCCAGGATGGTGGTGGTGCACGGGCCGGAGCGCGTCGACCCGCTCTCCGTCGAGCTCGCCAGGAGGGAGCGCATAGTGATGGCGGTGGCGCGCATCGGGGTGCGCGAGCTCGTGGGCAAACTCAGCAGTCTTTAATTATAAATATTTATAAGTAACTTGCGAAGTGGAAATATATGGGTGGGTTCCGGGGAACCCAGTTTGATTTACCAGGCCTGGGAGCTCGTGGTCGGCCTGGCCCTGGTGACGGTCCTCGCCGCGGTCTCGGCGGCGAAGCGTTACCTGAGCGCGGCCGGGGTGTTATCCGGCGCGATCATAGGAACCGGGGTGCTCGTGTTCGGCGGCCTCGGATGGCTGGTCCTCCTGATGGCGTTCACCGTGCTGGGATCCGTGTTGACGAGGACCGGGGCCGATCTGAAGGGCATGATGCCCGAGCTGAAGGCGGACAGGGGCGCGAAGAACGTGCTGGCGAACGGGCTGCCGCCGCTGATATTCGCGGCCGCTGCGTCGCTGCTCATCGGGTGGCCCTGGTCGGTTGCGTTCACCGCCGCTGTGGCCGCCGCCACGTCCGACACGGTATCGACAGAGGTGGGCATGCTCTCCAAATCCCCTCCCAGGAGGATCACGAGGCCCTGGGAGTCTGTCCCTCCCGGGATCTCCGGCGGCGTCAGCGCCGTGGGTACGCTGGCGGGGGCGCTGGGCGCCATCGCGATAGCGTCCCTGGCCGCGTCGATGGGCTTATTGACGGGTCCGTATCAGATAGCCCTAGCCGCGTCGATGGGCTTCGTCGGGAATCTCCTCGATAGCCTGCTGGGCGACCTCGCGGAGATCAAGTACAGGTGCGGCGATGGCGCGATCGTGGAGGATCCGTCCATCTGCGGCTCCCGGGCGGAGAGGATCGGGTACGCTGTGATAAACAATCACACGGTGAACGCGATCACGATATCGGTGGCGGGCATAATCGCGTTCCTGCTATCGACCATCCACTGAGCTCCTCCCGGCCCGGGCGCTGCCTCGGCGGCGCTCCTCACGGCGGCGGCCTCAGGAGCCCGTTCAGCCTATCCGCCAGGCCGTCCTCCGGCAACCTCTCCTGTTCCCACGTATCCCTGTACCTCAGGGTGACGGTCCCATCCTCCAGCGTCTTGTAATCCACAGTTATCGCGTACGGCACCCCCGCCTCGTCCGCCCTGGCATATCTCCTGCCTATTGAGCCGTCGGCGTCGTACATAACGTCGAAGCGCGTGGATAGCGCATCCGCCAGGCGCCGCGCCCGGTCATCCAGCCCATCCCTGGAGACCAGCGGGAACACGGCCACCTGTACCGGCGCAAGATACGGCGGCAGCGAGATCACGGCCCTGCCTTCCCTCACGCCGTAGGCCCACGATAGAGCGGCCAGCATCAACCTCTCAACGCCGTAGCTCGGCTCAACGACATGCGGGTAGAACCTCCTCACGTTCGCCCTCTCCTCCACCTCCTCCCTCACCACCGGTAAGCCCTCCATTGAGAGCCCGAGCGCTGCGATATCCCTCGGCGGATCGTCCGACTCCGCGACGATCCTCATGACGTCCTTCCACCTATCGCCGGCCGCCCTCTTCAGCTCCTCGACCGACCTGACGCGCCACCTGACCTTCCGCACGAGCTCCGGCTCCGGGAGCTTCACGGAAACCGATAGATCCTTTCCGCTGGCCTCGCTGTGCGACCGCAGGTCGTAGTCCGTGCGGTACGCGAGCCCCGCTACCTCCAGCCATCCGAAGCCGGGCACCACCACCTCGTGGTCGAACGTCTGGGCCGAGTAATGCGCCCTCTCGTGAGCCGGCTTGCCGTGGAACCGCTGGCGGTCGCGCGGTATCCCGAGCGCCCCGACGAACCTCAGGGAGATCGCCATGAAGTACGCGAGGCACCCGTTCCTGATGACCCCCCTGTCCAGGGCATCCCCTACGCGCACGTTCAGCAGGTCCTCTCCACCCCTCTCCGCGACCTCCTCGGTCAGGACGGGGAGCACATCGTCCGATACCTCATCCAGGTAGGGGCAGGGCTGCTCCGGATCCATGAAGAACTCCAGTTCCATCATGTTGAACTCCCTGAGCCTGATCATGGCCTGCCTGGGCGATATCTCGTTACGGAAACCCCTTCCCAGCTGCGCTACCCCCAGGGGGAGCCTCTCCCTGGTGACCTCGTAGATCCTCCTGAACTCCGTGAATATGCCCTGCGCGGTCTCCGGCCTCAGGAAGCCCACGTCCTCCGAGTACGGCCCCATCCGCGTCTCGAACATGGTCAGGAACTGCGAGACCCTCCACTCGGACGCGCCGCACTCCGGGCATTTGACGTGGCCTTCGTTCAGCAGGCGCTGCAGCTCCTCCGGGGGCATGCCCTCCCCCGCCGCTATCCCGGCCTCGCCCAGCAGGTGGTCCGCGCGGAATTTTCTTCCGCACCTGAGGCATTCCGCGACCGGGTCCTTGAAGTTGTCCACATGACCCGACGCCTTGAAGACCTTATACGGTCCGAGCGCCGGCGCATCTATCTCCGCGAATCCATGCCTCCTGATGAACATAGACCTCCAGAGCTCCTCCAGCCTCCTGCGCATGGCCACGCCGAGCGGCCCCATGACGTAGAGGCCGCCCACGCCGCCGTAGATCTCGTAGGCCTGCCAGAAGAATCCCCGCCTCTTCGCGAGTTCCACAACCCTTTCGTAGGCGTCGTCCAAGCTGGCGTGGGGGACTTCCCTGTTATCTTAAAGGTAACGGTGGGGGATAGTGTCCGGGCGCGCGCTGGCCGGCCCCGCGGGCATCAACCGAGGCCGGAGCGCTTGAGGAATTCCTCGACGAGCTCCCCGATCGTCGGTCCATCGATGACCTTCAGCTCATATCCGACGCGGATCACGCGCTTTCCGCCCTCCACCAGCGCCGATATATCGGCGGGCGTCCCCAGCACCACGACGTCCGCGGGCGCCGCGCGCAAGGTCTCAGCGAGGTCGCGCCTCTGATCCTCGCTGTATCCCATGCTTGGCAGCACCGGCCCCATCTGCGGATATCTCCGGTACGCATCCGCTATGCTTCCCCTGGCGTACGGCCTGGGATCTATGACCGTGGCGCCGTATTTGACGGCCGCGACGTAGCCGGCCCCGTACGGCGCCCCTCCGTGCGTGACCGTCGGGGCGTCCTCCACCACAATTGCGTTCCTGCCCCTCAGGGTATCCGGCTCCTCCACCACCACGGCGCTCTCCGCCACGGTTATCCTCGCCCCCGGATTCAGGCGCCTCACGTTCTCCGATATCGCGTCGACGGCTCCCGGTGGGGCCTGATCGGCCTTGTTTATCACCACGGCATCGGCATCGATTATGTTCGCTTCACCCGGGAAGGCCGAGGCCTCGAGGCCGGGCCGCATGGCATCCGCCACGGTTATCATGTAGTTCGGGCGGATGAACGGAAGGTCGTTGTTACCTCCATCCCACATGATGACGTCGCCCTCGAGCTCCGCCGCGGCCATCACGCGGGCGTAATCGACGCCGGCGAAGACCGGGATCCCCATCCTGACGTACTGCTCGTACTCCTCGCGCTCCTCTATCGTCAACCCGGCCCTCTCGAGGTCGCCGGCGGTCGCGAATCTCTGCACCGCCATCCGCGAGAGATCCCCATAGGCCATGGGATGCCTGATGGGCGCCACCCTGATCCCCCTGGATCTGAGCTCCCTCGCGATCGCCCTCGATGCGGTGCTCTTCCCGGCCCCGGTCTTCACGGCGGTCACGGCTATCGTGGGCCGCGATGGAACTAACATGGTGTCCTTCGGGCCCAGCACCATGAAGGACGCGCCGCTCGCGATGACCCTGTTCACCCTGTCGCCCAGCTCGGCGTTGGTGAGGTCGCTGTATGAGAGGACGACGAGGTCGATCCCCCCATCCTCGACTATCCTCCGCAGGTCATCCTCCGGGAGTATAGGTATGCCCTCCGGGTAGAGCGGTCCTGAGAGCTCGGGCGGGTACCTCCTGCCGGCGATCCCCGGTATCTGCGTGGCGGTGAACGCCATCACCCTGTAATCCGGATCGGAGCGAAAGACCACGTTGAAATTATGGAAGTCACGGCCCCCTGCCCCCATTATCAGGACCTTAACGGGATGGCCCATTGGTTATCCGATGCGCCGGCTCGCCTAAAAGCGCTCCGGTTCCTTTTTACGGCCCCCCATCGCATCGCGGGCCATGGTGGATCCCGAAGCCGCGACGCACACGGCGGAGCACGTGTTCATGAGGGCGCTCACGAGGAGGCTTGACGTTTTTCCGGTGCTCGTGGAACAGGATGGATGGGACGGCAGGATAGTCGTCGAGGGCGATGAGCCGACGTGGCCGGTTATCGCGGACGCGCTGACGGAGGCGAATACCGTGATCATGGAGGGAAGGACCGTGACGGAGCGCGTCCTGGGGTCAATTGAGGAGGCCAGGGCGGCCTTTCCGGCCCTTAGGGCTTACGAGGAGAGGATATCGCCTCCCGTGCGCGTGATTGAAGTTCAGGGATATGACTGGGCGGCATGCGCGCGTCGGCACGTGCGCAATACGCTGGAGTCGTGGGGGATAGCTGTGAGGGATGTGAGGAGCCTCTCCGGGGGACGCCACGAGCTCAAATTCAGCGCCGGCCCGGCGGCGGCCGCGGCCTATTCGACGGCGCTCAGGGAGGCCGGACTGTCCGCCCGGGCGTTGAATGTCAAGCTGGACGAGCTTTCGGCGCGCGTGAACGATACGCTGGACCGCTTGGAGAGATCCCGCGCGATCCAGAGATCCATGTCCAGGGCGCTCCTCAGGGGACCTCGTGTATTGAAGTCGCGCTCCGGCTCCGACATACGGGTCGTGGAGGCGGAGGGGCTCGACTTCAAGGGGCTAATCGAGAACTCGGTCGAGATCGCCACTGCGTCCAGGACGCCCGTGCTGGCCATATCGACCGAGGATCCGGCGCAGATACTGCTCGCGTGTCCCCGCGGATCGGGAATCAACGCAGGTGCGGTGCTCAAGGGAATACTGTCCGCACTCGGGGGCCGCGGGGGCGGCGGCCCGGAGGCGGCGACGGGGAGCTTGAGCGCGGCCACTGTTCCGGAACTACTGGAGAGGCTGCAGTCCTCGCTGTGAGTTGCTTCAAAAATAGGTGAACTATCACCCCTTAATGACGCGGCATCTCCATATCACGGAAGGGCTTTCTCTTCGTGACTCCCGTTACCTTAAGCCGATCGATAAACCCAAATCCGAGGGGAGTCCTCGACCTTCCAGGGCGGGGAGGAGGTCAGAGGGGGTTGGTTTGATGAAACACCGCCCCTTAAACTCCCATAAGGTTAAAAAGGTCCCTACAGCCCGATCATCACAGCCCGGTCGTCTAGCGGCCAAGGATGCTGGGCTCTGGATCGCGAGCACCGAAGGGCTGGATGGGCCGCGAGGCGAACCCCAGCGACGGGAGTTCGAATCTCCCCCGGGCTACCATATGGGTGAACGGCATACATATTCGGAGGTGGACTTTTATATCCTCGGCTGAACGCGCTCATCACCTCACAGGTAAGCGATGATTCAGCCCCGCGAGTACACGTTTCGGACACATGACGTGGATGTTCCTTTCGTATAGGGGGTTTTCGGTCTCGGCCGCCTCCCCGCATCCGGTGCATTTCCGCTACGCCTCCGCCCCGTAGACGATGAACCGGCGCGGCTTCCCGGGTAGGGAGCCCATTTCCATGCCGCCGATGCGAGGGGGTTGATTCCATGCCATGTCCCTCGTGGTACGTATTTACCGGGTATCGGGGAAACCGATTCACTCCATAAATGATATGGATTTCTCCGGTTCCCCAAACCGCTTCATTTGCTAGTAGCGGATCCAATTGTTTCCGAAGGGCGCGGACTTTCCTGTGCGGTCAAGGTGGAACACCCCTCAGGGGGCTGCTACGGATGCGTCTTAGAATCCTGACGGCCCAGCCGCCCACAAGTCCGCCGACCGCGCAGATCACGGAATCGACGACGTACGCATAGTAGAATTCAAATGCTATGGCCACGGGTCCCGCGCCGGCCGCTAGCACGGTCAGCGCAAGCGCGTAGATAACTCCGGCCGCCAGCGCAGCTAGGAACCCCTTGGCGGCGTTACCCTCTATTGCCCCTGCGACTATCCCGGCGATCAGCGCCCCAGCGGGGAACGTCGCAAGCGCGAAGAGGATCGCCACCCCCGCAATCACGGACACGAGATCCCCGGCCCTCAACTGACGAGGTCACCCCTCAACGGACAACCGCTTCAAAGTCCCGCCTTGCCCTTTGACCCGCGGGTAGAGGGCGGAGCTCCACGGGCTCCCGGGGTGGTTCCCACCCCCGATCCCCTCAGGATATCGAGGGATGCGTTGTAGTCGATATCGCCCGTACGGGCCGTCGATGGGGCAGAGGCGCACCTCACCGATCCCCGCTTCAACCGAGGCGCCTCGGTGACGCTTACCCCGTCCATGGCTATCGCCATAGTCTTGAACGAAACAATTTTAAATCTTGGGGGCTATCCATCACTCACGGGAGGGGTCTTCCGTCCCTCAACCCCAAAATGAGATAAAGGCCGCGCCGTCGCGTCCCAGAAAATTGGTGGCGGGCCCGCCGGGATTCGAACCCGGGACTCCTGGCTCCGGAGGCCAGTGCCCTATCCATGCTAGGCCACGGGCCCGTTCAGCGTCCATTAACGCTAGGAAATAAGGGCTCGCCTTTTAAAACAGTTCCAGAATATGCTGTGTTGCATAACCTCAGGAATATCGCTTTAGGACGACTATTCACGGGTAGCTTATTGCAAATACTCGTTTTTCGATCCAACTGGTGATTATTAGACGTTAAATCGACTAAATTGCGCAACACAGCACCAGAATAGATAGGTTTTAATATGTGTTTGTAATAGAGTAGGTGCGCCGGAGGATGGAGG
>JAWDMO010000007.1:0-31002 GCA_046536535.1 Nitrososphaeria archaeon
GTTGAGCTCCGATGTGAAGTTGATGTAGTAGCTGTTGTTCCACTGCTGATATGGTTGCGAGATGGTCATCGTGACGGCGGCGGAATTCGAGAGATTCGTCAGCCACCAGGGCGAACGTATCACATGCACTGCGTACGTGTAATCGAGGACGCTGCCGTTGGAGTATATGGCCGATACCTCCAGGGTGGCGTTCGATCCGAGGCTCCCCATGTCGAACGGGACGACGGACACCCACGAGCCGGACGCCGTCGGGTTGAACCCGAAGGTAGAGTTGCCGAGCTCCCCCTGGACGCCCGTGGGCTTCGCGGATCCCCAGGATCCGTTGAACCCGAATGTGTTGTACACCGGCATTCCGCTGTAGAAGTAGCCCGTGTACTCGGACTGGATCCTGCCCTCCGGCTGCGCCGGGTAGAAGTTGACCGTGTAGTTCGACGGCGCCAGCGGGAGGTACATTGTGCCCGACTGATCCTGTATGTCGTAACCCACGACGGGCGAGACGCTGTAGGAGAGCGGCACCCCGGGCGGAAGGTAGACCGGCCAATGGACGCTGCCCGCCCAGAACGTGTACGTGGTTCCGTTTATCTCGATGGACCACTGCGTCCCGTTGGGCAGCCCGGTCTCGTAGAAGTTCACCGGAACCCCGGGCTTGAACACGGTGGTGTACGTGGGCGACGGGCTCTGGACGTCTATGGTCCCGTTGATGACCTCGGGTGAGTAGTACGTTCCGTTGACGTCCGCGTAGCTCATGACGTAGCGGTACGTGCCGTTAGTGGCGTAGAACGTGATGCTCCCGTTGCCGTACACGTAAAGCGGGCTGTAGGATCCCACGTTTGTAGGGGTCGCGCCCAGCTCCTCGCCCGGGGATTCGGGATACACCTCGACGTAACGCCACCACGAGGAGCTCGTCTGCCCCTGGGGGAGCCCGATCGCCTGGAAGGTAACCGGGGTGACGAACCCGGCGACCTCCGCGCCGGGCCCGTACACCGTCATCGTCGTGTTCTCCACGCCGCGGTTTGCGACCTCGAGGACCCCGTTGAAAGACCAGCCCGTGAAGTAGGAGCCGTTCAGCGGTGACGCGGATATATTGATGGTCGTCGGGACCGGGCTTACCCTGTACCAGTGCCAGCCCGACGGCGAAGCGCTCCCGAACTGGGGGTCGTCGGGGGCGACCAGCACGGCGCTGTACTGGTCGTATCTGACGACCACGGTCAACTGGTTCGGCACCGTGACGTTCCCCTCGATCACCTCCGGGGCGTAGTAGGATCCCGGGGACTCGGATATGTTGGAGCTGTCCACGATCCATGGATATGTGCCCTGGGCGACGCCCGTGAAGGTTATCGTCTGATTCGCGGACGATAGCGTCGTGTTGTCGAACGTCACGCTCCAGTTTATCTGGACGGGCTTCATCCCGGAGGGCGTGGCGACGTAATAGGAGAGCGGCAATCCCACCTCGTAGAACGTGACGCTGAAGGGGGGGCCCGTCTGATTGAACGCCACGCTGACGTTCTCGTTCCCGCTGACTGAGATTGTGCCGCTGGACGGCGTGGCGTTGAAGCCCTCCGGCCCGCCCACGCGGTATTCGTAGGTCCCGGCCTCAAGATCCGGAACCTCGATGTACTGCGTCATGACGCCCTCGTTGGACGAGCTATAGGTGGTTCCGTTCATCGTGACGTGCCACAGCGTCCCGTTGGGCAGCCCGGTCTCGATGAAATCGACGTGATAGTAGGACGGCGCCCCCGAACTGTTGGCACGCACCGCGGACGGCTGATAATATATCGATGATAATATAATAATGAATACAATGGCTACGGCGAGCACTGACCTTGATCGCGAGTTCCGGCTATGCAAAATTCTAACCTGCTAAAATAGCGAAATAACTTGTATTTAAGTTTTCCTAAAAGTGAATATGGTTCCACATTATTGGTAATATAAAACTGTTTAGATATACCGTTTCCATTGATCGCCCGAGTTTAACGCAAAGGTTCAGCGGAGCGATTTGGAAAACCGCACAAAAAAAGGTTAGTTGTGTTAATTTGCCGCTGATCGCGGACGGCCCACGGGAATCCATCGCGCCGTCCGCCGCCGGGCGGGCCCGGATTTTGCCCTTGAATGCCGTGGGACGCGGCCGGGTCCTCCGCCTCCTTTATATAACCGGTTTCCGGGGGATCGCGTGGTGGTGCACATTTGTGTCGTTCAGTGGACGCACAAGGGTCCTCGGCTCTTCACTTGAGCTAGCCGGGGCATTATCGCCAACCCCGCTCGTCAGGCTTCCCAAGTCGTCCGGTGAGGGCTTCGAACTCTGGGCGAAGCTGGAGTTCTACAACCCGTTCAGCAGGAGTATAAAGGACAGGGCGGCCATCTCGATGCTCTCGGGAGCCATAAGGAGAACCGGGGCGACCCGCTTCTACGAGGTGACCTCCGGCAACCTGGGCATAGCCCTGGCGTCACTCGCGGCCGCTCACGGCGTGAAATTCAGGGCGTACGTGCCCCGCACGGCGAGCGCCGCGTCGGTCGGGCTCATGAGGCTCCTCGGGGCGGAGGTCGTCGTCCATCCCCGGGACGGCGTGGACGATGAGCTGGTGGAGGTCGCGCGGAGGGACGCCGAGGAGGATGGGGCCGTATTCCTGGATCAGTACCGCAACGAGGACAATCCCAGGGGCCAGGAGGCGCTCGTGGCCGAGCTGAGGGAGCAGTTCGCCGCGGCCGACATGAGGCCCGCGGCGGTCGTGGCCGGCACGGGGAGCCTAGGACATATGACCGCGCTGAGCGAACTTCGCGATGAGCTGGGGTTCTCGCTCGTGGCGGCGACGCCCTCCGACGGCGAGAGGATACCGGGGCTCAGGAGGGACTGGAAGCGGAGGATGACCGCCGACATCGTTATCGAGGTCACGCTGAGGGACGCGGTGACGTCCGCCATCGAGATAGCCAGGATGGAGGGGCTGTCCATAGGTATCAGCTCGGGCGCCACCGTCGCGGCCGCGAGGAGGGCCGCCGCGGAGGTCGGCGCGGGCGATTATGTGATGATATTCCCCGACGACGCGCTGAAGTACATTGATATTTACAGTAAATATATGGCGGACGCCGGAACGGGGAAAATAGAGGTCGGCGCGGGACTTCGGCACAACGCTTAAACGACTCCCGGTGGGCCCGGGTCCAGGATTGATTTATGAGATAAGGCTGCACGGTCGGGGAGGCCAGGGCGCGGTCCTGGCGGGCCGCCTCCTCGGCGAGGCCCTCATGAACGCCGGCCACTACGCGCAGTCGTACCCGGAGTTCGGGGCGGAGAGATCGGGGGCGCCGGTGACCGCGTTCCTGAGGACGTCCGACCTGCCGATCGAGGTGCGCAGCCCCATAAGCAGGCCGAACATCGTGCTGGTGATAGATCCGTATCTGTCGGTAGATCGTCAGGTGATAGATGGGCTGCGCGACGGCGGATTAGTCGTCGCCAACGCCGCCCTCGCGCCCGATAAGCTGAGGGGCGTGCTGGGGGTACCGGCCGGCTGCAGGGTCGCCACGGTCAACGCCACCAAGATAGCGCTGGAGGTCCTCGGCAGGAACAACCCCAACACCGCCGTACTGGGGGCGCTGGCGGAGGTCTCGAAGATCGTGTCGCTCGAATTCCTCATGGATGCCGCCAAGAGGGCGTTCCCGGGCAGGGTAGGCGAGCTGAACGCCCAGGCCATCAGGAGGGGGGCGGAGGAGGCGGTGGTCGCATGAGCGCGGAAGTTAAGGCGAAACCGGAGCTCCGGTTCCCGGTGAACCCCGGGGGATGGTACGAGGGCGGCTCCAGCGTGGACTACACGACAAATGACTGGCGCCTGGAGAGGCCGGTGGTGAACCTCGACAAGTGCGTCGGATGTCTTTACTGCTGGATATACTGTCCGGAGCCCGCAATAGTCCCGCTCGAAAGGGAGGGCGGGAGACCGAGCAAGGTTAAGGTTGATTACGACCACTGTAAGGGATGCGGCATCTGCGCGCAGGTGTGCCCCACGAAGGCCATAGACATGGTGGCGGAGGAGGTGAAGGCCTGATGGAGGTCCAGCAGAGGACCGAGGTCAAGAAGGCGTTCATGACCGGAGACGACGCGGTGGCGCACGCCGCCAGGCAATCCAGGGTCGACCTGGTCGCGGCCTATCCGATAACGCCGCAGACGATAATCGTGGAGAGGATAGCCGACTTCGCGGCGAACGGGGAGTTCGACGGGGAGTTCGTGCCGGTGGAATCCGAGCACAGCGCAATGAGCGCGTGCATAGGGGGGGCGCTGGCCGGCGCCAGGGTCTTCACGGCGACCGCCAGCCAGGGCCTGGCGCTCATGCACGAGATGCTCTACGCTGCGAGCGGCCTCAGGCTGCCCATGGTGATGGCCGTCGCCAACAGGGCCCTCAACTCGCCGCTCAACATACATAACGATCACAGCGATATCATGGGATCGAGGGACAGCGGCTGGATCCTCCTGTTCGCGGAGAACGCGGAGGAGGCGTACGATCGCGTGATACAGGCCTTCCGCATATCCGAGGCGGTCAACCTGCCGGTCGCGGTGAACCTGGACGGCTTCACCCTGACGCACTCCGCGGAGGTCGTGCGCATGCTGACGGACGAAGCGGTGGGGACATTCGTCGGGAGGCCGCCCCGCCGCAGCACAATGCTGGACAAGGTCCCCAAGAGCTTCGGCATGATGTCGCTGCCCGACACGTATCAGTACTTCAAGGACGATCAGCTGCGGGCAGTGGACGCGTCGCCGGCCGCGATATCGTCGGTGGAGCGCGAGTACGCCGGGATCTCCGGCAGGAACTACGGCCCGGTCAAGTCGCTCCACGCGGAGGACGCGGACGTGGTCATGGTGATGCTGGGGAGCTACGCCGGGACCGCCAGGGCGGCCGTGGAGCCGCTGAGGGCCGAGGGCCTCAAGGTCGGCGTGCTCAGCCTGGGATGGTACAGGCCGTTCCCATCGGGGGAGCTGCTCAGGGCCGTGGAGAGGGCGAGCACGCTGGTGGTCATGGACAGGTCCGTCAGCCACGGCGCCCCGATGCACCCGCTGGCCTCCGACGTGGCGGCGGCGCTGTACAGGGCCGGCGCCAGGAAGAGGATCCTGAACGTGGTGTACGGGCTCGGCGGCAGATGGTTCACGGAGGACGACGCGAGGGCTCTCTTCAGGTATGCCTCGAAGCCGGGGCCGGATTTCGAGTCGTTCTTCTACTACGGGGGCGAGATGAGATGAGCTCCAGCGATGGGCCGCAGGTGCGCAGCCTTTTCGAGATAGAGCGCAAGGAGAGGCTGGCGCCGGGGCACAGGGCGTGCGCCGGGTGTGGGCCCATGATAGCGGTGCGCCAGATACTCCAGGCGGCGCAGGAGGATCCGGTCGTCGTCAACGCGACGGGCTGCGTGGAGGTCGTGACGAGCGTCTACCCGCAGACGGCGTGGCTGGTCCCCTGGGCGCACGTTGCGTTCGAGAACTCCGCGGCCGTGGCGTCCGGCGTGGAGGCCGCCATGAGGGTGCTGAAGGCCAAGGGGGAGCTGGAGAAGGAGAGGCCGGTAATCGTGTTCGCCGGCGACGGCGGGACGTTCGATATAGGCATACAGGCGCTCTCGGGCGCGCTCGAGAGGGGGCACCGCATGCTTTACGTGTGCTACGACAACGAGGCGTACATGAACACCGGCATCCAGAGGAGCAGCGCGACGCCGTACGGCGCGTGGACCACGACCAGCCCGTTCGGGAAGGCCTGGCCCGGGAAGAGGGAGCGCAAGAAGGACATAATGGGTATAGTCGCGGCCCACGGCGTACCGTACGCGGCCACCGCCTCCATATCGCACTGGAAGGACCTGATGACCAAGGCTAGGAAGGCGCTGAGCTACGACGGCCCCACGTTCCTCCACGTGTACGCGCCGTGCAACAGGGGCTGGAGGTTCGATCCCTCGCTCACGGTGGAGGTCGCCAAGAGGGCCGTGGAGACGCGGTTCTTCCCGCTGTACGAGATCGAGGGCGGTAAATACCGGATAACGCTGCCCGTGACGAAGCCCAGGCCGCTCGAGGACTTCCTCTCGCTGCAGGGGAGGTTCAGGCACCTCCTGCTTCCCGAGTACAAGGAGGCGCTGGAGACCCTCAAGAGGATGGTAGACGAACAGTGGGAGAGGCTCAGCGGCATGGCCCGGGCCTGAGGCGGTTCTCCACCGAGAAGGCCAGGGCCGCACAGGCGCTGCTGTCCTCCAGGGTCATCGCGGGGCGCGGTTCCGCCGCCGACGTGAGGCTGATAACCGGCCTCGACGTCGCTTACTCGAACGGGAAGGCGTTCGGCGCGGCCGCGACCGTCGACCTCGATGGCCTGAAGGTGGTCGAGCGCTCGGTCGCGGTGCTCGAGGAGGCGATCCCGTACATACCGGGATATCTGGCGTTCCGCGAGGCGGGGCCCATGATATCCGCGCTCAGGAGGCTCTCGGGCAGGCCGGACGCGATAATGGTGAACGGGCACGGCCTGGCGCATCCCAGGCGGTTCGGCATAGCGTCGCACCTGGGCGTCGTCCTCGGGATGAGGAGCATCGGGATAGCCAGGAGCAGGCTGATCGGCGATGAGGTGGGGCCCTCCCTCATGATGGACGGCGAGGAGGTGGCCCGGATCCTGAGGAGCGGCAGGCTCAGGGTGTACGTGAGCATCGGCCACATGATCTCGCTGGACGAGGCGGTCAGGCTGACCGAGGCTACCCTGGACGTCCCCGGGAGGCTTCCCCGGCCGGTCCAGGAGGCTCACGAGGCCGCGACCGAGGCATCTAGAGCGGGCGGATCTTGACGGCGTCGCCCTCCGAGGCGGAGTACTTCGAGGCGAAGCTGCCCTCCCTGACCGCGATCTCGAGGTGGCCCTCCGAGTTCACGAGCAGGGCGACCTCGCCGCGGGGGACATCGGAATAACTCCCCACATACGTGCCCCTCACGTGTCTACCCGACCCGAGCTCCACGTCGAGCGCGCTGCCGGGCGCCCACGGGGGGTCCCCGGTGAAGCCCGTGAACGCGTTCCCGAAACCGTCCACGTACACTATCCTGCTGCTCAGGACGTCGCCGTCGAGCGAGGCGCCGCCCATGTCGATGTCGACGGTGATCTCCCCGGGGGGCCCGAGGACGCCGGGATCCTCGCCGCGCGCAAGCCTGGCGGCGGCCGGCGCGAACACGTCCCTTCCGTGGAACGTCCGGGGGACGCCGCGCGCCATCTCCCCCAGGTCGATGACGCGATCCACGCCGTCCTCGCGCGCCGCGGGGGACAGCAGGCCGTTGTCCGGCCCCACGAAGTAGTGGCGGCGGCCGACGATGAGCAGCCCCCTCCTGGAGGACCCGACGCCGGGATCGACGACCCCGACGAACACGGTGCCGGCCGGGAACCATTTGTAGGTCTTCCAGAGGATGAACGCGCCGCGCGCCACGTTGAACGGCGGGACCTCGTGCGATATGTCGACTATCCTGGCGGCGGGAAATATTCCGAGGATCACCCCCTTCACGCTGGCCACGAAGTAGTCCGACGTGCCGAAGTCCGTCAGCAGCGCGATGATCCCGGAGGGCGCCATCGCCGGTCCGTACGTCGATCCCGTTCCATCAGTTATCCTTTTCTTGTCCGGCGGGTAGGGTTTCCCGTGCTGAGCGTGAGCGAGGGGCTGGCGCGCATATCGCGATGCCTCCGCCCCGTTCCGGGGGCGGGGAACGCGAGCGTATGGGACGTAGCGGGGTCCGTGCTGGCGGACGACGTCAGGGCCCCCGCCGACTATCCGCCGGTTCCGAAGGCCGAGTACGACGGATATGCCCTGAGGTCAGCCGAGACCCCGGGCGAGTTCAGGATATCGGGCAGCGCTCCCGTCGGCGCCATTGCGCCCGAGGTGGGCCCGCGGGAGGTGCTCTACGTGACGACCGGCGCGTATCTCCCCGGGGACCTGGACGCCGTGGTGCCACAGGAGGACGCGGAGATCATCATGAGGGATGGGTCGGAGTACCTGAGGGTGGAGCGGCGCGTGGAGCGCTGGAGCTACGTGGATCCCCCGGGATATCACGTGAGGTCCGGCGATCCGATCCTGCGGGGGGGAAGGATCCTGACGTACCTCGACGTGGTGGCGCTGGCGAGCGTCGGGATCGACTACGTGCCGGTGAGGCGCAGGGTGAGGGTCAGCGTTCTGAGCGTGGGATCCGAGCTTTCGATCGACAGGATGACCGCGCCGTCCGAGCTCATCCGCGGGGGCGCCGTCCCGGAGTCCAACTCCATGTTGCTGAGGTGGTATCTGGGCGCCAGGGCGCCGTTCGCGGAACTCGTCAGCTCGGGCGCGGTGCGCGACGATCCCGGCGCCATAGGGCGCGAGGCGGGGCGCGCGCTCGAGGGCTCCGACGTCCTCGTGACGTTCGGCGGCAGCGGTCCCAGCTCGGTGGACTTCACGAGGCGGCTCATGGATTCGGCCGACTGCTCAGCCGGCGACTTCAGGATGAAGCCGGGGAAGCCGGCCAAGCTGGCCGCGAACGATGGCAGGCTCATAGCCATCCTGCCCGGCCATCCGCTGGCCGCGCTGCACGCGATGACCAGGCTGCTGGACCCGCTCATCCACCTGATCGCGGGGTCGGGGGATCGCCCGTGGCCGTCCAGGGCCGCGGTCCTCGAGGAGGAGTTGCCGGAGCGGAGGATCGGGTTCTCCCAGCAGTACCTGGTGAAACTGGAGCGGGGGGACGTCGCGTCAATAGTGTACAGGCACGGAACGGGGGTCACCTCCAAGCTCGCCGGGGTGGACGGCCTCCTGAACCTGGATGAGGATGAGGCGCCCGGGCCCGGGGACCGCGTCGACGTCGCGCTCATCCGATGAAGATAGCGCTGACCTCCTTCCGCCCCTTCTAGGGGCGGGGTTTGCCGTTCACTTTATCACGGCTTACCCGGCGTCCTTCGACCTCCTCGAGGAAGCTCCCCATTATCCCACCGTCGCCCATCGACGTCAGCTCCTCCCTGCTCCATCTGCCGCCGGTGCAGATGCGCGGCAGCAGCACGTCCAGGACGTTCTCCCTGGAGAAGTGGACGATGCCGGACGATACGCCGATCACCGGCTTCTCGCCCAGGTACGCGAGCATGCTCATCGTCGTGGGCTTCACGGGGAAGCCGTAGATGACGAGCCTCGCGCCGGTGTCCAGGATAGCCCTGGGCGTAACATCGGTCGGGTCCACGCTCATCCCCCCAGTCACGACGACGACGTCGGATCTCGACGCCGCGTCCGCTACGGCATCCGCTATCGCGCGCTCGTCGTCCGGGACCACGGTCTTCCCGGCCAGCCCGCAGCCGTAGAACTCCAGCTTGGGCCTCACGGCGCCCTCCGCCAGATCCTCCGTGCGCCCCTCGTAGATCTCGGTGCCCGTCACCACCAGCCACGCCCTGAGGCCGGCCGGAGGCCTGACGCCGATGGGCGCGCGGACGAGCGAGACCGCCCGAGATACGTCGTCGCGCGATACGTAGAGCGGCACCAGCTCCACTATCGCTATCAGATCCCCGGCGGCCACCCACGATCCGCTGCGCCGCGACATCACGCGGAAGTCGGTCGCTGAGTTCAGCTCGGCGATGGCGCCGGGGTTCGACGCGAAGTATCCGGGCCGGGATGCGTAGATGAATCCCTTGCCCTCGCCGGCGTAGCGGACCTCACAGCCCTCCCCCGCGATGGCGCCGGCGAGCTCCATGACCGCCGCGTCCTCCCACACGACGTCGACGGCCCCGCCCTCGGGCTCCAGCACGGCTATGTAGTCGTGCCCCGCGTCCTTCAGCGCCTTCAGGTGGGATTCCTCTATCAGCTCGCCGCGCCTGACTATGGGGCCCTTGGCCGAAGCCGAGACCGCCGTCACGTCGTGCGCAGCCCTCCTGCCCACTGCGTCCTCGGCCCTCACTATCCTCCAGCCATCCGCCATGCCGCCCCGTCGGGCGCGACGCCTATTAAACCTAGCGAACTCAATGGATCACTGGATGCCTGTAAACATATTTATTTAAGAACCGCCGCGCGGCGTTCAACCGCCCAGGACGTACATCGGCCTTATCCTGTTCGGCAGGCTCCCCGACTGGATCATATACTTCACGCCCCTGTCCTTCGCGGCTACGGCCCCGCGTATCAGGTCCTCGAGCTCCCGATCCGATGCGCCGCCCCTGAGCGCGGACCTGATGTCGAACTCGGCGGGGCTGAACATGCACGGGACTATCCTCCCGTCCGCGGTCAACCTTATCCTCTCGCAGTCGTCGCAGAACGGCGCAGTTATCGATGCTATGAATCCCACGCCGCCCTTCGCGCCCCTGAACGCGTAGTTCATGGACGTGCTCCCGTCCTCCCTCGGCAGAGGCTCCAGCTCAAACCTGTCCCTGAGCTCCTCGTAAATCCTGCGCCAGGGGACGACCTTCTCCGGGCTCCATGAACCCTTTCCATCGAACGGCATGAACTCTATGAACCTGATGAACACGCCCCTGTCCCTGGCGAACTCGGCCAGGCGGGGCACCTCGTCCTCGTTGAGCCCCTTCACGACCGGCGCGTTCAGCTTCACAGGGGAGAAGCCCGCAGATAGCGCCGCGTCTATCCCGCGCAGCACGCTGTCCAGCCCGTCGACCCCGGTTATCGCGCTGAACCTGCCGCGATCCATGCTCGGCAGGCTCACGGTCACCGCCTGGAGGCCGGCCGCCCTGAGCGCCCTCGACTTCTCCTCGAGGAGAAATCCGTTCGTGGTCATGCTGAGGCTGTCGATGCCGGGTATCGCCGCGATGATCCTGACGAGCTCCTCGACGTCCCTCCTCATAAGCGGCTCCCCCCCGGTGAGCTTCACCTTATGGACGCCCATCGACGACAGCACTCCTATCACGCGCGCCATCTCCTCGAAGGTCAGCACCGCGCTCCTCTCGAACCACGTGGGCGCCAGCGGCATGCAGTAGACGCACCTGAAATTACAGCGCTCCGTGACCGAGATCCTGACCTTCCTTATCGCCCTGCCGAATGAATCCCTGAGCGGAGGACGTACGGACACTGCGGCACCCACGTCCCGCTCCTAAATAACGTTAATCCGGAAACCGCCGGGGACGGTATTGTCGCGCCCTGTCATCGAAGCGGGCGCGCTCGGGATTGATCCAGCGCGGGAGCCCCATCGCCGTCCTTCCGCCTCTTCACCTTGTTCACCACCGCTATATCGGTGATGCGCGTCCACGGGTAGTTGCCGCCCTCGTCCTTCTCGAGCGACTTCACCATGTCCCACACGTTGAGGAGCGCCGCGGCGACGCCGCTCAGCGCCTCCATCTCCACCCCGGTCTTCGCAATTGCCCTGACCGTGACGGTGACGGCGACGCCGTCCGGCTCGAGCTCGACGTCCACATCTATGCCGGTTATGGGTATGTTGTGGCAGAACGGAAGCGCGTAGGGGGTCCCCTTGACCGCCTCCATGGCGACCACCCTGGATATAGAGAGCGGATCGCCTTTCTTGACCTCGCCGCGCCTTATCGCCTCGACGGTGGCCTCCCTCAGCCTTATCCTGCCGGTCGCGGTCGCCTCGCGGTACACGTCGTCCTTACCGGTAACGTCGATCATCATAGCCATCGGGGGGCCGGCGATCCGCCGGTAAAAACGTGCCGTCCGTCCGGAACGGATCGGTTAAGGCTTATACCGATCCACCGCGGATGGACCGCATGGTGCACCCAACGCCCGACGTGGAACCGGTCTTCGCCGTCCTGGTCACGAGCGACAGCAGGTTCACCGCCCTCATGGAGGGCTCGCCCTACGACGACGAGAGCGGGTCCACAGCCGCCGGGATCCTGAGGGCGGCCGGCCTCAGGGTCCTCGGGCCGCTCATACTGCCGAACGACGAGCTGGTGATAATGGGTACCGCGTCCTATCTCGTGGGCAGGGGACTCGCCAACGCCGTGCTGATCGTGGGCGGCACGGGGGCATCACCCAGGGACGTCAGCGCGGACGCGGTGGAGGAGCTGTGCGACCGCATCCTCCCCGGGTTCGGGGAGGCGTTCAGGGCGCTCACGATGGACGAGGACGTTGTGAAATCGATCCTGACCAGGGCCATCGCCGGCACGTGTGACGGCGCCGTGGCGTTCGCCGTGCCGGGGAATCCGGACGCTGTGAAGCTGGCCGTGGAGCGCCTGATAGTGCCGTCGATAAGGCACCTCCTGGGCGAGCTGAACAGATGAGCCGGGGCGCCAACCCATTCAATCTTTATATCATTGCGGACTGCGTAGGGATATCCGTTGACGCAGCGCGGACGCGCGGCGCCGCTCCGGTGCGCGGGGCGCGGTCGGCCCGGGCCCGACGCGGCGCATGGCCCCTCGCGGATCGGAGATGTCCTGTGATGCCGGGGAACGGCCTGAGATGGATGAGGGTGGGGCCCTTCGGGGTCTCGATACTGGCCGCCGACAGCATGGGGGTCCGCAGCCTCGCCACGATGGTGGATGCCTGCGGGACGCTGATTGGACTGGACCTCGGCGCCTCGATAGCCCCGAGGCGCTACGGGCTGCCGCCGCACAGATCGGAGCTCTCGGCGCTGTCCAGGGCTATGGACGCCGTGATCGGGGCCGCCCGGGAGGTCGGGGCCATCGTGATATCGCACTATCACTACGATCACTACATGAGGGATCATCCCGAGTTGTACCGCGGGAAGAGGCTGTTCGTCAAGAATCCATCGAGCGACGTCAACGGGAGCCAGAGGTGGAGGGCCAGGGCGTTCCTGGAAGGGGCGGGCGTATCCAGGGCGGCGGAGGTCCATCACGCCGACGGCGGCGCGTTCGACCTGGGGGGCATCAGGATGGAGTTCTCCAGGGCCGTGTGGCACGGCGAGCCCGGGACGCCGGTCGGCAGGGTCATCATGTCGAGGATCTCGTGCGGCGGTGAATCCGTGGTTTTCGCGAGCGACGTGCAGGGGCCCGCGGACCCCGACGCGCTGGTCGCGCTCGAGATGTGGAGCGGCGCGCGGCTGCTGGAGCTGAGCGGACCCCCAACGTACTTCGCGGGGCTCAAGGTCCCCGAGGACGCCGTGGACGCAGGCCTCGCGGGGCTCATGGAGCTCATAAGGTCGCGCGTCGCGGAAACGGTGGTCGTCGACCATCATCTGTTGAGGGACCTGGAATACAGGAAGGCGATATCGGCGCACGTCGCCGAGGCCGCCGCGCGCGGCGTCAGGTTGCTCACGGCGGCGGAGTTCATGGGCGCGGACGTCGAGCAGCTGGAGGCCATGAGGAGGTACCTGTGGTCTAGGGACCCCGCTAGGACGCCAGGCAGCGCTGCTCAACGGACCTTCTGAGCACCGGCTCCGACATCGCGCCTATCAGCCTGTCGACCTCCCTGCCGTCCTCGAGGAATATCAGCGTCGGTATCCCCATGATGTCGTATCTGTACGCTATGTCCGGATTGTCGTCCACATTGACCCTTGCGAACGCCACCTTGCCGGCGAAGCTCTTCGCCAGCTTCATCACGATCGGCTCTATCAGTTTGCACGGATAGCACCACTCGGCCCAGAAGTCGACGATGACGCAGTGGTGCTTGGAGGTGAATTCATCGAAGTTCCCGGTATTGAGCTCCACCGGCTCCGCGCTGACCTCCCCGGCGGCCGGCACCTGGGCGGAGGCCGCTAGCCTCCTCATTATGGTGTCCTTTATGCGCTCCTCGAGATCGGAGTCGTCGGACAGGCTCATTGCGGACGGGCCGACGGAGGCCGGTTAAACCTTTTCTGAGGAACCGACGGGGGCGAGCAGCCCGGCCACCACTACGTAGAGGGCGCCGGCGGAGGTCGCGAGCAACGGCGGTGCCGGCAAAACGGGCGATGCAAGGGCCACTATCGAGAGCGCCAGGAGGCCCGCGGCCACCAGCGGGCGATCCGCGCGGAATGGACATGACGGGAGGCCGCGGCCGCTATACGCGGCCAGGGCCGCCGACGCGGCCAGCGAGAACGACGCGGCCATCGCGGGATGGCCCAGGTAGCCGGCGGCGGCCGCGACGAGGTAGCCGGCCGGAAGGAGGAGCTCGTGCAGCCTGCGGCGCCGGCCTCCCGCCGCCAGGTAGCCGGCCGCGGCCAGGACCGGGAGCAGCGGATATCCCCAGGAGAAGGCCGCCGACGCGGCTATCGCCAGGAGCGCGGGGCGGCCGGCGCCGCGCATCGCCGCAAGGAGCGCGGCCGCGGCCAGCGGAACGACGACCAGGAACGCGGGCGATGCCGGCGATGCGAGCGCGGATGCCGCTATCAGCGTGAGGAGCACGGATACGGGCACGCCTCCATCCACGGAAGTCGACGCGGCGTACACCGCGAGCATCCCGGAGGCGGCCAGCAGGAGCCTCCAGTCGGGGATGGGATAGTACGCATATGTGGCCAGCGCCGCCGCCAGCAGGAGGGACGCCGCGGCCAGGAGTTCCCTGTAGGGCGGGCGAGCCATGGACGACACCTACGGAAGGCCCAGGAGGCCCTCGATAGCCTCCAGGACGAAGACGACCGCTATGAGCGGGCTCGCCATCTTGAACATGCCGAGGGCGGCGTCCCTGCTGGGCGTCCTCCTGAAATCCTCCGCCCTCTTCACCGCGACCGCCGCGAGCACCGTCGCGACGATTGCGGCCAGCACCCCCCTGTGCTCGATCGCGTAGTACGCCCAGGCGAGCGCCGGTATGGCGGCGGTCGAGTACTCCGTGTACCTGGCGGCATATGATGGACCCCTGATGACCGGGAGCATGGGCACGGCGGCCATCCTGTAATCGTCGAGGTAATAGGTGGCTATGAACCATATGTGCATGGGGATCCACGCCAGGACCACCGCGGAGAGCAAGATGCCTCCCGGCGTAAACCCCTCGGCGAGCGCCCATCCCCCCAGGGCCGGCATCGCGCCGGCTATTCCGCCCAGCACGACGCTATAGGGGGTCACGCGCTTCACGATGTTCGTGTAGATCAGTATGTCGGAGATGAACCCCACGAGTATCGTCAGCGCCAGGGCGCCCGACCGGAGGGAGGCCACCACCACCGATGACAGGAACATCGACGTCGAGATGGCCACGGCGGCGGCGGGGGACACCGAGCCCGACGGCAGCGGCCTCCTGGAGGTCCTCGGCATCAGCGCATCGATGTCGCGCTCCAGGTACATGTTGGCCGCGGTGGTGCCGGAGATCGCCAGCGCCTCCGCCGCCGTCAGGACAACTACGTCGAGCGGGGACCTGCCGCCCGCGGCCAGGTATGAGCAGTACGCTGTCACCATCAGGAGCAGCGTCTGGGAAGGCTTGATGAGCCCCGCGATATCCCCGGGCCGCACGGCCGCACGGGCGCGCGGATGGTACTAAACTTTAGCCTCAAATTTATTAAGCGACGGATCGCATGGCCGGCCGGTGGACATGGAAAACCGATCCGCAAGCTGGTGATATTCGACCTCGAGGGCGTCCTGACGCCTCACGAGTTCCTCCTCGAGCTCGCCGAGCGCGCCGGGAAGTACGAGGAGGTCCTGAGGGAGTTCCGCGCCGGGATAAACGGCCACGGATCGTGGCTCGATAGCCTCAGGAGGAGGATGGAGATCATGCGCGGAACGCCGATCGAGTTCGCCGAGGAGGTGGCCGCCAAGGTGGACATGGAACCCGGGGCGGCCGAGCTCACCCGCGCCCTGAAGGGGAGCGGGTGGCAGGTGGCGATAGTGTCCGGGGGGTTCGACATCCTGGGGCCGGCGCTGGATCGCGGGGGGCTCGTCTACGACCGCTTCCTCTCGCACAGGCTGGTGTTCGAGCACGGCCTCCTGGTCGGAGCGGAGCTGAGGTTCCCCGACAAGGGCGCGGCGGCCCGGATCCTGAAGGAGGAGATGCGCCCGGACTTCGTGGTGGCGGTGGGCGACGGCTGGAACGACGTCCCGATGTTCGAGGAGGCGAACCTGGCGATAGGGTTCCGCCCCAAGCCGGTGCTCGAGAACTACATCCACATGGGCGCGTCGAGCATCGAGGAGCTCTCCAGGGTGCTGCTCAGCGGCCGCCTCGAGGCGGCCGCGCGGCGCGCGGTCTAATCGATGCGCCTCAGCGACAGGCCATCGACGTAGTAGGCCGCGCTCCAGGGCCTCTCGAAGAAGAGCACGGGCACGCCGCCGATCGACGTAATCCTCACCAGGTAGTCGGAGCGGCCGCGGGGACATCCGGGGCATCCCACGTGTATGCTGACGGCGCCCTCGGACTTCCCGAGCATGAGCAGCTCCCCCGCGTCCTCGCCCACGTCCTTCGAGTCGTCCGGGTAGATGGACGCCTTTATGCCCGCGTCCTTCAGCGCGGACGCAAGCCCATCGAGGAACCCCTCCACCAGGTGTTCCGGCACGTCGTGGTCCACGTAGACCTCGAGGGAGGAATCGGGCCTCATCGACGATATCAGTCCCTCCAGTTCCCCGAGCTCCATCCGTCCGCGGGCCGCGTCCACGGGCGGCTTCACAATCCTGCGGTCCGACGTCAGCAGGAACTTGCCCCTGCCGGACGGCGTGTACGGCGAGGAAGCGCTGATCACCCGGAACCGCCTGCCGTGGACGTCCAGGGGACCCACCTCGAACACGAAGTCCGCGATCACCTCCTCGGGGCCCCCGCCCGAGGCGATGACCAGGGTGCCCCGCCCGACCATGGATATCCTCCTGAGCGTGTACAGCAGATTCAGGTATTCGCGCTCATCCCCCACCGAGCTGCGCAAAAGCTCGGCGGAATCCGCGAAGACCGCGCCGCCCGAGGACAGCTCGTCCATGAGCCTGGCCGCCACCACCTTCAGGCCCTCCTCCCTTATCGAGGAGGCGTCTATCGCGCTGGGCGGCTGGCCCGCCGCGCACGCCGGCGGCGACAGGAAGCTCAGGAGGACCGCGCGCCTCCTCCCGGAGGCCCCGCACGCGGCACCCCCGAGGAGCTCCTCCCTGTCCGGAAGATAGCGGCCCTCTATCAGATAGACCGATCCCCCGAGGAGCTCCCCCTCGAGGAACCCCTCCAGGACGTACTCGGGATCGCCGACGGCTCCGGCATCCAATGCTGCGGCTAGGACGGGCCCCCGTTATTTAGCGTTTGCCGTTCAACCGCGGGCGCCGCGCGATCACTCCTGGAACACCCCCCAGTTGAGCGATGCCCTCATATGCGACGGGAGCTGCGAGACTATCCCCAGCCCCGGCGAGTGGAGTCCGCACCCCAGGACCTCCCCGCCGAACTTCACGACCACATATCCGGGGTCCGCCGCGAACTCGCCCCTCACTATGCCCCCGGTCATGAATGCCAGCAGGTCCTCCTCCCCCGCCAGCTCGACGACGTTCCTCGTCGCCAGCGCGCCTATGATCCTCAGGAACGCGCTGGTCGGCTTCAGCCCCTTGCCGGAGGGCCTGAGGGCCCTGATGCCCACGGACTCCGAACACGGGAAGTCGCCCGGGATGCCCGGGTCCCCGCTGAATATCCAGTAGCTGTCGCCGCTCACGAATATCGAGCGCGGTCCGAGGGCGTCCCGGGGGATGCCGAACCTGGACTCGAGGTAGTCCAGCAGCGCCTCCACCTCGTGCGGCTCAGCGGGCCTCGGGCTTCCTGAGCAGCGCAATGAACATCCCCCCGGTGTCGTTCATGTGCGGATATATCCTCACCGCCCTCTCGACGCCCGATGAGAACCTGTAGGTCCTCCCCCTCTCATCGGTCCACTCGCGCAGCCCCGGCTCGGTCCTCAGGGGCAGCTCGATTTCCAGGGGCTCCATGCCCAGCGACAGCGCGTGATCCACGACGAGCTCCGCCTCCTCGGGGGCGAACGTGCACACCGAGTACACCAGGATGCCCCCGGGCTGCAGCAATCCGTGCGCCCTCCTGATCAGCGCCATCTGAAGCCTCGAGATGCTGCGTATCTGATTCAGGGTCAGCCTGGACAGGTGCTCCGGCGCCCTCCTGGCTACGCCCTCAGAGCTGCACGGCGCGTCCAGCAGTATCCTGGGGAACGTCACCCCGGGCGCGATGTACCTCGCGTCGTTCCTCGCTATGACTACGTTCGTCACCCTCAGCCTGTCCACGTTGGACCTCAGGGCGCCTATCCTCCGGTAATCCACGTCGTTCGCGATTATGGTCCCCGAGTTGCGCATCATCTGTGCCATCTGGGTCGTCTTGCTCCCGGGCGCCGCGGCCATGTCGAGCACGAGCTCGCCGGGGCCGGGCGACAGCAGGAGCGGCGGCAGCGCCGACGTCAGCTCCTGCACGTAGTAATATCCCAGCAGGTGTTCCAGCGTCCTCCCGGGATTACCGACGGGGCCCGGGTCGTCCACGTAGAGGAACCACGGGTGCCAGGGAACGCCGCTCGTCCTCATCCCCCTGGCCGAGAGGCGGGCGGCCAGCTCCCGCGGATCGATCAGCAGCGTGTTCGCCCTCAGGGTGGGCCTGAGGGGCCTGAACTGGTACTCCATGAAGGCGTCGAAGTCGGGCACTATGCTCCTGTAACGGGACAGGTGCGCCGCCGCCCTCTCGCGCGCGCTCAACGGACCACCCTGCATGGACGCCTCGCGAGCTCGTCCGACGCCGCTGATGCCAGCCGATCGCCGATGACGGGCTCGAGCGATTCGTATATCCTGGACCTCGCGTCCTCGATCCCCAGGTCCCGCGGGGCCCAGCCGATCGCCCAGAGCACCGTGTCGAGGTGGAGGGGCGGAATCCCGCTCCCGAGCGCGACATCCGTCCAGGCGCGCCTCGCGACCTCCGGATGCGCCATCACCGTCCTCACCGGATCCGAGCCGGCGGGGACATCGACGAGCCCCGAGGAGTACGAGGCGCAGGAGATCCTGACGTCCACCGGTATGGGTACGTCCATCGGGAGGCTGGCGCCCGGACACGACGTCCCGCGGCACGCGTAGTACGCCATCTTGAGCGAGAACACCACGGTCTTATCGTCGGGCCTCTGCCCCAGGGCGGACGCGACCGCGGCGAGCAGGCCGCGGTGGTCGGCCAGCAGGACCTCTCGCGGCGAAGCCAGCAGGCGCTCCAGGACCGGGCGGGCGGCGAGCGCCCTCTCGAGCCTGCGCAGCTTGACGCCCCTGGCGACCGCGGCGCCCCTGCACGACTTCAGGAAGTCGCCCACCGCGTCCGCGGCGCCCCTGGGGTCCCCCGGGCACTCGTGATCCGCGAAGAAGTCGCGGAAGCACCTCCACCATTCCTCCCCCCTCATGGCGAGCCTGTAGCTCACCAGCGCCGTCAGGAGGGAACAGAGCGCGCCGGGCCCCGTACCCCAGCGGCGCGCGACGTCGGACGCGAACTCCAGCTGGGGGTCCAGCCGGTCCTCGAGCTCCATCACCCGCGCCAGGCCTATCCCCGAGAACAGCCGGGAGAGCGCGCGCAGGCGCTCATCGGACACCGACGGCTCCATGGGATCACTGCACCCTCACGACGGCGGTGAGCCCCTCAAGCTCGCCCTTCCTGCTCCTTATCGCCGCCTCCTGGAGCTCGTCGAAGCCGAAGACGTCCTTCGGTATTCCCATGTCGATCCTCTTCGCGGCCTCCACCATCCTGTAGATGGAGCTCCTCCGCACGTTCTGCACGGTCCGGATCGTCCTGCCCCACAGGTTCCCGTTGTAGTCCGATACTGTCATGGGGGTCGAGAATATCTGCGATAGAACCAGGACGCCGCCCGGCGCCACCGACCTCAGCGCCTTCTCCGTGGCCTCCCCTATCGCCGGGAACGATATTATTGCGTCCATGGGCACGGGCGTCCCCTCCTCCAGCATGTTCCCCACCCACCTGGCGCCGAGCCCCTCGGCGATCTCCCTGTGCGCCCTGGACCGGGTGCTCACGTAGACGTCTATGCCCATGCTCCTGGCGACCTTCATCACGTAGTAGGCGGTGGGGCCGAACCCGAGGAGGCCGAGCCTGTCGCCCGGGCCCACGCCGGCCAGCTCGAACGCGAGATATCCGGTCATGCCGGGGCACATCATGGGGGCGAGGTCGTCGAAGTCCAGCGGGATCCCATCCAGGGGGATCGCATATCCCTCCTCGGCTATCACGTACTCCGCGTAGCCCCCGTCGACGTCCCAGCCGGTCCTCCTTATCGCCGGACAGTGATTCTCGAGCCCGCTGACGCACATCTTGCAGTAACCGCAGGAGCTGTATATCCACGTGAGGCCGGCCCTATCCCCGGGCCTGAAGCGCGTGACGCCTTCCCCCACCTCGTCGACGACCCCGGCTATCTGATGCCCGGGCACCAAGGGGGACTTGTGGAGGGGCAGCTCGCCCTCCGCTATGTGGAGGTCCGTGCGGCAGATCCCGGTCGATTTTATCCTGATCCTCACCTGATGCGGACCGGGCTCCGGCGTCGGGTAATCGTCGACGAACTCGAGCGGCCTTTCCTCAATCCTGGATTGACGGCGGAGTATCCACGCCCTCATGGTCGCGCGACGGCCTCCGTCCAAGATAAACTTTAACGGATGATGGATTCGAGCGGATGGCGAATCCCCACATCATTTGTGGATTTAATTGGTATATTCTCGCGGCGTTTATGCGGGTGTTTAAATATACTCCCGCTAGATGAGTGGATGCGGCCGAGGACCGCTCCCTCACATCGGCGACTGTGGACTCCGCCGTTCCACCGTTCCACGGGATGGGGGAGCGCGGCGGGAATGTCCCCGGCGCGGGGACGGACGGAGGGACCAGCGCCCCCGGAAATTGAATGTTCACACCACCTCCGGCATGTACCTGCCCACTACCCCGTCTAGTCGTCCCTCAGGGCCTTCGTCGCCGCGGGAAGCCACTGCAGCACGTCCTCCGCGGTTATGCCGTCCTCGCCCTTGGCGGACGCGGCGAGGTCCCCGGATAGCCCGTGGATGAACACCCCGGCCCGCAGCGCGTCGCCGGCCTGCAGCCCCATGCCGTACATCGCCGCTACGGTGCCCGTCAGGACGTCGCCCGAGCCCGCGGTCCCCATCCCGGAGTTGCCGCTCATGTTTATGAACGCGCTGCCGTCCGGGTACGCTATCACGCTGTGCGCGCCCTTGAGCACGACGTACGAGTTGAGGTCGTGCGCCGCGGCGCGCGCCGACTCCACCCTCGCGGACTCCACGTCCCCGACGGACTTCCTCAGGAGCCGGGCCATCTCGCCCGGGTGCGGCGTCAGGATCGTCGGCTTCCCCCTGGACCTCAGGATGGAGGGGTCCTCCGATATCGCGGTGAGGCCGTCGCCGTCCACTATGAGCGGGCGATCAACCTCCGGGACGAGCGCCCTGACGAGCGCCCCCGCCTCGGGGTCGAGCGATATGCCGGGCCCCAGGACCACGATGTCTATCTCGTGCTCATCTATGAGCTCCAGTATCCTGGTCCGGTTGGACGCGGCGAGGGCCCCGCCGTCCGTCTCGTCCATCGGCAGATAGACGACCTCGGCCGCGCGCGCCGCTATGAACGGTATCACGGACCTGGGGGCGGCGAGCCTCGAGTACCCCCCGCCGGCCTTCAGAAACGAGAGCGATGAGAAGTAAGGTGCCCCGTAATAGTTCCTCGCGCCGGCGACCGCCAGGAGCTTCCCGAACGTGCCCTTGTGGCCCCACGGGGGCCTCCACGGCATCCTGGGGGGCTCGTTGATCTCCGTCCTTATGTCCGGGGATTCCTGGAGCTCGGGCGGGAACGATATGTGCGAGACCACGAGCCTGCCGCCGTAATGGTACCCCGGATACAGGAGGTTCCCGAGCTTCGGGAGCCCGAACGTGATCGTGTACGAGGCCTTGACCGCGGCGCCGTAAACCCTCCCGTCGTCGCCGCCGATGCCGGACGGTATGTCGACGCTGAACACGGTCCTGCCCGCCGCGTTGATCTCCTCTATCACCGACCTGTAGATCCCGGTTATGTCCCTGGAGAGGCCGGTCCCGAAAAGCCCGTCGACTACGGCATCGCACCAGGCGAGCGATGATCTCAGCTCGTCGAGGGGGGTCCCCCCGGATATCGTGCTCGTGCGGATGCCTATCCTCGTCACCATCTCGTAGTTCCGGAGCGCTGGACCGCTGTATCCCGATGGATCGCCGACCAGGAACACCCTCACATCGCCCCCGCTCGAGTGGAGCTTCCTCGCCACGACCAGGGAGTCGCCGCCGTTGTTGCCTATCCCGGCCACGACGACGAAGCGCCTCCCCCGGACGCCCATCTCGCGGAGGATCACGAAGTACACGGCGTGGCCCGCGTTCTCCATCAGGAGCTGATGGTCGACGCCGTATTTGCCGGCGGCCGCTGAGTCGAGGCCGCGCATCTGCTCGACGGTGCTCACCTTCATGGCGATCGTCCAGGGGCGCGCGGCATATACGCTCTTCTGAGCGGGCCGCGGGGCCGCGCTGTCCGCGAATTCGCGTCGTGACCCCGGCCTTCCGGCGCCGTGCGACCGGTCGCGCCCGCGGCGCGCCGCCGGACTTCCCCGGAACGGCGCGCGGGACGATCGGCATCGGCCGGATAACTATATTAGATCGCGATGCGAATCACGGCCGTTGTCCGAGTCCGGCGGCGGAAAGGAGATCGGAGGCCTCGTGGACTGCGAGGTCCGGTGTACGGACGTGTGCGAGAAGGTCAAGGATTTCGAGGGCTACAACGAGTGCATGAACGAGTGCATCAGGGAGTGCGCCGAGGCCCTCGAGAAGCCCATGAAGCGTTAGGATGCGGGCTAGGCCCCGACGGTTTCAATGCAGCTATTTTTAGCGCGAATCGGGGAGTCAGACATGCCCATCGCTCATCACCGCTCAGCACTTAAAGGAGTCCTCATCCTCCATCCGGACTTCGCGCGGACCACGTTTTAAGGGATAACCCGGGCGCGCGCCCGGAACTACTAGATACCCGTCCGGCGCGCGGTCGACGCGGGGCCCGCTACCCGAGGAACGCCGCGCGGAAGTTCTCGGCCACCGCCAGCTCCACGTGTTCCCTGGGCATTTTCCTCCGGCTCGAAATCGACTCCAGTAGCTCCGGTATCATGAGCGGCGTGAGCCTCAGGCCCCTGTACTCGTAGGGGCCATCGCTCTCCACCAGGAGGCTGCGCAGCGGGATCGCGGCCGAGAGCTCCGCGTGGCCGGGCTGCACCTTCGCGGCGGCGTTCACCGATAGGTAGAAGCCGTAGCCGGATATCCTCTCCGCCAGCTGAGGGGATCCGTTGTACCAGTGGAAGGCCGCCGATCTTACGTCGTGCCTCAGGACGATGTCCAGGCACTCCTCCCACGCGCCGAGGCAGTGCAGGTTCACCGGCTTGTCGTACTCCCTGGCGATCCTCAGCTGATGCCGGAAGACCCTCAGCTGCGCGTCGTACTCCCCGGCGTGATATCTCCTGTCCAGGCCTATCTCGCCCAGCCCGGAGGCCTCCGGGGCGAGTTCCTCTATCGCCGCTAGATCCTCGTCCTTCGCGGCGGCCGCCCTCCAGGGATGGATCCCCACGAACGCAAGTGTGCCGCGCCGCGCGGCCGCGATCTCCATGGTGCGCCTGGAATCGTCCACGTCCTCGGACACGGCGGCTATCAGCATCCCCCCGAATCCAGCCATCTCCTCGTCGCTGAATCCGCCCAGGTGGCAGTGCGCGTCCGTCAGCACGCCCGGAAACGGCGCCCGGGACCTTTATGCGTTGTCGTGGGCGCCCGGCGATCGTCGATCCCGGCCGGGCCCCGGCGATACCTTAATAAGGAAGCCCTTTCCATAAGAGTAAACGTGAAGGGGTGGCATATAGGGAAAGGGATGAATAGATCGGGTGCAAGTGAGACTTTCGGTATAAAGATAAGGATGATGGTTGCTGATAAGGCAAAGGCGCTCGCGGACGTGGCATCCGCCCTGGGGGACCGCGCGGTGCGCGTCTGCGCGGCGGATGTCAAGGGAGGGGGGCTCGAGATATCGGCCTACGCGCTCGCCGGCTCTGCCGACGAACTCAGGAGGGTTCTGGCGGGGATCCCGGGGACCCTTAACGTGGACGTCTGGGAGGGGGAGGGGGACCCGGTGCTCGCGTCCACCACGAAGTCCGCGGATCTCCTGGTGTTCCCGACGGAGGTCTTGGTGTACATGTCGGAATCGATGGGCGACATGCTGGGCCCGGCGGGGGCTGCGCTGAGCTACCACATCGCGTACAAGATCGGCGAGAGGCTCATGGACGTCATGAGCGCCGTCAAGGAGCCGGTCGAGGTGGGGGAGGCCGCGCTCTACGTGGAGAGGGCGCTCGACAAGTACGGCCTGGGGGACGCCGAGGTCGACGTATCGGACGACGTGCCCGTGCACGTCAGGGCCGTCGTGAGGCCGAGGGAGAAGGGGTTCAACGAGGCATCCGCCGGCATGGTCAGGGGGCTCGTCGCCGGCATGCTGTCGAGGGCCCTGGGGGTACAGCTCTCCGTGGGGTCCCAGGTGGTGGAGGGCGGGGCGGCGCGGTTCGAGCTCGTGGAGGGCGGGACATCCCCCTGGTGAGGGACGCCGCGGTTTCCATTGGAATTTCGTTAATAAGCGAACCGACGTATTGATGAAACCGAAAAATTTATCGAATAGTATTATCTATAGTAAGGCTCGGAATGGAGACCAAGGAACTCGTGATAAAGGCCGCGCCTATCGTGGTGCCCCTCGCGATATCGGCCGCGCTGACCCTCGTGCTGGGGGTCCCGCACCCCTATGGTGTGATAGGGGGAGGCGGGAACGTAAGCAGCACCTGAGCCGAGCTCTCTTTATTTAAATATATATTATAGCCTGAATTTTCATTATATTTCCCGTTCTATTGCATAATTTGATAAATCTAGAATAGAATATCACTGCTGTATTGAAGAATAGTTACATGTAATGAGCAACTCATAAATAGGCATCATCAAATGATATTCACGGGGATTGTATAACGTAACGATATTTATTTATGTATAGTAATTATCAAAAATAATGGGGCGTGGATCACCGACCGGCTATGCTGGGCCCGCGCTCCTTATCCTCGGCGGCGCCGGATCCCGGGGGAGCGCTCGGCGCGCCCTCCACCATCGCGCGCACGGCCCCGAGCTTCTCGATAAGCTCGTCCACCTTCATGGTCCACGATTCGCCCTCCCTGTTGTAGAGCTCAAGGGGCACCGTCATGCTCGCTGACTCGCGGGCGTCGAGCAGCCTGAATGAGGCTGCGTCCAGCGCCCCGAGCTCCGAGAGCCTGTCGCGCATCCAGATCATCGATTGATTGAAGTAGTTCGGAGGCATCATTGCCTGTAATATGTAGACCAGCTCGCCATCCTCGAGGAGCCTGCTCGAGTAGGCGAACGGCAGCGCCTCCACGCGTCTCCTCAGCTCCTCCACGTCCCTCCTCCGGATCCCTGATACGACCAGCTCCAGATAAGTGACGGTATTGGTCTTCGCGTAGGGACCTCCCCACCACTTGAGCATATATCTCCTCACGATCCCATTCTCCACGACGTGCCTGTTGAAGTGGTACGCGAGCGTCTTCTCGTTCACGCCCGTCCTCTCCGCGATCTCCGCGACGGGCACCCTCGCGTCCTGCTGGAGCTCCGCGAGTATCGCGAGGTCGTAATAATCGAACTCGGCCCGGGGCGACTCCTCCGGGTAGTCCACCCGGTCGGGGAGCTCCTCCAGGGGCCTCACACTGGTCCAGTCGACGTCCCACTCGCCGGCCTCGGGGTCGAAGAACTCGGGGTCGACGCCCCTGTAGCTCACCCAGGAGGCGGGGCGGAGGCGATAGCCCTCTATGATCCCCATGTCGGCCATCTCGTCGAGCAGGCGCCTCAGGTGGCTCCCGGTCCCGTATGGCATCGAGAAGTACGCCGTGAACCAGGACCCGGTGAGATATCCCGTGTAGTACGAGATGTACGAGTACATGGACATCGACTGGAGGAGCTGCCCGGCGGACGGCCTCCACCGTCCCGAGAACTTGAGCTCCGCGTAGTACGGCCTAAGTCCGATCCTGGAGAGGTCCAGGAACGCGTAGAAGACGAGCCCCCTCTCGTAGTACCTCCTGAGCTTGTAGCGGACGGTCTCCTCCGGCATCCCCAGCGAGCGCGCGACGGCGGCGAGGTTCCTCGGGCTCATCTCCACCAGCGCATTCAGCAGCGCCTTTTCCCTATCGGCATCGATGATCCGGGGCACGTTACTGTTATTCTAATGTCCATTTATAAAGATAGCGCCGGGGACGGCACGGGGGCCCTCTTGTGCTCCGTCCTCCTGTGCCAATCCATCACCGCGTCGACGAGCCTCGGGTTGGACTCCCTGACCCTGTCCACGGGCTCCCCGAGGTCGAATATCCTGTGGAGGATGACGTCTGCCTCCGCATATGGGAAGCCCAGCTCGTCCTCCGCGGTCTGGCCGGGCCAGAGTCTCGGGCTGCTCCCCTTGCCGGCCACCGACTCGGGCACGCCGAGGGCCCGCGCCAGCGCCCTCACCTCCGTCTTGTAGAGCCCGAGGATCGGCGCTATGTCCACCCCGCCGTCGCCGTACTTCGTGAAGTAGCCCAGCAGGTACTCGCTCCTGTCGCCCGTCCCGACGACTATCCGGTTCTCCAAGTTGGCGTAGTAGTAGAGGAGGCCCATCCTTATCCTGGCCCTAAGGTTGCCCTCGGCGAGCATCGAGGGGGGCAGGCGCTCCACGTACGCGGCGTGGATGGGCGCTATGTCGTGCTCCACGCGCCTGGCGCCGAAGAGGTCGCAGAGCGACCTGGCATCCGCTACGTCCTCCCGGGGGGTGAGCCGTGAGTCGGGCATCACGAGCGCGAGGACGCCGCCGGGCCCGAGCGCCCTCGACGATAGCGCCAGTACGAGGGCCGAGTCCACGCCGCCGCTCACCCCCAGGACCGCGCCGGACGCGCCGGCGCCGCGCACCGCGGATGCGATGAACCCCTCGATGGTCGATGCGGCCGCCTCCAGATCGAACCCGGGCCTCACCGGGGACTCCAGCATGCCGTGGGATGCAGCGCGTCCGTATTTGGCCTTTATCGTGCGCCGCGCGGCTCCGTTACCTTAAGTCGATCGGCATGTGGGCCTGAATCCGGGGGAACCGGTGCCCTTCAGCGCCGATCCGGGGAATGTCCGCGGGATCTCCATCGATGGGGGACGAGGCAACGGCGGAGGCGGGAGGGAATCCCCTGGATCCGTTCGAGCGCGCGCAACCGGCCATCCGCGTCCATCTCCCGCGGGAATTCGCGGCCGACGATGGGGCCGGAGGGGACCGATCCCCGGACGCGGGTAGTCCACGATCAAACCGCGCGGCCGACGTCGGAACACCGCGCCCGGCAACGTATTTCCGGGGGTATGGCCGCCCCCGGGACGTGGCGCACAGGATGGTGGTCAGGGGGATTCCCGATCCGGGGGACGCAATGGAGATCCTGCTGGGCGTGGCCGAGGCCGCCGGCGCGAGTGGCTTCCAGTCCAGGGCGCTGCCCGGCGCGCTCGAGGTGCTGATCGACTGCGAGGATGGACTGGTCGAGGATCTCGCCGGGATCGCGCGCGGCCTGTGGCCCGGGTCCGAGGTGCACGTGGAGCCGTACGCGCGCGGGGTGATGGACCTTGAGATGTTCAAGAGGGTCCTGTACACCAGGGATCACCCGGAGGAGATCGCGGGGCGCCGCGGCGCGACCGGATGAGCTGGATCGCCTTCCGGCGCGGAGTTGCGGCGCATCAGCCGCGCGCCAGCGATCTCTCGAACTCGAACACGGAGAGCACCTGGCGGCGGTTCTTCAGCGAGCCCGGCCTCCTCGTCGAGACCTCCCTTACGGCGTCG
This sequence comes from Nitrososphaeria archaeon, assembly GCA_046536535.1. GTDB lineage: Archaea > Thermoproteota > Nitrososphaeria > Conexivisphaerales > Conexivisphaeraceae > Conexivisphaera. The sequence goes on from JAWDMO010000007.1 coordinate 27,637, forward strand.
GCGGCGCTGCGGCCCTCCGCCGCCACGAGATACGCGGCCAGCACCATGCCGGTCCTCCCCCTCCCCGATACGCAGTGGACGAGGGACCTGCGGCCGAGCTCCAGCTGCTTCACCAGGAAATCCACTGCCTCGGAGAGCCTCTCGGGGGGAGCCGGCATGCCGTTCCTCATCGCGACGTGCCTTATCGTGAATCCATCGCCGGCTATCGACTCCGGGATCCGCTCGGTGAGCGTCAGCACGGATTCTATTCCCTCGCCGGCCAGCCAGGCGGCGCTCCTCCGGGTCGCGGGTATGCCCGAGGCCGCGAGGATCCCGTCCCTGAACCACGAGAAGTTATAGGGCCTGCCAGAGGCGGCCGACTGCGTCCACCTCAATGCGTACTCCAGCGGATCCAGGAGAGCCTGCACCTCCACAGTGCACCGTGGAGGGGATCGCGCTATAAAGAGTTGGGGTCCGGGGGAATCGGCCCCTTCCGTCCGTGATGGATACCGTCGGGGACCCCGGTGCCGGGGATGGTCGGATTCGGCTCGGCCGCAGCCGGCGCGCGACCTCAGGACCATCAGGTCCTCCGCGCTATCGATATCCAGGACGACGCCCGGGGAGTCGACGTCGACCTCGAGGAGCAGTTTCCCCCTGGACCTCAGGAAGCCCGATAGCCCCGAGTCGCCGGTTATCGCGGAATATGCGTCTCCGTAGAGTTCCCTCCCGATGAGGACCGGATGTCCCCTGATGCCCCGGTACCTGGGGGCGACGAGCGATGCGGATGAGTCATCCCTGATGCCGGCGAGGAGCCTGGGGACCGCGGGGGGTATGAGCGGCATGTCGGCCGGCGCGAACTCCAGGGCGTCGGCCTGACCCCACAACGTCGATATCGCGGCCCTGACGCTCGACGACAGGCCGTCCGTGTACCTGCGGTTCTCTATCTCGTGGAAGCGCAGCCCGGCGAGGGCGCCCACCACCGCGTCCCTGTCGTTCCCGGTCACGACCGCGAGCGGGAGGCCCGCGGAGAGCCCCGCCTCCGCGGACGCCCTCACGACGGGGCGTCCGCAGAGGTCGGCCAGCAGCTTGTTCCCGGGGAACCTGCGGGAGAGCCCCGCGGCGAGCAGCACGTAATAGACGGGGCGCGAGCGCAATGCGCCGTGAGCGGGGCCGCCGGCACATTAACGTAGCGTCGCCGATCGAATCGCGTCGACGATACTGCAACGATGAAGGGGGTTGGGGAAACAGGGAAATCCCGCGCCGTTCAGGAGTGGGAGGATGTCGGGCGCGGGCGACGGGGCGCGGGCGACGCGCCCCGCGGGACCGGATGAGGCGGTGACGCACACGGCCCTCCACGTTCTGAAGGGGGCGGCGGTCAGGGTCCTGGGCGAGGGCGCCAGGTGGACCGCCGGCACCTACGTGAGCGGGAACCACGGGAGGCTCACGCTGAAGTTCGACAGGAAGCCGACGCGGGAGGAGATCGCGATGGTGGAGGAGATCGTGAACGACCGCATAGCGGGGGACCTGAGGGTTGAGATCGCGGAGCTCCCGCGGGAGGAGGCCGAGCGCGTCTACGGTGACGCGATCTACGACCTCTTCCCGGTGCCGGACGACGTTAGGGTGCTTCGCGTGGTCGTGGTGCGGGACCGCGATGGAAGCATCTGGAACGTGAACGCGTGCAACAAGGAGCACCTGGAGTCCACCGGGGGCATCGGGCGCCTGAGGATCGGCGACGCCAGGTTCAGGCCGTCGAGGGGGCTGCTCGAGATACCGTTCGACGTGCGCGCATAGGGGACCGCGGCCGATCAGCGCCCCCCGGCACCGGGATCACCCAGCAGCCTGGATAGCCTCTCCGGCAGTATCCCCCTCGACGCGAGCAGCCTGGATAGCCTCTCCGCGTTCATGGGGAGCTCGGTCGGCCTCGCGCCGGTGGCGGCCGAGATCGCGTCCGCGACGGCCGCGGCGACCGGCACCATCCCCACCTCGCCGGCGCCCTTCGCGCCGTACGGCCCGCTCTCCTCGTAGCCCTCGATGAACTCTATCTCCATCCCGGGAGAATCGGCCGCCGTGGGTATGACGTACGTTGTGAAGTCGACGTTCAGCGGGACGCCGCCGGAGTAGACGAGCTCCTCGGTCAGCGCCATGCCGATCCCCTGCAGGATTCCCCCCTCCACCTGCGCCATCGCGCCCTGCGGGTTGATCACGCGGCCGACGTCCGCTATCATGCGGATATCCCTCACCCTGGCCGATGCGGTCAGCAGGTCGACCTCCACGTCGGCGATCGCCAGGGCGAACGAGTACACGAGGTGGGGCAGCTCGTGCGCCCCGGCGAGGGGCCTCTCCACCCTCGGGACCTCGAACGCCGCCTCGAACCTGGGCCTAGAGCCCCTGGCCGCCATCGCCGCCGCGGCGTCGAAGAGGTCCACCGAGCGATCGTTCCCCTCGACGGTGAACCTGCCGCCCGAATACACGATCGACTGCGACTGCGAGCCGAGCATCCTGGCCGCCTCGAGCGCGAGCCTCTTCAGCGCGGCCCTCGAGGCCGATATCAGCGCGTTGCCGGCGGCGTAGATCCCCCTGGACGCGGAGCTGCCCCCCGTGTCCGGCGAGGTCGAGGTATCGGCGTTCACCACCTCCACGCGCTCGACCGGCAGCTGGAACGCCTCCGCCACCACCTGCGCGCACCCCGTGGCGACCCCCTGTCCGTAGTCCGGATTGGAGAAGTACGCCCTCACCTTTCCGGCCGCGGGATCCAGCTCCACCGCGGCGGCTGGGTAATCCGGGACCGCGCCGTATCCGATGCCCTTCATCCCCAGCGCTATCCCGGTTCCCCTCCTGATCCAGCGGTCGCCCGACCTCGCGCCGGGCAACTCGGCGAGCGCCAGCATCCCCTGGAGGACGGGGGCGTTCTCCACCGGCACGCCGTACGGGCCGGCCTCTCCCGGGCCCAGGGCGTTCATCATCCTGATCTCCAGCCTGTCGATCCCCAGCTCCTCCGCGAGCCTGTTGATCTGGGACTCGATGGCGAAGTTCGCCTCCGGCGCCCCGAAACCCCTCATGGCGCTCGATATCCCGTTGTCCGTGTAGACGAGCACGCCCTCGACGTCATAGTTCGGGATCCTGTAGGGGCCGTTGATCGCCTCGACCGCTATCTCGAGCATCGTGGGGCCGAAACTCGTGTACGCCCCGTTGTCGCCGAATATCCTGGCGACGTTCGCCACGAGCCTTCCCTCCCTGGTCGCCCCCGTCCTCACCTCGATCTCATAGGCCATTCTGTGGTATCCGGCGGCCCCCGATTCCTCCCTCGTCCACTCCATCCTCACCGGCCTCCCCGTCCTGGCGGCGAGGAGCGCCAGGTGTATCTGGACCGTGATCTCGTCCTTGCCG
>JAWDMO010000008.1:0-30239 GCA_046536535.1 Nitrososphaeria archaeon
GGGTACCCTTCCACTTCAACCCGGTTGAGGGAGCTGGAGTGGATGATCCGCGCCCTCGGTATATTCAAGCGGCATAAAATACCTATCGAGGAGAAGGCGCACGCGCTCTACCTCTACATGGCCGGCCTATCGTCCTGGGAGATAGCCGACGCGATGGAGGATCATTATGGAAGAAAACCGTCCCACTCGTCGGTGCTCAACTGGGCCCGCGCGCTCGGTTCGGTCAGGTGGACCATACCGCCGAGGGAGAGGAGGCTGATCGCGGTGGACGAGACCGTGGAGAAGGTGAACGGCCGGGAGGTCTATGTGTGGGCCGCGATAGATGTGGACACGGGGGAGCTCCTGGCCATCAAGGCGACGTGGTCCAGGAGCTCCATGGACGCCCTCCTCTTCCTGGGCCGGGTGCTCGAGGCCTGCACGAACAAACCGGTGTTCGTCGTGGACAGGGGCCCGTGGTACTCGTGGGCCTTCCGGGAGCTCGGGCTGCAGTACTACCACGAGACGTTCGGGGACAGGAGCAGGGTTGAGAGGTTCTTCGGCTCCCTGAAGAGGAGGACGAGGGTATTCTTCAACAACATAAACGCCAGGAGGTCGAGGATCGCATCGCTGGATAGAATCGTCAACATGTTCTTCGTGTACTACAACGGGCTGAGGTTCCACAAGGGGATAGGGCGCGTGCCGTCGGAGGTGATCGCTGTTGTGGGGTGATCCCCCTTATCTGACCAACACCTCAATATGGTCGGCTAATCCTTTAATCCGGGCTAGCGCATCCATACATGTGAAGCTGGCGACGTACTCCGCCAAGGGCGTCGAGTACTCCTTCAGGTCGGCGGACCCGGGGGACTCGAGCTCGATCGTCGAGTTCTACGCGTCGATGGACCCCGAGACGATATTCATGCGTTTCCTCTCCGCGTACAGGAACTTCGAGGGCCATGTGAGGGGGATATTCCCCCCGGCGAATCCGCTGGGGTTCGTGCTCCTGGGGGAGGTCGGGGACGCAATAGTTGTGGAGGGCGAGTCCTTCCTCGACGGGAGGCGCTGCGCGGAGCTCGCGCCGGTCGTCCACCCTTCGCACAGATCCAGGGGGTTGGGATCGGTCATCACGGCGCTCATGGTGGTGGAGTCCGTCAGGAGGGGCGCCATCTGCATAGAGGTGTACTATCACATGGAGAACACGCCGATGGCCAGGATAGCGAAGTCGCTGGGGATGAAGCTGAGCGTGGTGGAGGAGGTCATGCACGGGGTCGTGGGGGCGGAGGACGGGATGGCCAGGGCCGCGGATATCCTGAGGAGGAGGAACGTCGCCCTCGCGGCGGACATCAGCGGGACAGCATCCTCCGCGCCATCAACGCCAGGAGCCCCGTGAAGAGCGCCGCGAACGCCACCAGGTAGGCGAAGTCGAGGTACAGATTGACGCCCGGCGTCCCGAGGAGGAGGCCCCTGATCGCCTCGTTTGAGTAAGTTATCGGGTTCACCATCGCGACCGACCGCAGCCACCAGGGCATCATCTGCAGCGGGTAGAACGAGTTGCTCGTGAAGAGGAGGGGCATGTTGACGAGGTTCATTATCATCATCTGGCTCTCCCAGCTGGTGGACCTGAGCGCCAGCATCAGGAAAAGCGAGGAGAGGCCCATGGAGAGCAGGAAGAGCACTGCGTAGGTGCCGAGGAAGTCGAGGGGGTTCAGGCCAGTCCTGAACTGCATCCCCAGGAGGACTGCCACCAGGAGGACAACCGTGGCCTGGACGAGGGACTTCACGACCGAGGCGAGGGACTTCCCCATCACTATGTTGGACCTGGGCACGGGGGTTGTCAGGAGCTTGTTCAGTATCCCGAGCCGTCTGTCCCACACGATTGTCATTCCGCTGTTCATCGACATGAAGAGCACGATGAACGACAGCATCCCGGCCGCGAGGAACGAGAAGTAATTGGTGACCCCGAAGACCTTCAGCATTATGTCCCGCCCCAGCTCGTCCATAACCTGCGATGGTATGTTGAGGCCGGGTATCTGGAGGCTGGATGAGGTGAAGAGGTTCCCCAAGTTCATCGCCTTCCCGAAGAGCGCAAGCCACAGTATGGGCTGGACCAGGGACATCCCTATTATGAACGGGACCTTGTACCATTTGACGAGTTCCCTGTTCGCTATCGCCCAGATCCCATGGAGCGGCCCGTAGTGCCTGGAGCTCATGATCTGGCCCTCCTGAGCGTCGCCCTCATCGCGAACACCTCCTCGGAGGACGCCTGGGCGTCCCTCAACCTCCTCCCGGTGTACTCCATGTAGACCTCGTCCATCGTCGGCTCGCTCACCTCCATCCTCCTTATCTGGATCCCCGAACTCATCAGCGCCCTGAGGATCTCGGGTAGCGCTGTGGATGCGTCCTTGAGTTTGAAGACGAGCGATCCATCGTATTCCTTGGCATCTATGCCGGCGGACTGCAGGACCTCCTCCGCGGCCGCCATGCTGTCCACCGCCAGCGTCACAACGTCCCCTCCTATGCTGTCCTTCAGCTCCCTGGGGGTCCCGATCCTCACCACCTTCCCCCTGTCCATTATCGCTATACGGCTGGCATATGAGTCGGCCTCCTCCATGTAATGCGTCGTGAACAGTATCGTCATTCCGTACTCGTCCTTCAACCTCCTTATGTAGGACCATATGGCGGTCCTCGTCTGGACATCCAGCCCCAGGGTGGGCTCGTCCAGGAATAGTATGCGCGGCGAGTTTATGAGGCCCATGGCTATCTCCAGCCTGCGCCTCATGCCCCCGGAGTAGGCCTCGACCTTCGTCTTCGCGAACCTGGAGAGCTCGACCATGTCGAGGAGCTCCTGCGCCCTCCTCCTCCCCTCGTCGCCCGGGATCCCGTAGAGGCTCGCTATGAACGTCAGGTTCTCCCATCCCGTGAGGTCCTCGTCCGCGGTGTACTCCTGGGGGACGACCCCTATTGCCCTCCTGACCATCTCCGGCTGTGAGGAGACGTCGTATCCGCCCACCTTGGCGCTGCCCTCGGTGGGCCTCACGAGGGTCGTCAGCATTCCTATCGTAGTCGTCTTCCCCGCACCGTTCGGGCCGAGGAGCGCGAAGACCTCGCCCTCCTCTATCCTCAGATCTATGTGGTCCACGGCCACCAGTTTGCCGTTGTATACCTTGGTGAGGCCCACCGCGGATATCGCGCCCTCGGGCTCAGGCATTGCCAGCCAGCCTCCTGAGCCTCTCGGCTATCCCGGCTATCCTGGGCGCGCGGTCGCCCAGGGGTTCCCCGATCTCCTCCAGGTATCTGACGTAGCCGTCCAGCTCCTCTATCGCCACGTCCACGCTCATGGGCTTCCTCTGGGGGACCCAGTAGCCCTCCTCCAGCTCCCTCCTCCCGAGCTCGGTTATCTCGTATCTGCCGTCCGGCCTCCTGGAGATCAACCCATCGCTGGCCATCGCTGATAGCAGGGGATAGACGGCGCCGGGCGAAGGCCTCCAGAGCCCCCACCACATCTTCTCGACCGCGGATATTATCTCCGCACCGCTCGAGGGGGACTGGCTTATGATCCACAGCACGATGCCCCTCAGGGCGCCGTGCCCGTGATAGCTCCTGGGCATGGGTATCATATCGTACCTGATATCGAATACGATATTTAGGCATTTCCCGATAACCGATGGACGCTGCATGTATCAATCCTGTACCGGGGATGCCATATCGGGCAAACCTGAAGCTCAGGGCCCCGGGATCGAGATCCGCGCTCAGCGACCGGGCGGTTCGCCGCGGCGGCGCCGCGCAAGGCTTTTATATAATACCCGGTTCCGCGCGAATATGATAGAGGAAATCAACATAGATGGATTCGCGGCCAAGGCCAGATCGCTCGGATTGAGCGTTTTCTACGGTTTCATGGACGAGCAGCTGGCGCCGATGGCCTACTGGGATAATGAACACGGCGATTATGCCGAGTTCATAAGGCTGGCAAAGGACCTGGGCGTCCCGATGGTCGTGATTAACGGATTCGTGCTGGATGACGATGACATAGATGAGAGTAAATCCGATATCGAATCCCTCTCCGGGGAAGCGCCGGAGGGCGTAGCCAGGGATCTCAAGAAAAGACTCGAGTCCTTCAGGAAGTACGCGGGAAAGGTGGGATCCGTGGCTGTTTCATGGACAAAGGACGGCGTTGTGTATAATTATATTGAATCAACGAAATGGGCAGCTGATTATTTCTATCTACTCGATGAAATTGATAATTTACTTGAGGGCAGCTGATTCCCCCGCGCAATATCTGATATGTAACTTCACGATTCCTCGCGGCGTCCGCCTCCGATTGACCCCGAACATCCCGCTCTCGAGCTCTCGAGGTATATGTGGCGCCTGGCGCCCATTCGTCACAATCCTCCTGTGGAGGAGCCATTCGACGCCGCCCGCAACGATGTTGATCCACAGGTCCACCGCCGCGGCTCCATAGCCATTCGGACCCGGGGACCGCGTATTCCGGCGATGGTGAAAATGTCCTATGTGTTCGGCTCGCCCCGGACGCGCTAGGATCCCGCGTCCATTGCCGCTGGAACGAATTCCAGATATGCCGGAGGGGAGCGGCGCAGCTTATCCAGCCACATGCTGACCCTCTTCTCGAAGCAGCACCTCCTGAGGATCGCCGCCGAGCGCGCGGCCTCATCGCCCTCCAGGATGCGGCCGACGACCTCCAGCGGTGGGCCGAGGGGCTTCCCGAGGATCGTGGATGGCTGCACGAGGGCGCGCGGATTCCTGCGGAGCCTCTTCACCTTGCCCGAGTAAAGCGATGTATGCACCAGGATTCTATCTCCGTCCAGCGCGAAGAGGACAGCCGTGGGAACCGGGGTGCCATTCTTCCTGAAGGTGGTGAGCAGTATGTACTTGTGGCCCCGGAGCTCCGAGATCGACATTATCAACCCTTCCAGATGCCTATCGCGATCCCTATTATGAAGAAGATGGAAACGCCCGAGAAGATCGCGGGGGCGCTGGAGATCCAGTGCGCGATCAGTGAGGCGACCTTCGCCGTTAGGGCGGATGCCGACATCCCCGGGAGGGAGATGCCGATGTACGTTCCCAGTATCACCGCTACTATGAATATGATGAATGACACGATCGCCTTCTTTATCGCGAGGCCGAAGAGCAGCCCGTCGACGAACGCCAGCACTATCAGTATGAGCGGGCCATACGGTTGGATGGCGGCGGGGAGCGGTATCATGCGGACATACTATCCGGCTCCCCCTTATAAGGAGTTAGGGGTTTGGGGGAGGTGTTGGTCAGGTAAGGCCAAACCGATGGGAATGGGCGAAATCTATATTATTATGGATGCCCTTGAAACTCGTATGAGCGATGTGGCAAAATACTTCTCGAGGGAATTCGCGAGGGAGCTCAGCTCCCGGTCGAGGGCATTCTTCGAGCTCGTGATGCCCCCCATCGATATATACGAGGATGGATCGGAGCTCGTGGTAGTGGCCGACATGGCGGGATTCGATAAGTCCACGATAAAGACGACCCTCAATGGATCGGTGCTCACGATAGCTGCGAGGAGGGAGGCGCCGGAGGGCGCCGTTTACTACTGGGAGCAGAGGCCGATGAGGATCCACAGGGTCGTGCCGCTCCCGATCCCCCCGGATCCCGAGGGAGAGGTGGGCGCCAAATATGAAGATGGGGTACTCACCGTCAGGATACCGGTGAAGGGCGCGAGGAGCGTCAAAGTGGAGTGAGTTGCGCGGCATAAGGATAGACAAGGATGTGATGGCGGGCCTTCCGCCTTGGTTCGAGAAGACCCTGCTCGGATTTCCGGAGGGGGCGAGGGCTCAGTACAGGGGGCCGATGGGGCTCCACGTGCGCGAATACGATGACTTCTACGAACTGCACTTCGATGTCTTTGATCCGAGGGAACACCCTGTTCTGCACCTCCTGTTGGAGGTCACACTGTACGCGTCCCGGAAGGGGCGCTGAATGGCCGGCGGACGACTGAGGACGCTGGAGCTGGCCGTCAGGCTGGCCCCCATCGCCCTTCGGTTCTCCCTGGACGACTCCAGATATCGCAGGAACAGGGGGCGCGTCGACGCGGAGAGATACAGGAGGCATGCCGCGCGGGCTGTCGACGCGTTCATAGGGCTGGGCCCGCTCTTCATAAAGCTCGGCCAGATCCTCTCCGTGAGGCCGGACGTCCTCCCCGACCCCTACATAGCGGAGTTCTCCAGGCTACAGGACGAGGTCCCGCCCGAGGAGTTCGATCGCGTGAAGCCCCTGATAGAGTCGGAGCTGGGAAGGCGCGTGGAGGATGTTTTCGATGAGTTCGATCGGACCCCGATCTCCGGTGCCAGCCTGAGCCAGGTGTACAGGGCCAGGTATGGAGGAAGGGACGTGGTGGTGAAGGTGCAGAGGCCGCGCGCAAGGGAGCGCGTGGAGGAGGACTCGGCGGCCCTCAGGACCCTCATCAGGTACTTCGGATGGATCCTCGATCCATCGATCAGATTCTCGCTGAGATCAGCGCTCGATCAGGTGGAGGGGACCGCCTATGAGGAGCTGGACTTCAGGATGGAGGCATCCAATATGGAGCAAATAGCGGCGTCCATATCCAGGAGGGGGATAATGATCCCGGAGGTGATCCATGAGGTCTCAACCGAGAGGGTCCTGGTCATGGAGTACCTGCCCGGCATCAAGATAACGAACGTGGAGGCGCTCGATGCCGCGGGGATCGATCGGAGGAGGCTCGCCGGCAGAGTTGCGAGGCTCTTCATGGGGATGGTCCTGAGCGGGGACGTCTTCCACGCGGATCCCCACCCGGGCAACATCTCGGTCGCGGAGGACGGGAGAATCATACTCTACGACTTCGGCATGGCGGGAAGGCTCGACCGGAAGACCAGGATATCGCTCGTGAGGCTCTACAGGGCGATAGTCGAGGGGGACTCGGAGTGGGCGGTGGAGGCGCTGACCGACATCGGTGCCGTGCAGCCCGGGGCGGACCGGAGGCTCCTGAGGAGGGCCGTGGAGCTGATGCTCGAGGAGGCCAGGGGGGAGGGGATCGCCGCCGAGGCGGAGGTGCAGGAGCTCCTGAGGGCCGCGGGCCGGGCAATCCACGGGTTTCCGTTCAGGCTCCCGAGGAATCTCGTGCTCTACGTGAGGATGATCGTGGTGCTCGAGGGCGTGTGCAAGAGGCTGGACCCGGAGTTCAAGTTCCTCCCAATTCTCTCGTCTACGCTCAGGGAGGAGGGGGTGGAGGCCGAGATGTACAGGGAGGAGATAATGAGGAGGGTGAGGAAGCTGGCGAGGTCCCTGGAAGATGCGCTGGAGCTGCCCACGCTGATCAAGGAATACCTGAAGGAGGACGATGGGGACCCCGGAAGGGGACTCGGCTGCCTGTTGCCGGGGATCCTAGCGGGGGCCGGGGCATCAGGGATCGCCGCGTGGGCGCTCCTGCCCGGAATTCCGTACGCGTTCCTCGCGACGGGGGCCGGGGCCCTGGCGTCGGGGCTGGCGTACTGCATAGCGAGGCGCCGCGCGCGATAACATTAATAGTATAAGATAGGAAACGAACGCGCCTTGGCGAAGGGGCTCGGATTCTACATGGGCGCGATAGGATTCGCTCTCGGCGTGCTGGCGTTCCTGCTGGGGCTGGCGCACTTCACGCTGATGATACTTCTGCCGCCGATGTGGCCCATCGAGTTCCTGCTCTTCCCGGCATGGCTCATGCTCTCGGTCGCGGTGCTCGCGGTGGGGGGCATCGGGCTCTCGATAGCCAAGTCGCAGGATCCGGGAAGGGCCAGGACCGGCTATGTGCTGCTCCTGATATATTCGATAATCGCGTTCCCGATCTTCTGGGGATTCGTGATAGGATCGATCCTCTCGTTCGTGGGAGGCATCGTGGGGCTCATCGAGAGCTAGACCCGGGCGCGACGGGGGGGGGGGATCCCGTGAGCTCCAGGGGGGCCATCGATACGTCGTATCCCAGGAACCGCCATGCCGTGGAGGCGGCCGCTCCCAGGGCCCACAGGGCGGCGTTGTAGGCGAGGAATGCCGCCTCGCTCATCGACGACGTGAGATACGCCGATGCGGAGTACGCCGCTATTGGTACGACCCTCACGAGGCCGACCATGAACGCCCTGCGCTCCGTCGGGAAGAGGGCGGGCTCGTACACGATCCTGGTGGCCCACGCGAATTCGCTGAACGCCATGTTGAGCGCGAGGAGCGGATAGAACGCCCATGTGACGGGGAAATAGAGCGCCCACGCCACGATGGGCGCCATGGCGATGAGGCCCCCTCCGTACGACAGCAGCGCGAACCTCACGGAGCCGATGCGCTCCGCCACGAGCGATGCGGCCGCGCCGGCCAGCGCCGCGGCGGCGTTCGCCACGAGGACCACGAGGTTGAGCGACTCGCCGGAGAAGAAGTAGTCGGCCACGACGAACGCCATCAGGCCATATGTGAGATACTGGGAGATCCCCAGCGCCGCGAGGAACGAGTACCTCCCGAGGAATCCGACCGTAGGCTCGACGGATTTGGCGGGGGACGCGGAGCGGGGGACGCCCATCCTGGACTCCTCAGCTGCCGCATCGGCCGCGCGGCCCTTTGCGCGAAGCCACCTGACCGATTCCGGCATCATGGACCTTATTACCGCGACCGCCGCGAGGGCCGCGAGGGCCGCGCCCACTATGGAGAGGGCCTCAGCCGAATATGATGACGTAGAGCCGTAGGCGAGAAACGCGATCGCAGCCGCGAGGGCCGCGCCCACGTTATCGAAGTTAGTGGCGAGTATGAGCGCGCGTTCCCTGCGCGTGGATGGCGCCACCTCGGCGATGAACGCCAGCGAAACCGGGACCTCGCCCTCGACCGCGAACGTGGCGAGCGCGTATCCTACCAGGAATAACGCGATATTCATCGAGGCGTACAGGACATCCAGCGCCACGATGATGGATCCGGCGGCGTAGAGGGACATCGTGGCTATGAACGCGCGCTTCCTCCCCACGAAAACGTCGGAGAGCCTGGAGAGAACTACGTCGCCCAGGAGCGGCATGGCGGCCACCAGGGCTATGTATGCCGGATCGTGGAATTCCGGGTATATTGTATAGCCCAGGGATGTTATCAGCCCCCAGAGGAGGAAACCGGCCGACGTCGACGCGAATACGAGCCAGTGAGGCCTCCCCCACGGGATCCCGTCCAGATCCGCGCCCATGGAATCTGACATCTGTAAATCGGTTTTAAGATTTTCATAACCAGGTTATGAACGGTTTTATCGCGCGCGGCGATCACAGAACCGTGCGGTTCGAGCAGTATCGGGGCAAGTTCTACAGATTGCTCCACCCGAGGCCGACCGTGGTGCTGATCACCGGGTGCCGCGGAAGGCTGAACGCGGCGCCGTTCAGCTGGAATACCCCGGTGAGCGAGGACCCCCCGACCGTTGCGGTCGCCGTGGGACGGGGATCGTTCACCCGCGAGTGCCTGCGGACGAACCCGGAGGCCACGCTGAACGTGATCCCTCCGGAGATGGCTGATGCTGCGTACGCACTGGGCGCGGCGAGCGGGAGGGACCGCGATAAGCTCCCGGAACTGGGGATCGAGCTCGAGCCGAGCTCGATGGTATCCATCCCGGGGCTCGCGGGCGCGGTCGCCATCTATGAGGTCAGGATCGCGGGATCCGTGGAGGTGGGATCCATGGACCTCGTGCTGCTCAGGGTCTTGGCGGTCCGCGCGAGGGCTGGCGTCGCGGACGAGGACGGGCTGATCCTCGAGAAGGCCAACGTCGCGCTGCACGGGGCCGGGAACGAGTTCTTCCGCGTGGATCCGAGGCCCCTGATCCCATCCCATCCCTGAAAGGGCGGAGGTTTTTCCCGCCCCCCACATGTTTTCTGATATACTCTCCCCGCTAAAGCGACGGAGGCTCTACCTTTGCTTCCCGTTACTCCCTCATCCCTCGCGGTCGGGGAGCGCTTCGCATGGCCTCCATTCTTGAGTTTCGAGGTCGTCCCCGCCCTGAACGTTGCCCCTCCGGGGGTATCAGCGCTCCCCTGGCACGCATCCCTGTCCGCGCGCAATCCGGATATGCCTTTATCCACAGCACCTGGGGCGGGCTATGGAGGCATTCCAAACCGGTCATGGATTGGTTTTGTCGTGGGAGTATCCTGCATGCCTTCTCCGGAGGACTTATTCGCAGGACTTTCCACGAGAGATTATAGCATTACTATACATATATTTTTCGATCGGCAATTCGTCTCCCCCCTGAAGGTCGGAGTTTTATCGCTTCCCCCAAACCTCTAACATATTTATAATCCGCAACGCGGAAACATACGCATGAGCGCAGAGCTGCGCAGGGTATATCTATTATTCATAATCCTGGCGTTTGCCCTCGCCGTCGCATACGTCGTAACATACGTCGTGCCGCTGGTGCCGGTCAACTATTACAGGATAACGGCGGCCGCGGCGCTGGCCGTCGTCCTCTACGTGGCACTCAGGATAGTGCTCCTGCTCATCGACCGCTGGCTCCCCGCGATGGGACGGGGCCCCAGGTCGGCGCTCAGGAACCTGATCTCGATCACGTGGTTCGCGGGCATGGGGGTGGCGATCGCGGCGGCCCTGGGCGTCGACGTGAGTTCCGTGATCCTGGGGTCCGCATTCGCGTCGGTGATCCTGGGCCTCGCAGCCCAGACAGTGCTATCGAACGTGATAGCCGGGGTTGCGCTCGTGGTGACCAGGCCCCTCGAGGTGGGGCAGCGCGTGACGATAGTGACGTGGCAATACAGCAACGTCTTCCCCACGTATCCCCCCAAGTACTTCTCGAACGACTACCTGCTGAACGGCTACACGGGCGCTGTGAAGTCCATAGGGCTCTTCTACACGGCGCTCGAGGACGAGGAGGGCGCGCTGATCGAGGTCCCGAACAGCGTGCTGATACAGGCCCTGCTGAGGAGATACTCGGGATCCATAGTGACGACCGCGCGCTACTGGGTCCCGGCCGGCGTGGACCCGGATCGCGCGCTGAAGGGCGCGGCGACCGCGGCCGCCAGGTGCGAGCTGGTCGAGGAGGTGCTGTCGACGAGTATAGACGAGGTAGACCAGACCGGGTACGTGTTGAAGGTGACCACTAGGTGCCGGGGGAACTCGCAGGACGCGTGCAGGGGCGGGATCCTGCGGGAGATACTGCGCGAACTGCCGCGCGGGGCCGGGAATTAGGTCGCGACCAGCTCCGCGATCGCATGTATGAGGCCCGCGTGGGAGAACACGTGAGGATAGTTCCCCCTCGCCTCACAGGTCCCGGCGTCTATATGTTCCCCGAGCAGGCCCAGGTCGTTCGCGCATGACGCGAGCTTCCTCAGATATGATTCGGCGCCGCGGCGATCGCCAAGCCTGAGCTTGGCGCGCGCCATCCAGGTTCCCGCCAGCGCGAACGGGTGTCTCGCCGACCCGATGAAATCGCGCCTGTATCTGTAGACGAGGCCGTCGGCGACGAGCTCCTCCTCAATCCTCTGCAGCGTCGAAGCGAACATCCGGTCATCCGCCTCCACGAAGCCATAGATGGGCATGACGAGCAGCGACGCGTCGACGTCGTGCGATCCCCGGTAGCTCACGAATGACCCGTCGGCATCGCTCCACGCGTTCTCGAGTATCCACTCCCTGAGGGAGGCGGCGGCGGCCGACCATTTCCCGGCCTCATCGAGCTCCCCGACGTCCCTGGCCATCTCCGATGCCGCGTGTAGCGCGTACCACATCATGACCTTGCTGTGGGTGTGATGCCTTTCGATCCCCCTCTCCTCCCATATGCCCGCGTCCGGCCTCGAGCGGTTCCTCATGACGTACCTCGCTATGGACTCCACGGCCCACCAGCGTCCCCTCAGGTACTCGACGTCGCCCGTAGCGTGATAGTACGAGTTGAGCGCCGCCATGAACTCCCCCTCGATGTCCAGCTGCAGCTGGAGCGCGGCCGCGTTCCCGCTCCTCACCGGCCTGGAGCACGCGAACCCGGAGAGCCATCCGAGCTCCCTCTCCGGGGGCGGAGGGGATCCGTCTACGGAGAACAGCACGTAGTTGAACGGCTTGCTCGAGGGATCCAGCACGCTGAAGAGGAAGTTCAGCACCTCCCTGGCATCTATGATGAGGCCGGCCGCCGCGAGCGCCTCTGCGGCAACGCTCGAATCCCTCACCCACGCGAATCTGTAGTCCCAGTTCCTCCCCTCGCCGACGGACTCGGGCAGCGAGGTCGTCGGCGAGGAGACGAGCGCCCCCGAGGGAGCGTATTTGAGGCCGAGGAGGACCTCGAGGGACGTCGTATACGCCCTGCGGGCCCATCCGGGCGGGGCGATCGTGTTCATTCCAAGCTCGGACCGCCAGTAGTTGAGCGTGGACCCGAGGGCCTCGTCCGGCGTCGCGTACACAGCGGCCTTCGGGCTGAAGAGTCCGTATCCCCTCTCAGCGGAGTAGAGGACCATCATGTGGCCGGAGCCGGGCTCCAGCCTCCACTTGCCCCTCCCGGCCGCGGCCGGCGGGGATGACCACCTGATCCTGATCTCGAGGGACTGATCCGATGTCGGATCCGCGAAGAGCGCTCCATCGTCCTTTTGCTCGTACGCGGGATTGACGAGTCCGTGGCCGAACATGGGGTTAGCCGTGAGCTCGACGGGGACCTCGCTCTCGATGAGCCTCATGAGGGCCGGCTCCGACCTGGGCATCACATCCCTCACCTTCACGGTGCCGCCGTCGGCCCTGAGGACTGTCTCGAGCGCCAGTGATCCGCGTATGTAGCGCCTCCCGGCCGGCGCGGCGTCCGCGGCGCGGATCCTGAGGGCGCAGTCCAGGTCCTCGTCGAGGAGGGAGCAAAATATCGGGGGCGAGTCGAACCTCGGGACTGAGAGCCATTCGACGGAGGCATCCCTGGATATTAGGGCGGCGCCGTATCCGTTGGAGAGGAACCCGTGATCGATGCGCGGCGCGCTGCACGTCAAGGGCGGGTCCCCGAGTACTTTGAGTACGCGTCCTCCAGGATCTCCATGAGCTTCGGCGCGTTCGACCTCAGGCTGCACCTCTGCTCCATCGTGGCCCTCCCGGCCTCGCCGACGTCGGACCCCGCGGAGAGTGCCCTGCCCAGGGCGGAGGCGAGGGATTCCGGATCGCCCTGTCCGAAGAGGAAGCCGTTCACCCCGTCTATGACGAGCTCCGAGACGCCCGCGCCCCTGCTGACGACCACCGGCTTGCCGAACCTCCAGGCCTCGCATACGGTGAGGCCAAATCCCTCCAGGTTCGACGTCAGCGCGACGGCATCGCTTCTGGCGTAGAGCGCGTACAGTTCATCATCCCCCAGGTATCCGGCGAACTTCACCCTGGAATCGACCCCGAGCTCCCTCGCGAGCGACATTAGGCGCGAGGCCCATTCCCCTGCCTTGCCGTGGCCCAGCGCCGAGCTGGTGAAGCTGCCGTCGCCCACTAGCACGAGCTTCGCGTCGACGCCCGCCATCGCCCTTACAGCGACGTCCTGGCTCTTTATCGGGTCCATCCTCCCCACCAGCAGCACCACCCTCTCGTCCGGGCCGACGCCGAGGCGCTCGAGCACGTTCTCCGCCGCGGATTCGGGGCCCGGGCGCAGGGAGTCGGGATCTATGAATGGATACACCTGTTTGACGTTCGCGCTCGCGCCCAGGGCTATCAGGCCCTCCAGATCCCTCCTTGTGCTGAGTATCGTGGCGTCAAAACCCTCCATGGACCTCCTCAGGAACTGCGCCGTCCTCGATCCCAGGTGTTCGGGCACGAGCGGTATGTGGTACCAGAGCACGGCGGGGGCGGAGGGGCCTATTATCCCCCCGACCAAGAGCTGCTGGAAATCGTTCACCATGTAGACATCGGTTCCATCGAGCTCGTCCAGCAACGACTTGGCGGACTCCCAGTTGTACACCGTGTAGGAGATGTAGTCGCGGGGGTCGAACTCATACTTCAAGAGCCCGTGGGACTCCCCGTATATGCCCTCCTTGAACGACGTGAACCCGGCTAGGTCCCGGGGACCGAGGTCCACGTACCTCACCGATATATCGCCGAACCTGACGGAGGGCGGATATCCGGGACCCAGGGATACCCATATCGGCGAGATGCCGAGGAACCCCGAGAGCTGGATCATCATGCGGGAGACGCCGCCGACCGTGGCCTGGTAGTCCCAGGGATCCAGCCTGGAGATGTCCACCGGGAGATCCAGCTCCCCGTACTTCTCCATCATCTGCTGATAGGTGATGTTGAACCTCACGGGAGGGGTCTGGGAATTTATCGTCATCCTGAGCATGCGGACGGGGACGCGACCATCGCTTAAAAATGGATTCTCGCGCGGACGTCGAGAGGTGGACCGATCGCTTGAAGCGCGTATCGGGAGCCGCGCGATCAGGAGATGGCGCCTTTCGATGCCCTGATGGGGAACTGAGCGGGCGAACGCCCGCCGCGTCCGCCAGGACCTCCGATGCGTCGACTACCGATCCATCCTTGTCCAGGTTCGCGTGACATATGGGGCAGGCGGTGACTATCAGCCCGGCGCCGGTCCCCTTCAGATCACGGAACCTGCGCCGCGATACCGCGTCCGCCACATCACCGCGCAGCAGCTCCGCGGGACCCCCGCAACACATGTTCCTCCTGCCGCTGCGCGACGCGTACCTGACCTCGGCGGCGCGCCCCAGCAGGGAGCCCATGGACGTGAACGGCTCGTCCCTCACCGCGAAGTGACAGGGCTCGTGATACGCCACGGATATTCCAAGGTTTTTCAGCTCCAGGCCTCCGAGGAGATCCGCGTAGTGGAGGACCTCCACGTCCGCGCCGAATCCCTCGACGTACCTGGGATATACCGCCGCCAGCAGGTCATATGTGTGCGGATCCACCGTTATGACGCGGGAGGCCCCCAGCCCCCTCAGATAATCCGCGAACGCGCGGGCGTAGCGGGCGAACTCCGCGTCGTGGCCCAGCTCGTACAGGAGGGTGCCGGGATAGGGCTCCCGGGGGTCGTAGGAGAATTCTATCCGGGCCGCGCGGAGGAGTAGGGCTATGTTCCTCAGGTAACCATCGTACGCGGCGGCGGAGCGGCGATCGGCGAACGCGCGGGCTAACCGCAGAAGTTGCGGCATCTGCGCGGCGGCGCGGGCGAACGCCCTGAGCGGGCGGACGCCCAGCGATCCCCTGAGTCCGGATAGCCCGACGACGTACGGCATGAGCTGGTACATGTGCCCGGTGATCAGTAGGGCGCGGCCATCCCCGGGGGATGGGCGGGGAATATCCAGCCCATCCGACCACCTGGAGATCTCGCGCTCCGTGAGGCCCAGCGGATCCTCCAGCCCAGATATCGCCGAAGATATCGCCGACGCCAAGGGGTCCTCGCGCGGGGTCCCCGCCCGGATGCGCCTCGCCTCCCTGCTCACCTCCCACACATCTATGCCGGCCGGGCACGCGTAGTAACAGACCCTGCATCCGAGGCATGTGTAGAATGGATCGAGGGATGAGGCCTCACCCCTCGCGAGCGCGCCCGCTATCAGGACCCTCCCCCTGGGGCCGTGCGATTCTCTGTAGCCCGCCGCGTCAATGGTCGGGCAGACCGCCTGGCAGAAGCCGCAGAGCGCACACCTGGAGGCGATCGACCTCAGGTTCTCGATCGCATCGCCCGGTCCGGAGCTCAGAACACCTTCCCCCTGTTCATTATGCCCTTCGGATCGAATGCTGACCTTATTGACCTCATCGCGTCCAACCATACGCCGGCCTCCTCCACTAGGAGCTCCCTCTTCTCGAGCCCTATCCCGTGCTCGGCGGAGACGCTGCCGCCGTGCCTGAGCGCTATCCTGCCGATCTCCACTATCAGGTCCCTGGCGCGATCCATCGCGCCCGGGTCCACGTATATAGTGGGGTGGAAGTTTCCATCGCCGATGTGACCCGGTATCACCGCGTCGAACCCCGCGGACCTGGAGGCCGACCTCACCTCGTTCATCGTCGCCGCGAGCTCGGAAGGCGGCACCACGACGTCCATGCTCACCACGAGCTGTCCCGGGGATCTCCTGCCGAGGAGCGCCGGATAGAGCCCCCTCCTCGCGCGCGTCAGCTCCTCCATGCGCGCGGGATCGACCGTGGCCTCGACCGATATTGAGGACCTCGATAGCACTGCCTCGACCTCCTCCAAGTGCCTGCGCACGGACTCGCGCGTGGACGCGACGTCCACCATGAGCATGTACTCGGCGCCCGCCGGCGCCGTGATCCCGAACGCCTCACCCACGGCCCTGAGCGAGGGACCGTCCAGGAATTCCGCGGTGAGGAGGGGCAGCCCCCTCCTCTTGAGCTCGGCCACCGCGGCGGCGGCCATCTCCAGATCACCGTAGTGCGCGACCGCCCTTCCGACGGCCTCTGGCCTCGGCGCTATCCTGAGTATTGCGTCGGTTATCAACCCCAGCGTTCCCTCGCTCCCCAGGAACAGCGATACCAGATCGTATCCGGCGGACCTCTTGAGCGCCCTGCCTCCGGCCCACATGATCCTCCCGCCCGGGAGGACGACCCTCAACCCCATCACCCAGCACCGGGTATTCCCGTAGGACACGCCCCTGAGGCCGCCGGCGTTCGTGGCTATGGATCCCCCCACCGTGGCCGCGGAGGAGCTGGAGGGATCCGGCGGATACATGAAGCCCGCGCGGGAGAGCGACTCGTCCAGTTCGCCCAGCCTCGCGCCCGCCCCCGCAATCGCGTAGCCGTCCTCGGGCCTCACCTCCCCGATAGCGCCCATCCTGTACGTACTCACGACTATCCCGCCCTCCACCGGCAGGGAAGACCCGGTGACCGACGTGCCCCCACCGCGCGGAACCACCGGCACCTCCGCGTCGTCGGCTATCCTCAGCACCTCGGCCGCCTCCTCCGCGCTTCCGGGGATAGCGACGGCGAGCGGCAGGGGGCCCTCGAAGTAGGATGCGTCCCTCGCGTAGGGTATCAGGTCCTCCTTCGCCGTCAGCACATATGCTGCGCCGAGCGCTCTCCTGAGCTCCGCCACGACGTCCATCGGGAAGTAGGTCCGGCCTCCCCATAATTAACTGTACAAGCGAGAAGTCCCCCTCTTCAACGGGCCCGGGGGTTTTAAGGGAGCGCGGAAGTCCCCCTCCGTGAGGTGGGGGATGGATAGCCCCCTTGCGGGAGGTTTTATGTTCGATCTGAGCAGTGACTGTTGCCTTGGCCATGGTGGCAGAGATGCCTAGCAGGGCTGATCCCTAGCCGACTGTCCTCGGATTTTTCCTCCAGACCTGAGCGAGCTCATCCCTCTCAGGATGCACGTCGTCTATAATCTCATCTGCACCATTGACCCTGTGGATCACGACGCGCGGGCCGGGGCCGATTACCGTCCCTATTTCGGCGTGCGGCACGCCGCGGAGGGCTCCTTCAACTGCATCACCCGCGTCCGGAGGCGAGGCGAAGAGGAGGACGCCGCTGCTTATCATCCAGAGCGGATCGAAGCCGAGGGCCGAGGCGAACTCACGCGTGGAGTCGAGAATTGGTATCTTCTCCTCCCATACCTCCAAGCGCATTGATGAGGCGACGGCCATCTCGGCGAGGCCCTCCGCTATCCCTCCCCTCGTGGGATCGTGCATTGCGTGAACGGCGCCGGCCGAGGCCAGCGACGATGCCTCCGGGACCACGCTGACCATCCCCATCAGGCCCTTGGCGGAATCGAGCGAGGCGGCGGCGACGCCCCTCGAGAGGAGGACGTCCTCGAAATCCTCGGACAGGATGGCGGTTCCCTCGAGGGCGGCCCACTTCGTCATGTAGATAAGGTCCCCGGGGCGGGCGCCGGCCGCGGTCACCACCCTCCCCTCATCGCCCAGACCTATCGCGGTGACGACCACGAGGGGGCGTGATATGCCGTCCACCACCCCTGTATGGCCCCCTATGACCGCGGCCCCCAGCTCCCGGGCCGCGGAGTCCACCTGTGAGGTGAGCTCATCCAGCATATACTCGTCCCAGGATGGAGGCATGAGGATCGTTGGGAGGATCCACGCGGGGAGGACACCAGCGGTCGCGACGTCATTTGATGCTACATGAACAGCCAACCATGCGACGTGTTTCACCGCACCGTGTACGGGGTCGGAATGCGACACGATGACCTTACCTCCACCAACCCTGGCTATTCCGACGTCGAGGCCGACGCCAGGGCCGGAGACCACATCATCCCTCCTCGTGCCGTACCGGGGGAATACGTACTTCCTCAGGGAGCTCGCAGGCGGCTTCGCCATGGCCGCCCCGGGACCTGGGCCGGAATTAATCTTGCCGGAGCATTGCCCCCGAGGGCACTTCATGAGAAGCGCGAAACATGCTCCCCGAAACGCTACGCGGCCGCTATCATCCGTTAGAGCAACAAATGCCCACGGACTTTCTCCCTTCAAGGATCCCGACCGCCCTGAGCCTCCCGGCGTGTGGTCCGCCGAGAGGAACTCGATGCCCCCAGCTGCCCGGGTGTCTCCCCACGACATCGACGGGGACGGAGCGCTAACCCTGCAGATAGCGCGAGAGCGCCGCCCTCGATATCCCGAGCGCGGCCAGCGCGCCGGACCAGCCCAGCTTCCCCCTCACTACCTCCAGGAGCGCGCGCCGCGACTCCGCGGACAGCGCCCCCACGTTCACGGAGCCCCTCCAGTCCCCGGGCACGTATTGGGGTGCGAATACGGTGGTTCTTATTTTTGTTCCTGGCACCACGCGTCGGGCGGGAACTCCCCGAAAGTGGCGTTGAAAACGGTCAAAATACCCTCAAAATTAACATGTTCGTGTAAAGTCCCACGCGTGTGGTGCTCCGGCCGGGATTTGAACCCGGGTCACCGGCTCGAGAGGCCGGCATACTTGGCCGGTCTATACTACCGGAGCGCACCATCCGCGGGGGATCGTCGATTTAAGTGTGACGTTGGAGGCGCCGCGCGGCCCAAGAATGTCGCTGTATGGATCGCTGGGTCGCACTGCCGTTCGTCCCGCACTCCCATCCCCGGGGAGACGCCTGAGACCGGACTTATCGGGCCCGGCGGCCCCTCCGGGTCAGCAGCGGGTTGGAAGCTGACGCCCACGGGAAGTTAACGGGTGATGATTCGACCCTGTCGCCGCCCCGCCTAGCCGGGGCGATCACCCCCCAGTGATGCATTAGCCGAGCTCCGCGCCCTTGGTCTCCGATGACGCCAGTGCCGACGCTAGTACGAACAGCTCGCCCACCACTATGAAGGCACCCCAATACGCGTAGAATGCGGTGCTGGTCATGGACGTCAGGAGCAGTAGGATGGCGGTGCT
This sequence comes from Nitrososphaeria archaeon, assembly GCA_046536535.1. GTDB lineage: Archaea > Thermoproteota > Nitrososphaeria > Conexivisphaerales > Conexivisphaeraceae > Conexivisphaera. Next base: position 19,234 of record JAWDMO010000008.1, read on the forward strand.
CCAGTTGCCGATTATGAACCCGCCGTTGAACGAGAAACCCACGCCGGTGCTCCTGACGTCCGTGGAGAACTTCTCAGAGAGGTAGGCGGGGATGACGCCGTAGATGCCGGTCGTCAGGAACGCCAGGACACTCGCGGCTGCCATGGTGCCGTAGAAGCCGTACGCACGCTCCATTATCAGATATGCGATCGGGACCGCGGCGACCAGGGCGGCTATTGAGAACCCGATCATCGTGTTCCTCCTGCCGACGCGGTCGCTCAGCGCTCCCGATATCAGGTATCCTGCAAGCGAGACCAGGATTGCAACTATGACGACGTAGAGGAAGTACGGGAACTGGAGGAACCCGTGATAGGAGAGGACGGTCGGGTAGAATCCCAGTGTCAGGCCGTAGACCCAGGCTATGCCCGTCATGGCGAGCGCGCCGGAGATCATCCCCAGGCGATACGCGGGATTCCTGAGTATTGTGGTGAACGGCGCCCTGTTGACCCCCCTCTCCTTCACGGTCCTCTGCCAGAGCGCCGACTCCGGCATCGCGAGCCTCACTATGAGGCCCACGAACGCAGGTATTATCCCGAGCCAGAACATCCATCTCCATCCCACCGAGGCGAACTGCACGCCCGGGAACGCGTAGTGGAGCGCGAGGAACGTCGACGCGGCCAGCGTGTACCCTATGGGGTACCCTATCTGGAGCAGCGCGCCCCAGAGCCCCCTCCTGCCGCGCTCGACGGACTCCACGAGTATCGCGGCGCTGTTGCCGTACTCGCCACCGGCGAACGTCCCGGTCAGCACCCTCAGCACGAAGAGCAGTATCGGCGCCACCACCCCCACCTGCTCGTATGTGGGGAGGAACCCCGTGAGGAACACCACGGCCCCCAGGCCGGTCAGCGTGATTACCATCGTGTTCCTCCTGCCTATGAGGTCCCCGAGCCTGCCGAACACGGCGCCGCCCACGGGCCTGAACACGAACGTCATCGTGTATATGCTCCAGGTACCGACTATCGCTAGGCCGTACTTCGCCGGAAAGAAGACGTCAGCAAGCACCGGCACTAAGAGGAACAGCATGCTCAGATCGAACGCGTCCATTATCCAGCCGACGAGGGCGCCCGGATAGATTCGGTTCAGATGATCGCTCACGATTGTACATAGAATTCAATATGATATAAATTTTATTGTAATTCGCCCGAGCGAGGAAGATGCATCGCGCGGCGCCAGCCCTCCAGCGGCGCCGACTCCGGCACCCTTTAAAGGCCGGCCGCCGTATCCAGGCCGACTTGGGCCGTTACGTCGTGGGGATCAGCGGCGCCAGCGGCGCCGTCTACGGGGCGAGGCTGGTCCGGGCGCTAGTATCGGCGGGGCACGAGGTACACGCGGTCGTGAGCGACGCTGCGCGTATCACGTCCAGATACGAGCTGGACGCGCCTCTGGAGGATGCGCTGGCGGGCGCCAAGATCTACGGGGAGGACCGGCTGGACGCGCCCATCTCCAGCGGAAGCTTCCGCACCGATGGCATGGCGGTGGCGCCCTGCAGCATGAGGACGCTCGCCGCCATAGCGCATGGGATGGAGGACAACCTGCTGATCAGGGCCGCGATGGTGCACCTGAAGGAGAGGAGGAGGCTTGTGCTCCTCGTGAGGGAGTCCCCGTTGAGCACGATACATGTGGAGAACATGCTCAGGGCGTCGTCCGCCGGGGCCGTGGTGATGCCGGCGTCGCCCGGATTCTACGGGAGGCCCAGGACTGTCGACGACCTCATCAATTCGGTCGTCGGGAGGGTCATGGATCTCCTGGGCGTGGAGAACTCGCTCACAAGGAGATGGGCGGGACCCGACGAGGGCCGACTCCTCGACCGACAGCGCCCAGTCCCCCTCGCTCCACTCGATGGGCTCCGCGGGATCCGGCAGGGATGCGGCCAGCCGCGCACATTCCGGTCCCCCGTACCCGGCCAGCACGCAGCAGTCGCCGCGCGGGGCTGAGCGGACGGCGTCCAGCGCCCCCTCTATCCGGTCGGTGCGCAGGAGCCTCAGCAGCAGATCCACCTCGGCGTTCCTGGCCACGCATATCCCCCTCCTCCTGGACTCGCGAGCCTGAGCGGCCGCCATCAGCGCGAAGTCGACGCCTGGCATGAGCGAGCAGGGCACAACCTGCACGGTGCACCCCGGGGGCCAGGACCCCGGGACGGCGGAACATCGCACCGCGCGCGCGAACGCGACTACAGTCCCCACCCCAGGATCACCGTCCGTTCCTCGTATATCCTGCCCCTGAATTTCGATCCGGGCGGGAGGACCCTGAGGTGCCGCGCCCTCTCCGCCACATAATTGACGTCGGGCTCCGGGGACATCAGCTCCTCCAGGGGTACGTCGAGCCCCAGGGGCCGAACGCGGAACACGTGTCTGGTGCTCTTCGGGGGAAAGAGATCCCCGAGCGCGGCGGCCTCCAGCACGTCGTCCTTCGAGGGGGTCGGCGGGTAAACGATCGCCGCGGCGGAAGCGAGCGCGGCCTCGACGTATCCATCGGCGACCAGCCCTGGCCCGGATATGGGATGCGCGCGGCTCCAGATTTCCCGGGCGAATCTGTGCGCATCCACGCACCGCTTCATCTCGGGTCCCAGGTATGATGGCCCGGACGGCAGCAGCACCGCAGTGCGCGCTGTACGTGCCCCCGGCGAATCAACCGCGGCCGCGGCGTCCCTCCACAGGCGGACCTCCTCCATTCCCGCGCGGCGCGCGGAATCCGCGGCCGCGGCCGGATCGACCGACCTGAGCCAGCGACCTACGATTATCCCCGGATCCCGGTAGTCCACGAGGGCGACGGACGCCCAGGAGGCTCCTGACGCCCTGAGGGCGGCGAGCCTGTGCGCGCCGTCGAGCACCACGAGCGTCGTATCGTCGACCATAATGGGATCCGACTGGACGCCCTCCGACTCCATCGATTCCGCGAGGGAACGGACCTCCCCCTCCAGCACATCCTCGTGCGGCCTGAGGTCGCTGATCGGGGCGAACCCCAGGCGTATCCCGAGCCCACCGAGCACGACGGCTCGCGCGCGGCTCAAGCGGCCGCCGCCCCCGCCTCCTCCCCTTCCGCTTCCTCAGCCACCGCCTTTGTCCTCGATATATACCTCGTTATGTAGCCGGCGAGCGCGTTCCTCAGGTACTTCGACTCCGCGTCCGCGATCTCCTCGAGGGCGATCTTGTTGTGCTCGAAGTCCTCCGTGAACCTGTCGGGGTACCTCCTGAGTATCTCCTCAGCTATCTTCCTGAGCCTTGCCATTATGACGCCATCGTATGCCGTGATTAAAAACGTTCTGTACATGGCCCTCCGGCGCGGCCGGCGCGCCACGGCGCGATCGTATCCGGCGATCTGCGCAAAAAATGGGAATTTCGATCAAAAGAGCTTTATATGAGCGCCTCCGCTCAATCCCGGTGATTAGATGTCCGAACCGGATTTCGGGGCAGCGGCGATTTATCGCATATTCAAGAAGGCCGGAGCGGAGAGGGTGGGTGAGGATGCGATAGAGGACTTCCGTGGAGCGATAGAGGATATAGGGCTCGATATAGCAAAGAGGGCCGTCGAGTTTGCGACACATGCGGGGAGGAAGACCGTGAAGTCCTCCGACGTGAAGCTCGCGATAAAGACGTACCTCTCGCGTTAGATTACGGCGCGATTCCGGGTGTGAACCGCCAGCCCGGGCGCTGGCTTCTCATCTAACTTGATAGTTTGGCTCACCCCTCACGGATCGCTTCGACGGCGTTCGCGCTTACCAAACCCTATCCGGACCACGGCGGCCTCAGGCCGGAACCCGTACGGCCGCTGATATGCGCGCAGCGGCCCTGCCGGCCATCAGGACCCCGACGAGTCTGCCGCGGGAGTCCACAACCGGCATGCAGCCCATGCCGGCCTCCTCCATGATCCTCCGCGCATCGGCCACGGATCCGTCCTCGCGGGCCGTCAACGGATCCTCCGACATAACCGTCCAGACGGGGGCTCCCTCGAGGCCCCTCCTCCTCGCATACTCCACGTCGTCCTTCGAGACGATCCCTATAGGCCTCTTCCCCTCATCCACGACCACCGCGCAGCGTCCCCTTCCCTCGATAATTCCGGCGACCTCGGAAACCGCCGCGTTCCTGCCGACGGTCGGCACATCCCAGATGGCCTCGTCGCGCACCCTCCGCGTCCTCCTCATGGCGAACATCTCCCAATCCACCCCCTGATTCACATGCCGGTCGATCGACTATTTAATGTTTGATATTGAATCCACAGCCCGGCTTTAATTAAAGATACCATAGTATTATCGTCGAAGTAAAAAATATTCAGTATATAGATATGCCGGCCATCCGTCGGCCTCCTTCGATCCCCCGGATCCTCGCTCACATGACCGGGATCGTCACGCGCGGCCGGCGCGCTACGGGCCGGCATCGACCTCGGGGACATCCGCGCGCGACGTCCTCTGCGCCCTGTAGATGCTGACGGGACCCGATATTATGTACGCTATCGTGACGGCTATCAGCTCGGCCGGGAGGAGCTGGAGGCTTCCGGTCATCTCGACGACCATGACCGTGACGGATATGGGGAGCTTCCCCGCCGCCCCGAACACAGCCAGCATCCCGACTATCGCGAACGGAACGGGGGAGGAGATCAGCGAGGGCATCGTGAGGCGCATCAGCTCCCCGAAGAGCAGCCCGGTCGCCGCTCCTATGAACAGGCCCGGGGCGAAGACCCCACCGCTTCCCCCGGATCCCACCGTGAGGGACGTCGCCGCTATCTTTGCGAAGGGGATCGCGGCGAGGACCAGGAGCCCTATCCCCGTGTAGAGGGTGGCGGCGGCCGGCGACAGGAGCGCGGCGGTCCACGAGACCCCCGTCCCCATGACCTCCGGGAACGCGAGCGCTATCGCGCCGGTCGCGAGGCCCCCCAGGGCTGGCTTGGTCCAGCGCGGCATCCTAGCCCGGGAGAACGCATCCTCGGTCGCGTTGTACGCCCTGACGTAGACGATGGCAACGAGCCCGCAGAGGACCCCGAGGGCCGCATAGAACGGGAGGCGGAGCGGATAGAACGGCGCTGTGTAGAATCCGAAGAGCGGCCCATATCCCGTGACCGCCCCGTATATCGAGTACCCGACCGCCGATGCGACGAACGCCGGGAATATCAGCTCGTACTCGAAATCCCTCCTGTAGAGTATCTCCGCCGCGAGGAACGCGCCGCCTATCGGCGTCTTGAAAATGGTCCCTATCCCGGTCCCTATCGCTATTCCGACCAGCGCCCTCCTCTCATCCACCCGGAGACCCATCGAGTCCGAGATCCACGACGCAAATCCCGCGGTGGTCTGCGCTATTGGACCCTCATCCCCCGCGCTCAGGCCGGCGCCCATCACCACGGCGGACGCCAGTAGCTTGATCGGAGCGACCGCCCTCCTGATCGCACCCCCGAGCTCGTGGTACGCCGCTATCGTGTTATCTATCCCGGACCCCCTGGCCTCCGGCGCAATCTCTGTCAGGAGCCCGGATATGAGCCCGGCGGAAGCGGCTATCGCGAGGAAGATCGCACCGTCGATGTCACCGGGGATCGACGGTGGGTACATGCGGAAGCCAAGGGACCCGAGGGATCCGAGGAATATCCGTCTAAAGGCGCCCATGAGGTAATAGAGTGCCAGCGCGGAAGCGCCCGATATTCCGCCGACGAGCGCCCCGAGGAGGAACCATCTGGCGAAGTGCGAGCGCCACCAGCTGGATCTCGACAAACCCATCAGATGCCCCCTATGCGAACTGCTCCGTCCGCGCGGACGGGGTTTCCCGGTTCATGGGCACGCTTAACTTCACGTGTGGAACGAAGTATTCCCGGCATGTCAGCGGAGACGCGGCCATCCCCGAGCGCCTCCCCCGCTTTCCATGGGGAAGCCCCTTCATCTTCATCGCCGTGGCTGGGATCGCATCCCCGTCGAACCCGGAGCCGCAGGAGGGGCAGGTGAACCCCCCGCACGAAAGGCTCAGCAAGACCGCGATCCCGGCTAATCTACCCACCTCGACGGGGGTGCCGGTATTCCTCCTCAAGGCATCTATCATTAATTCTGATCCAACTAACCTATAAAAAGTTACTGTAAGGGCGCTGCGTTGCACAACTTCTCGACGAGCGGTCCCTCATTTGGCCGGCCTCCCATGGGGACCTTAGATCTGTGCAATTAATATATTATTATATTAACGCGTTCATGACTATCTCCTTCTACATGCCAGCGGACTTCCTCGCCGCGACGTACTCCCGAAGATATCCCCCATACCTCATCCGAGCCCGCTGATCCACGATCACGCCCTTCGGCTGCAGGCGGTGTCAGCCGTGGGAGCCATTTTAAGGGAGATCGACGGAGGTTCGCGCGTGCGGTACTGGCTGCTCGACGTGCTTGCGTGTCCTATGTGCAAGGGCTTCCCCTTGGAGCTGCGCGTCTTCGACGAGAGGATCGAGGACGTGGACGCGAAGCTGGATGAGGCACCCTGCGAGCTCACGTGCGCCTTCAGGGGATCGAGCATGGAGGGCGTGGACCGGAAGGCCTATGTGTCCAACTGCTCGGATTGCATGAAGCATGTGATAGTCAACGGGGTCCTCATATGCCCCAAGTGCGGTCGCTGGTACCCGGTGATAGAGGAGATCCCCCACATGCTGCCCGACAAGCTTAGGGACAGGAACAGGGATCTGGAATTTCTGTCGAAGTACAGGGATCGTGTCCCGGAGATCGCGGTCAACGGGAAGCCCTACCACCTCTGATCTGGGCATCGACCCCGAGCAGTGATGTTATCTCCTCCACGAGCCCCCTCGTTCCCGCGGCCACGAACCTGAGCCGGACGTCGGAGCCCAGCTCCACCCCGTCCAGCTCGAACCCCAGAGGCGCCACGTATCCGCCGGCGGACTCGAGCAGAAAGAGCGAGGGTAGGCAGTCGAACGTCCTCAGCCCTCCGTAATGCGCGACGAACGCGTCGCCCCTCCCGACAGCCACGTACGCTATCCCGAGGGCGGCGCTCCCCAGCATCCGGGGGTACTTCGTCCTGCTCAGGAGGGATGAGAGCCCCCGGGCCTCGTCTTCGTCGGCGGCTATCGTCTGGGACTGAAAGTCCACGAGCGCATCGTCCAGATGCTCGACCCCGGAGAGCACGGCCGGCCTCCACCCGGAGTACACGCCGGCCCCGTCGCCCCAGATGATCTCGCCGGTCGCATGGTCCAGTATCCCGGCCGCGACTATGTCGGAGTACCTCCTTCCTCCCCTCCCCGTCACGGCGATGGCGGTCGAGAACGTCGGAATCCCCCTCTTGGCGTTCATGGATCCGTCGACGGGGTCCAAGAGGACGAGTGGTCCCTCGCCGCCGCGTATCCCGGCCTCCTCGGTCACCACATATGCATCGGGGACGGCTCCCTCGACCACCGAGAGGACGGCATCCTCCGCTGCCCTGTCGACCACGAGCGTCGCGTCCCCAAAGTACCCCCGCGTCCCCAGGTACTCCCTGCCGCGATCCCTCAGTGATTCCCTCACCGCATCCTCCGCTGCCCTCAGGGCATCCCTGACGAGCTCCAGTTCGAACGATCCCAATCCTCAGACCTCCAGCATGACCCTCGCGCCGTCCAGCTCGAACTCCCTCCACCCCCCTCCGTCGGGCGCGTCCAGGAACTCGATCCTCTTCACGCGGACCAGCCTGAGGAGCGCATCAGATCTCGCCTCAACGGCCTTCCTCAGATCGTCCGGGAGTCCGGCGATCCTCGCCACCTCCAGGACCTCCGTCGGCCTGTACCCCCTCTCCTTCCTCAGCACCTGAATCCTCCTCGCTATATCCCTCACCAGCCCCTCGGCCACCAAGTCATCATCCCTCCTCGTGTCCATGAGCACGGCATATCCATCCCTGAAGGCGCCCACGAACCCCTCCTCCGCGGCGAGTTCGAAGTCCACCATATCCCCGGTCACCTCCATAGCGTCTCCGTTCCCGATCTTCAGCATGGCGGTTCCCCGGGCGCGCAGCTCCCCCTCGAGCCGCCAAGGGTCCGCCGTCGATATGGCCGCCGCGACCTCGCCGGTTCTCCTTCCGTGGACCTTCCCTATCTCGGACTGTACGGGCTTGGCGACCAGCCTCCCCCTCAGCTCCGGGCCCTCCACGAACTCGATTTCCCTGACGTTGAGCATCGCCCTCAGCGGCTCTACGAGCTCCCCGGGGATCTCGACCGGCGTGCGTATCCACGCCCTCCCCAGGGCCCACCTCCTCTTGAGCCCCGCCCTCATCCTGACAGAGTTCGCCACCGATACTATCTCCCAGAACGCGTCGAATGCGCGCTCGAGCTCCTCGTCCACGAGGTCCGGCTCCGGCCCGGGCATGCGCTCCAGCAGGAGCGTCGATTCCCCCGTCGAGAAGAGCCTGCCGTAGATGTGATCCGTCGAGTACGGGGAGATCGGATGGAGGAGCCTTATGACGTGGAACAGCGCATGTGCCAGCGTGCCGTATATGGCGAACCTCCTCGGGAGGGTCTCCGGGCTGTCATCCCACAGCTCCTGTCTTATGAGCGGGACATACCTCTGGCTCAGGACCTCTATTATGAAGCGCTCGATCGCCCTCGCGGCCTCGTGGAACCTCCGGGACTCATATGCGCCCATTGCCGCGGCCGTAAGCCCCTGGAGCTTCGATATGACCCATCTCTCGCCGGGCCCCAGGTTCGGGTCGCGCGAGAGCTCGCGTATCCCCTCCCCCGTCCACCTGTAGCCGTCGTATCCTCCGTTCTCCTCCAGGAACGAGGCGAGGTTCATCAGCGTGTTCATCACCTGATAGGGCCTTCCCCTCATCTCCCCCTCGGAGAAGTTCATAGGATCTATGGGGCTCGACTTCCACACCAGGTAGAAGCGCACGACGTCCACCGGCTCCCTCCCCAGCACGTCCAGCGCGTAGATCACGTTGCCCTTCGATTTGCTCATCTTCTCACCCTCCTCGTCCAGCACGTGGCCGGTGAAAAGGAAGGAGCGGAACGGCGCGGCATCCCTCCCGGTCATTATCACATGCTCCATGAGGAGCGAGTAAGCCCACCCCCTGGTCTGGTCTATCCCCTCGGTGAGGAACGGCGCCGGTATCAGGGACTCGAACTCCCGGTCGTCCATTGACGCGTAGGGCGCGGCCCCGCTGTTGTGCCAGGTGTCCAGCACGAACGGCTCCCTGTGCGCCGGGCCGCCGCACTTCGGGCACCTGAGCACAACGCGATCTATCCACGGCCTGTGGAGCTCGAAGTTTGGCCCGTCCGGGAGCTCCAGCGCGTTCTCCAGGATCTCTCTCCTGGAGGACGCGAGGAACCTGTGGCCGCACCTATCGCAGACCCATATCGGGAGAGGGGTTCCCCAGTACCTCTCCCTGCTTATGCACCAGGGCCTCGCCTCCTTTATTATCTCCAGGAACCTGTTCTTGGTCTGAGGATAGTAGTACTCGGCCTTCTCCGCGGCCCTGAGGGCGGCCTCCCCTATCCTATCCACCCAGTAGTAATACTCGCGCCTCGCCACAAACACGAGCCTGTGCCCGCTCCTCCAGCACACCGGATACTCGTGCTCTATCCTGCCGGCCCTCACGAGGAGCCCCTTCCTCCTCAGTTCCTCGATGACCTCCGCGTCCGCATCCCTGACGAACTTCCCCGAGAACTTACCCGCATCCTCGGTGAACACCGCCTGGTCGTCTATCGGATTGAAGACCGGAAGCCCCCTCCTCCTGGCCACCTCGAAGTCCTCCTCCCCGTTCGCCGGCGAGAGATGCACTATCCCGCTCCCGGTCGTGGGATCCACGAATCCCTCAGCGACGACGAAGTGGACGCGCCCCTCCCGGGCGAGCCTGCCCTGGCCCGGGACCTCCTCCATGAGCGGGGGTTCGTATTTCATGCCCTCAAGTTCCCTCCCCGGGACCCTCCTCAGCACGGGTTTCCCCTCGAGCCCGAGCTCGGCCATCCTCCCCTCGGCAACTATCCAGACCTCGCCGCCGACGTCTACATACGCGTAGGTGGCGTCCGGGTTCACGCCCACGAGTTCATCGGTAACGACCGTGAACGGCATCGTGGTCCACACGATTAGATACGTATTCGCGCCGGCGCCCGCGACCCTCGCCTTATAGTATACTGATGGGTCGTCCAGCACCTCGTAGCTGGAGGCGACCTCGCTGTGGCTCAGCGACGTCTGGCAGCTCGGGCAGTACGCCACCACGCGATATCCCTCCCCCAGGATACCGGTGTCCCACGCCTTCCTCAGGTACTGCCATTCCCGCTCTATATATTCATCCCTGTACGTCCAGTAGGCGCGATCGTAGTCGAACATCATCCCGAGGAGCCTGTCCGCCCTCCTCCAGGATTCGTTGTACTTGTGGACTATCTCCTTGCTCTTCTCCACGAGCCTCTCGACGGGAACCCTCCTGAGGACCTCGGCCTTGCTGCCCGCCACCCCGAGTTCCCTCTCCGCCTGCAGCTCGACCGGCAGCCCCTGCGTGTCCCAGCCGGCCCTGAACACGACCCTCCTCCCCTTCATAGTCTCCAGCCTGAACCAGACGTCCTTCAGCATCCTCCCCCTCAGGTGGCCGACGTGCGGCTCGCCGTTCATGGTGGGGGGTCCCTCGACGAATCCCTCGACCTCGCCGCCGCGGGACGCGAGCGCCCTCCGCACGTCCTCGGATTCCCAGATGCGCCTGACGTCTTCCTCCAGATCCTTCAGCGCGGGGACTCCCATGGAGAGAGCGCCATCCCGGGTCGTTAAAAGCGTTAGCGAAGTCCGGCGGGCGTCGTTTCATCATGCACATCCCCTGTTCGGGCGACGTGTCGAGCGGAGCGCCCCCAAGGGATCGTCGATCCAATCCCCCCAACGAAACGGAGTCATCCGGCGGGATACCACATAATACATCTGTACGTGAGCTACCCCACCCTAAAGGGTGAGGCTTCCTGCTTCACGGCCCCACCTTGCCCGTAGCCGAGGGCCACGGGTAGAGGGCGGAGCTCCACAGGCGCTACGGGTGGCTCCCACCCTGCCC